>NZ_JBIWAP010000044.1:0-77868 GCF_044760075.1 Kitasatospora sp. NPDC098663 | reverse complement strand
CCTGGGCCATCACCCCCACCACCACATAACGCAGGAGGGGCTGTCCCCAACCGGGACAGCCCCTCCACCAACAAGATCTTCAGGAGCCTTCTAGGCAGCCTCCGCATCCGCCCGGGCGTGGAACTCGCGGACCACCCGCTGTTCCCGGTAGGGCTCCAGCCTGCGCCGGAACTCGTCCAGGTACTCCACGCCCCGGTTGGACCGCAGCCCGCTCAGCAGCCGGACCGCCTGCGCGCCCGTCTCACAGGCGCGTTCGAGGTCCCGCTGCTGCAACTGGGCGGTGGCGAGCAGGACGAGGTCCACCGCGCGGCGGCGGACCCGGGTCGGCGGGTGCAGGTCGAGCGCCCGGCGGGCGTAGTGCTCGGCCTGGCCTGCCTGCTCCAAGTCCCGGTGGCAGTGGGCCAGTTCGTCCGACAGGTAGGCGTCGTCGAAGTGGACGATCCAGTCCGGGTCGTCCTCCGGGCGACGCTTCTCCATCATCTCCAGCGCCTTGGCCGACACCGCCTCGCAGGAGCGGGCATCCCCCAGCAGGGCGTGGCCGCGGGCCTCGGCGGCGTAGAACATCGCCATCGCCGTCGGGGTGGCGACCGTCCGGGCGCCCTCCTGCGCGGCGCGGGCGAGCTGGGCGATCTCCCGCGGGTTGCCGAGCGTCGCCGCCAGGTGGCTCATCGACGCCGCCAGCACGTAGCCGCCGTAGCCGCGGTCGTCGGCCGCCTGGGCGAGCCGGAGCGCCTGGATGTAGTAGCGCTGGGCCAGGCCGGGCTGGCCGGTGTCCACCGCCATGTAACCGGCCAGTTCGGTCAACCGGGCCACCGCGGCGAAGAGTTGGCGCCCGGTCTCGTCCCGGTACGCCCCGCCGAGCAGGCTGGAGACCACCGAGTTGAGGTAGTGCACGACCACCGGGCGCACGTGACCGCTGCCGAAGCGGTGGTCCAGGTCGACCAGCATCGCGGTGGTGGCCTTGATCGCGGCCACGTCGGTCGGGCCGACCCGGGGGCCGCCGGTGCGCGCCACCACCGGGTCGGGCGGGGTGATCAGCCAGTCCCGGCTGGGCTCCACCAGCGCGGAGGCCGCGACCGTGGCCCCGGTCAGGAAGTCCCGCCGCCCGACGTCGCTGCGCCAGAGCTCGCAGACCTGCTCCAGGGCGGCGTTCAGGGTCGGCGCGAACTGGAGCCCGATGCCGGAGCTGAGGTTCTTGCCGTCGGCCATGCCGATCTCCTCGACCGACACGCTGCGGCCGAGCTTGCGGCCGAGGGCCTCGGCGATCACGGCCGGTGCCTGCCCGCGCGGCTGCTGCCCGCGCAGCCAGCGGGCGACGGAGGTCTTGTCGTAGCGCAGGTCCAGACCGTGCTCGGCGCCGCAGAGGTTGACCCTCCGGGCCAGGCCGGCGTTGGAGCAGCTGGCCTCCTGGATCAGTTGCTGCAGACGCTCGTTGGGCTGTCGTGCGACGAGTGGTCTTGCGGCCATTGGGTTTCGCCTCCCCACACCCTCCGGTCCCGGCCGGCGGGCGACGATTCTGCTGATCTGTTGCCGACTGTCCGACCGTCCAAGGAATCTGACACCAGGTTAGCGATCAGCAACGCCAGCGGGATACCCACGGTGACGATCCGCACCCCCCACGCGCCCTGGGAAATGCTCCTGTGCGCCCCCACTGCGCCTGCCCCCGCCCGCCTCAACTCGGTCGAGTAACCGGTTCGGGTGACATTGCCGGTATGCGCCCAACCGGCTTGCGCCGGGCCGTAACCAGCCTCACACACGGTAGTTGAGCTTCGCGTGGAAGACATCCCCGACTCCCCCGACCAGGGCAAGACCGCCGCACTGCCCCCGCTGCTCGTCGAAGCCGTCGGCTACGCCGAGAACCGCCACTGGGAGGTCGCTCCCGGCGCCTGGCTGATCGACGGCGACGGGCCCGCCCGCTGCTCCTGCGGCGACCGGCGCTGCCTGCTGCCGGGGGCCCACCCGCTCGACGCGGACTGGGCCCGCAAGGCGAGCGCCGGGCCGGGGGCGGTGCGGCGCTGGTGGACCGAGCGGCCGCAGGCCTCGATCCTGCTGCCCACCGGCCGGTCCTTCGACGTCCTGGACGTCCCGGAGACGGCCGGCTGCCTGGCGCTGGCGCGGATGGAGCGGATGGACCTCCAGCTGGGCCCGGTCGCGGTGCTGCCCGCCTCGCCCGGCCGGATCGGTCGGCGGCTGCACTTCCTGGTGCTGCCCGGGGTCGCGGCCAAGCTGCCGGAGATGCTCCGCAAGCTCGGCTGGCCGCCCGGCCGGCTGGACCTGGTGGCCCGCGGCGAAGGGGACTGGACGGTCGCCCCGCCCTCCCGGATCGGCGGCACCGGCTACGCCCAGTGGGCCCGCTCCCCCTCGGCGCTCAACCGCTGGCTGCCCGACGCCGCCGAGCTGATCAGCCCGCTCGCGTACGCCTGCGGACGCGAGGCGCCCGCGGCCGCCCACCCCCAGCCCGCCCAGCCGGCGGCAGCGGTGCGCTGACCGGGCACGGCAGCGATTCACCGCCGCGGTTCACCACCCTGGTTCACCACCGCGGTTCACCGCCCTGGTTCACCGCCCTGGTTCACCGTCTCGTGAGCGGCCTCGTGAACCGCCTCGATTCACCGCCCCGTGAACGGCCGCCCTCCGCCTATCGGGTGAGGGCGCGCAGCGCGCGACACCCCGCGCCCGGCTGACGGGCCTTGTCTCCCACCGGAGGCGAGGCCCGTCACACGCATGTGCGGATAAGGCCTCCGTGTACCCGCTGATCATGGACGAAAGCCCCCCGGACGAGTGACAGCGCTCAAGGATTGCCATGATCGGCCGAGGGGAGGAATTGCGGTGCGAGGGGACGCCGGAGGGAGCGCTCGGACGGGGAAGCCGGGCGAGGCGGTGGAGGGGCCGGGAGGGAACGGAGGGGACGGAGGGGACAGGGAGGGACGGAGGGGACAGGGAGGGAACGGGGAGGCGAAAGGGCCCGCTGCACGGGGAGCAGCGGGCCCTTCGCGTCGTTCCGGGAAGCACGTTCCCCGGGCCCGGAAGCGTTCCTCCGGGCCCGGGGGCGCGTTCCTCAGGCCTGGGCGACGAAGACGTGCTGGGCGATGTCCTTGCCCAGCTCCGCCGCGTTCTCCCCGGTGCCGACCAGCACGCCGCCGACGCCGGCGCTGACCCGCACGGTGGAGCCCGGCCGGATCCCGGCCCGGCGCAGCGTGCGCATCAGTTCGCCGTCGGTCTGGATCGGCTCGCCGATCCGGCGGACCACCACGCTGGCGCCGCCGTCGCCCGGCTTGACGGTGTCCAGCGGGACGAGCGCGGCGTCGAAGCCCTCGCCCTCGGCCTTGGCGTCGCCCAGCTCGTCCAGGCCCGGGATCGGGTTGCCGTACGGGGACTGGGTCGGGTGGCCGAGCATGGCGAGCACCTTGCGCTCGACCGTCTCGCTCATCACGTGCTCCCAGCGGCAGGCCTCCTCGTGGACCTGCTCCCACTCCAGGCCGATCACGTCGACGAGCAGGCACTCGGCGATGCGGTGCTTGCGCATGACGCGCACGGCGAGCCGGCGCCCGTCGTCGGTCAGTTCGAGGTGTCGGTCCCCCGCTACCTGCAACAGCCCGTCGCGCTCCATCCGGCCGACCGTCTGGCTGACCGTCGGGCCGCTCTGCTCCAATCGCTCGGCGATCCGGGCGCGCATCGGAACGATGCCTTCCTCCTCCAGCTCCAGGATGGTGCGAAGGTACATCTCAGTGGTGTCGATCAGCCCAGACATCGCCGCTGGCTCCGTTCTTCGGTGTCCTCACCGCCAATTCTGACGTACTGCACCGACAACCGGGCCCGCGCAAGGGCCCCGGGTCCCGGTTTTCGTTCCTGTTGACAGCGGTGCCGCCGGGGCGCCACGGTGCTCGCCGTAGCTTTCTCCACTGGCGGCCCGGACCCTCCCGGCCCGCCCCACCCGGCCGGCTCCCCCACCGGCAGAGAGCGAAGGCAACAGATGAACGACCTGGTCGGCCGGTACTTCGACGCCGCGATCGCCCATCTCCAGCGGGTCCGGGAGGAGGAGGCCGACGCCATCGAGGCCGCCGCGGCACTGCTCGCCGAGGCGATCACCGAGGGCCGCCGGGTGTTCACCTTCGGCGCCGGGCACTCCGCGCTGCCGGCCCAGGACGTGGTCTACCGGGCCGGCGGACTCGTCCCGATGAACCTGCTGAACGTCCCCGGGATGGCGGGGGTGACGGTGATGCCCGCGCCGCTGGCCAGCGCGCTGGAGCGGGTGTCCGGCCTGGCCACCACCACCCTGGACCTGACCCCGGCCGCCTCCGGCGACCTGCTGTTCGTGATCTCGCTGTCCGGCCGCCAGGTGATGCCGGTCGAGCTGGCCCGGTACGCCCGGGACCGCGGCCTGAAGGTGATCGGCGTGACCTCGCTGGCGTACCCGGGCGAGGTGCCCCCGGCGCACCCGTCCGGCACGTACCTGAAGGACAACTGCGACGTGGTGCTGGACAGCAAGATCGCGGTCGGGGACGGCGAGCTGACCCACCCGGCCGCCGAGACCACCTTCGGCCCGGTCTCCACCATCGTGACCAGCGCCCTCATGCAGGCCGTGGTCGCCTCGGCGGTCGGCCGGCTGGCCGACGCGGCGGCCGAGGGCACCACCGCGGCCCCGCCGCTGTTCCGCTCCGGCAACGTCCCCGGCGGCACCGAGTGGAACGCCAAGCAGATGGCCGACAACGCCGACCGGATCCTCTACACCTACTGACGCCCACCGGTCGCGCCCACGGGCACGCCGGGCCACGCAGGGTGTCCGCCCGCCCACCGAACGTACCCGGGCCGGACAATCCACCGGGGCATCCCGGCCATTGCGGGCTGCCCGGGGGCGGGCCAGGCGTACCGGGAAGCCGCCCGGGGCAGGAGGGCGGTGCGACCGGAGCGACGGGTGGGGGCCGGACATGGCGTCTGGGGCGGGACGGACGGGGTGGGTGCGCGAGCGGGAACTGCTGCCCGGGTTCTTCTGGGCCGCCGACGCGGCCTCGCTGCGCGGCCAGCGGCGTTCGGTGCTGCTCTCCGCCTGGGAGCTGCTCCTGCTGGTGGCCGCCGCCGCGACCGGCTCGGCCGACGGCGAGCCGTGGGCCTGGCCGGCGGCCGCCGCCTACCTCGGCGCGATCGTCCTCGCGGTGGTGATCAGCCGGCAGAACCCGCAGGGGCTCTGGTACGAGGGCCGGGCCGCCGCCGAGTCGGTCAAGACGCTGGCCTGGAAGTTCGCCGTCCGGGCGGACGCCTACCAGCCGCCGCCGCACACCCTGCCGGACGCGGAGGGCCTGTACCGCGTCCAGCTCGGCGGGGTGCTGGGCGCCTTCCGGGACAGCCGGGTGGTCACGCCGGGCGCCGGGGCGGAGCTCGCCGGGATCACGGCGGCGATGCGCGACCTGCGCGAGCAGCCGCTCGCGGTGCGGCGCGAGGTGTACCTGAGCGAGCGGATCCAGGTGCAGCACGACTGGTACCGCGCCAAGTCCCGGTACTGCGCCCGGGCCGGAGCCCTGGCGGGGGTGCTGGGCGTGGTGCTCCCGGCGCTCGGGCTGGTGCTCGCGGTGCTGCGGGCGCTCGGCGCGTTCACCTACGACGCGCTGGGCACCGTCTCGGCGGTGGCCGCCTCGATCACCGCGTGGGCGCAGCTGCGCCAGTACCGCCCGCTGGCCGCCGCGTACGGGCTGGCCGCCGACGAGCTGGAGCTCATCCGGCGCCAACTGGCCCGGCTGGACGTGGAGTCGGCGGACGCCGAGGAGCTCTGGGCCCGGCTGGCCCGGGACGCCGAGGACGCGGTCTCCCGCGAGCACACCACCTGGCAGGCCCGCCGGGAGATCCGCACCACCACCGACCGGGACCACTGAGGAGGCCGCAGGTGTCGTTACGGATGGTCAAGGCCCCGGACGGTCGCGCCCTCGCCGTCGAATCCCTGGGCGACCCGCGCGGCCGCCCGGTGTTCCTGCTGCACGGCATGCCCGGCAGCCGGGTGGGCCCGCACCCGCGCAGCACCGTGCTGTACCGGCTGGGGGTGCGGCTGATCTCCTACGACCGGCCGGGCTACGGCGACTCGACCCGCCAGTTCGGCCGCCGGGTGAGCGCGGCGGCCGCCGACGTGCGGGCCATCGCGGACGACCTCAAGCTGGACGGCTTCGCGGTGCTCGGCCGCTCCGGCGGCGGCCCGCACGCGCTGGCCTGCGCGGCGCTGCTGCCGGAGCGGGTCAGCCGGGTGGCGGTGCTGGTCGGCCTGGCGCCGCGCAACGCGGCCGGCCTGGACTGGTACGCCGGGATGACCCCGTCGAACGTGCACGCCTACCAGGAGGCGGAGCGCGGGCACGGCCGGATCGCCGACGCGATGGAGTTCCGCTCCCGGCAGATCAAGGACGACCCGGTCCGGCTGCTGAACGGGCTGCGGCCCGAACTGTCGCCCGCCGACCGGGAGGTGGTGGCCGACAACGGGCTGCGGCGGATGCTGCAGAGCAACTACCGGGAGGCGTTCCGGCACGGCGCGGACGGCTGGATCGACGACGTGCTGGCGTTCACCGCCGACTGGGGGTTCAAGGTCGAGGACATCGCGGTGCCGAGCTGGCTGTGGCACGGCACCGACGACCAGTTCTCCCCGGTCGAGCACTCCCGCTGGCTGGGCGACCACATCCCCGGCGCCGAACTCTTCCTGGAGCCCGGCGCCGCGCACTTCGGCGCGTTCCGGGTGCTGACCACCGCCCTGGCCTGGGCGGCGGGCTGAGGCCTCAGGCCGTCACCGGGGTGACCGGCGCTCCCCCGCCCAGCACGGCCAGGACGTTGTCCACGGCCAGGCCGCCCATCGCCTGCCGGGTGGCGACGGTGGCACTGCCCAGGTGCGGGGCCAGGACGGCGCGTTCCTGGGCGAGCAGCGCGGACGGGACGGCCGGCTCGTGCTCGAAGTTGTCCACGGCGGCGGCGAACAGCGCGCCGGACTCCAGCGCGGCGGCCAGCGCCTCCTCGTCCACCACTGCGGCGGTCATGCTGACCACCACCGCCCCGCGCGGCAGCAGGGCGAGGCGGCGGGCGTCCAGCAGGTGCCGGGTGGCGGCGCTGAGCGGGGCGGTGACGACCAGCACCGTGGAGTGGGCGAGCAGGTCCTCCAGCGGCCGCCAGGTGGCGCCGTCGGCCTGCTCGGGCGGCAGCTCGCGGCGGTTGTGGTAGCTGACCGGCATGTCGAAGGCGCGGGCCCGGCGGGCCACCGCCTGCCCGATCCGGCCCATGCCGAGCACGCCCAGCGGGGTGCCGGCCAGCTCCATGCCGAGCAGGAAGTTCGGCGCCCAGGTCCAGGGGCTGCCGGAGCGCAGCAGGCGCTCGCCCTCGCCGAGGCGGCGGGTGGCGGCCAGCAGCAGCGCCCAGGCCATGTCGGCGGTGGCGGTGGTGAGCACGCCGGGGGTGTTGGAGACCAGCACGCCGCGTTCGGCGCAGGCGGCCAGGTCGATGTTGTGGTGCCCCACGGCATGGTTGGCGACGATCTCCAGGAGCGGCCCGGCCGCGTCCAGGAACTCGCCGTCGACCCGGTCGTCCAGGGTGGTGAGCACGGCGCGGCGGCCGCGGACGGCGGCCAGCAGGTCGGCCCGGTCCATCGCCCGGTCGGAGTCGTGGCAGGTGACGGCGTGGCGCGCGGTGAGCCGTTCGATCACCCCGGGCGCGAGGCGCCGGGTGACCAGGACCGGGGGCGGGGTCTGCTCGCTCATGGTCCCGCAGCGTACTCGCCGCCCCCGGTCGCTCGCCTACACCGGCTGCGGCTCCAGGTCCCGGTTGATCCGCTTCCAGCCGCGCGCCGCGACCGTGTTGGGGTGCTCCTCGCCGAACTGCCGGATCAGCTCGCCGATCGCGCGGGCCCGCAGTTCGGCGGCCTGGGTGTGCCGGCCGGCCGAGCGCAGGGTGATCGACAGGTTGGCCTCGCAGGCGACGGCGTCCGGGTGCCGGGGCGTGTAGCGCTCGCACAGGCCCTGGTAGGCGGCCCGGCCGAGTTCCTCGGCGAGGCCGATCTGGCCGTCGTCGCCGTAGGCGTTGGCCAGGTTGATCACCGCGTTGAGGGTGTACGGGTGGTCCGCTCCGACGGAGTCGGTCAGCCCCTCGACGGTGAGCCGGCCGCGTTCGATGGCTCCCTGGATGTCACCGCTGCCGCGCAGGTAGATGCCGAGGTTGTTGGCGCAGGCCAGGGTGAAGGGGTGTTCGTCGCCGAACAGGCGGCGGTGGCCTTCGAAGACGGTGGAGCAGAGGTCGCGGGCGGCCTCCTTGTCGCCGGAGGCGCTGTGGTCGGCGGCCAGGTTGAGCGCGCAGGCGAGCGCGTCGGGGGCGTCGGCGCCGTAGCGCTCCAGGTAGCGCTCGTAGGTCTCCTTGGTGATCCGGCGGGCTTCGGCGAGCGCGCCGATGCGGCGCAGTGAGACGGCCAGCGACTTGGCGTTGCGCAGGTTCTCCGGCAGGTCGGGGTCGAGGACGTCGCCGAGGTCGGAGGTGACTTCCTGGAGCAGGTCCACCGAGCCGCGGTAGTCGCCGAGTTCGCGCAGGTCGCGGGCGAGGTTGGACTTGGTGGAGAGGGTGTAGGGGTGCCGGGGGCCGAGGACGGCGGTGCGCCGGTCGAGGGTCTCCTGGTCGAGTTCGCGGGCGGCCTCGCTGTTGCCGACGAGCCGGTAGTCGATGGCCAGGTTGTTGGCCATGGAGAGCGTGCGCGGGTTGTCGTCGCCGAACAACTCGCGGAACTGGTCGAGGATTTCGCGGTCGAGGTCGAGTGCGGCCTGGAACCGGCCGAGTGCCCGGCGGTCGGCGCCGAGGGAGCCGGCCGTCATCAGGGTGTACGGGTGGTGCTCGCCGAGCAGGGCCCGCTGGCGTTCCAGGGTGTCCTCGTCCAGGGCCAGGGCTTCCGCGTAGTTGCCCTGGGAGCGCAGCACGTTGGCGAGTTGGAAGCGCAGCAGCAGGGTCTGCCGGTCGTTCTCGCCGAGCTTGTTGGTCCACTCGGTGTCCAGGGCGTGGCCGAGGTCGCGGGCGCGGTCGAGTTCGCCGCGCTTCCAGAGGTAGCGGACGCGGTCGATGAGCAGCTGGCGGGTGTCCGCCTCGTCGCAGTTGTGCGCCTTGGAGGGCGACAGGTGCGGCCAGATCTCGTCGAAGGCGGGCCAGTTGGCGGGGTCGTCGGTGTCGCCGAGGACCGGCCGGGCGCCGGTCAGGATGCGATGCACCTCGTGGACGGCGATCTCCTGTTCGTCGTCGGTCATCTCGGCCCGGATCACCGCCTGGACGAGCCGGTGCACCTGGAAGCTGTTGCTGCCGGCGTCGACCTTGGCCAGCGCGTACCGGCCGATCGCCTGGATCACCTTGCCCAGCATGAACTTGTCGCTGAGGTCGGCGTCGTACTTCACGAGCGCCCGGATCATCTGGTCGCTGTAGAAGAGGTTCATCGAGATCGGCTCGGGCGCGAAGAACGCGCAGAGCTGGAGGAGCCGCACGGCGGCCGGGGACTGCTGGCGCAGCCGGCCGATGGAGACGTTCCAGGTCGCGCCGACCGGGGTCGGGTAGTCGGCGGGGCGGGCGACGGCCAGCGCGCGGGCCGCCTCGGCGTGCAGTTGGGCGACGTAGGTCTCCACCGGGGTGCCGGTGGTGTCCAGCCAGGCGGCCGCGACCTCGACGGCGAGCGGCAGGTCGCCGACCGCCTCGGCGACCCGGTCGGCGTCCGGGCGGGACAGGCCGCGGGCGCGCCGGCACAGGTGCTCGACGCTCTCGCCGCGGGTGAAGACGTCCACCTCCAGCGCCTCGGCGTGCCCGGTCCACGCCTGGTTGCGGGAGGTGACCAGGATGTGGCCGGAGCCGCCGGGGAAGAAGCGGCGGATCTCGGCCGGTTCGTCGGCGTTGTCGAAGATCAGCAGCCAGCGCGAGGTGGGCACGCCGCGGCGCAGCGCCTCCCGGGCGGCCTCGGCGGCTTCGGTGACGGAGTCGCCGACGCGCAGGCCGAGCCGGCGGGCGAGGTCGGCGAGGGCGGGGGCGACGAGTTCGGTCTGTTCGGCGTCGATCCACCAGACCAGGTCGTAGTCGGACATGAACCGGTGCGCGTACTCCAGCGCGACCTGGGTCTTGCCGACGCCGCCGAGCCCGTACAGCGTCTGGGGGGTGGGCAGGACGGCCGCCATGCCGCCGCGCAGCTGGTTGCGCAGTTGTTCCAGGACGGCGGCGCGGCCGGTGAAGGAGGGGTTGCGCGGCGGGACGTCCCACACGGTCGGCTTGCTGCCGGGGAAGCGCGGCCCGCCGCCGTTGGACTCGGTCAGGGCGACGTCGCCGCGGCCGAGGGCGCGCAGCAGGGTCTGGACGGACTGCGCCTCGTCGCGGCCGACGAGGTCGACGGGGTTGCGGTTGCTGAAGGGCGCGGTGAGCCTGACGTCGCCGACGCGGACGGGGACGAGCTGGCGCCGGGTGCCGGCGGGGTCGGAGTTGACCACGGACTCCCACAGCGCCCGGGCCTGCGGGGAGCGCTGGTAGGCGGGCGAGAGCACGGCGACGGTCCGGTAGGCGGCGTCGATGCCGCGTTCGGTCTCCTCGCGCGGGTCGGTGCCGGCGCTGAGGTCGCGGGGCAGCACCCGGAAGCCGGCCCGGGTGAGCACGGACTCGATCCAGTCCGCCCACATCCGGTCCTCGGGGACGTAGGAGAGGTAGAGGTCGGCGGGGACGGACGGGCGGCGGCGGGTGAACGCGTCCACGTAGCGCAGCCGCAGTTCCTCGTCCATGACCGGCAGGGAGGTGACCTTGCGCTGGGTGATCATCGCGGTGAGCCGCTCGCAGGCGGCGAGCATCGAGGTGGGGGTGCCGGTCTGGTCGCCGAAGGTGGCGAGGATCTCCTCGTAGGCGTAGAACGGCCGGTACGGGATCTCCACCGAGCCCCAGTAGGCGGCGAGTTCCTCGCCGTTGAGGCCGGTCGGCAGCCCGTCGAAGCGGACCCGGGCGAGGGAGCGGCCCGCGTCGGCCTTCTCCTTCTCGCCCTCGTCGATGCGCATCGGGACGGGCAGGATGCGGATGCCGCGCTCGCGGTAGCGGTCGTGGATGTGCTGGGCGATCCGGGAGGCACCGTCGATGGACTGGTCGCTCAGGGTGAAGCAGACCACCAGGTCGTCGGGCATCTGGACGGTGCAGATCTCGGCGATGTCGGACAGTCCGGTGCGCGAGTCGATGAGCACGTAGTCGTACCGCTTGCTCATGTCGGCCTTGAGGGCGTCGAAGAACTGCCCGCCGTCGAAGCGGTCGTAGAAGATGTCCCAGTCCAGGTGGGTGACGGCCTCGGAGTAGTCCCGGTTGAACTGGCCGGCGGACAGGAAGTCCAGGCTGCCCCCGGTCGGGAACAGCGGCCAGGACAGCGACAGCGCGTGCGGGTGCACCCTGGCGAAGTCCAGGTGCCAGCCCTCGGCGTGCTCGACCGGGCGCAGGGCCTCCTCGCGGTACTCGGCGATCAGGTCCATCATCCCGGTCGTGCCGGCCAGCGAGGCCGGGTCGAGGAAGGGGTGGAAGAACTTGGCCAGGCCCGGCGCCTCCAGGTCCCAGTCCACGGTGAGCACCCGGTAGCCGTTGGCGGCCAGGATCCAGGCGGTGTTGGCGAGCGCCATGGTGCGCCCGGTGCCGCCCTTGTAGGAGTAGAAGGTGATGATCCGACCGTTGCGGTCCTGCTCCACGGACCGTCGCTCGGCCTCCCGCTGGGCGGCCAGTTCGGCCACGGTGAGGCCCCCGAGGCGGAAGTTCCTGGTGGGGTTCTCGCTCATCTGGGTCGTCCTCCCAAGGGCGCCATCCCGTCATCGGGGTCATCGCCGTCGTCACGGTCTGGGTGGTCGTCGCTTCCGGAGCCGTCCTGCCCGAAGGGGGCCTCGCGGCCGAACGGGGCCGCGCCCGGGCCGCGCCGGAACGCGTCCCGCAGGTTCGGGCGGGGCGGCGGCGGATCCTCCGGCTCGGCCCTGGTGCGGCCCTCGAAGGCGTACTTGGCCTTCATGGCGGCCCGGGGCAGCGCGTCGTCGAAGTCCTCCAGGGTGTTCAGCCCGGTCGGGCCGGTCACGCCGAGGAAGCTGGGGCGGCTCGCCCGCCGGGTGATGCGCAGCGCCTGGTCGCTCAACTCGCCGAGTTCGCCGCCGCGTTCCTCGCACTCGGGATCCTCGGTGTTCCACGGCTCCAGGACGCTCACCCAGGTGGCGTCCGAGCGGTCGAAGCGGCGGACGAGCTCCCGGCGGTCCGGATCGCGCAGCGCCCACCGGTCGAGCAGGAGCAGGCCGGGGGCGGCCGCCTCCCCCTCGATGATGGATTCGACCTCGTCGTCGAACTCGTGCACGGTCGGCTGGAACCCCAACTGCCGGGCCAGCCGCACCGCGTGCTGGGCGATCGGCGAGCCGGCCGGTCGATAGGGGTGCCAGTCGGTGCGCCGGGCGCCGTAGAAGTCGGGATTGCGGTCGGGCGGCACCTCACCCTGATGGTAGGAGAGTACGGAGATCCGCAGCTGCTTGGTCGGCGCGCTCACGTCGAAGGCGCTGGGCAGCCCGTTGAAGTCCAGCCGCCGCCCGACCGGGATCACCGTCTCCTCCGCCACCTGCACGATCCGCGCCGCCAGCCGGTGCACGGCCAGCTCGTAGGCGGAGCGGAAGTAGGTGAGCTTCATCAGCGCGTACAGGCCCTCGGTGGCGTAGTCCGGCCCGAAACTGGCGTGGTTGAACTGGAGTTCACTGGCGACCTTGGGCAGCCGGTAGCGGCTCATCGGCGCCCACAGCACCGGCACGATGCCGCTGGTGCGCTCCGCGTCGATCGTCGCCGGGTACACCGGGCGGCGGGTGAAGGCATGCCACTCCTGCCCGCACGGGACGCTGTTGAAGTAGCGGGGCGAGTACAGCGGTACGAAGACCCGGCAGGTCGCCAGCTCCTCCGACAGCCGCTCCGCCCACAACTCCCCCTGGTGCATGGACTCGTCCATGAAGCCGACCGGCACCCCGGCCGGGACGGTGGTCAGTTGCAGCACCGCCTCGCACAGGTCCCGGTACAGCTGGCGGACCCAGTGGTTCGGATCACCGGCTCCGCGCGTGCCGGCCTTCGGGGTGTGCGCGTAGGAGAGGAAGAAGTACGGCCGGGCATCGTCCTCGTCCCAGCCACGGTCGTTCACACGCGCCTCCCCCGGGCCCGTCGGCAACCTGGTTCCCGCAGCCCCCGTGCGGCGGGGTCTCAGTGTAGGAACGACTGAGGACCCAAGGGAATAGCACAACGAGTCGCACGAATTGACATGACCGAAACGACGCGGCTGTGCGCCCGCTTATCGTGGCTCCCGGGCTTGCTCCAGCACGTCCGCCACGGAGTACAAGGAAGGTAGCCATGGACCACCTCAACTGGCAGCAGCCGAGCTTCAGCGGGGAGGAAGCCAACTGCATCGAGATCGCTTCCGACGGCGACCTCGTCTACCTCCGCGAGTCCGACAACCCCACTCACATCGTCACCACCACCCGCGCCAAGCTCAACGCCTGGCTCCTCGGCGCCAAGGCCGGCGAGTTCGACCACTTCATCGCCTGACCCACACAGCACAGAAGGGCGGCTCCCGCGAACTCGCGGGAGCCGCCCTTCCCCCAGGTACCGCCGTCACACCGCGGCGGGCGTCGGGACGATCCAGAGCTCGGACAGGCCGCTGATGATCACGGACTCCAGCCGGGCCGGCGGCGGGCTGGCCGGGTCCAGGACGCTGCCGGGGTAGGCGCCGAAGAGGCCGTCCAGGGCTACTTCGGCCTCCAGCCGGGCCAGGGGTGCGCCGAGGCAGAAGTGCGGGCCGTAGCCGAAGGACAGGTGTTCCTTGTCGGGGCGGGTCGGGTCGAAGTCGTCCGGCCGGTCCGGGTGGACCTCCGGGTCCCGGCCGGCCGCGCCGAATCCGAGCAGGATCGGCTCGCCCTGCCGGATGACCACGCCCTCGCCGAGGTCGATGTCCTCCAGCGGGTAGCGGAGCGGGATGTGCATCACCGGGCTCTCGTGGCGCAGGGTCTCCTCGATGACGTCCCCCCACGCGAGGGTGCCCTCGCGGACCTGGGCCAGGTAGCGGGGGTGGGTGAGGAGCGCCTGGACGGCGCTGGTGATGAGGTTGACGGCGGTCTCGTACCCGGCGCCGAGCATCAGGAAGAGCTCGTCGCGGGACTCCTCCTCTTCGCGGCCCGTGTCGCCGCCGGTGCTGACGGCGGCCACGTCGCTGGCGAGGTCGGGCCCGGGCTCGCGCCTTTTGAGCTCCAGCAGTTCGGCCAGCACCACGTTGATCTCCGCCCGCGAGAGCGTCATCTGCTCGGTCGTCGCCGTCGTCGTCAGCAGGGTGTCCATCGACCGGCCGATCTGCGGCCGCATGTCGGCGGGTACGCCGAAGAGGTCGCAGATCACCGTCATGGTGAGCGGGAGCGAGAGGGCCCGGCGGATGTCCACGGCCTCGCCGGGGGCGAGGTCACGGAACGCGCCGACCAGGGCGGCGGTCGTCGCCTCGATCCCGGGCCGCAGCGCGGACACCCGGCGGGGCGAGAACGAGGGTGCCATCCGTCGTCGTGCCGAGCGGTGTTCGTCGCCGTAGCGGTTGAAGAAGTTCTGCTGGAACGCGATCGGGCCCATCGGCCACCCCTCGGGCACCGAGGCCAGGCCGGGCCAGTGCTTGCGCGGGTCGCGGGAGATCCGCGGATCGCCGGTCAGGGCGCGGATCACCGAGCTGCGGGTCACGGACCAGGCGATGATGCCGCCGGGGAGTTCGACCCGCACGGCGGGCCCGGCGGCGCGGAGCTCCGCGTTCTGCTGGTGCAGGGCCCGGGCGGTCATGTCCAGCACCGGGCAGCCGTTGTCGTCTGGAGCCATGGCATTGCTCCTCAGGATCTCTCGGGGGTGCCCCGGCGGTCCGTGCGCGGCGCGGCCCACCGTGTCCGGGGTCTTGCTCCGTTCTAGAGCGGCCCGGGGAGGTCGTCAACGGGCCACGACAGTGTTACCAGGATCATCCAGCCAGACGGACTGTGTGCCGTCTACGCAGGAAGTCGGCGGGGCCGACTTCCTGCGCACCAGGACGCTGAAAAGGACCGTCAGGCGCGGAGGATGCGTTCGGCGAGGTCGACGGCTTCGCGGACGGGGACGAGGCGGCAGTCGGTGGTACCGAGGCGGGTGGTGGTGATGCCGGTGGCGGCGGCGAGGACCTGGGTGCCGAGATCGGCGAAGTGGAGGTCGTCGAGCTCTGGGGCCCGGAAGGTGAGCCAGCCGTCGGGGCCGACGCAGCGGTATTCGCGCAGGGGGACGTCGGGCATGCGCTGGTCGGCGAGGTGGAAGGCGGTGAAGCGGTCCATCGGGACGCCGAGCATCAGCACCCTGGCGTCGAGGTCGTAGAGGCGTCCGAGCGGGGACTCCGGGCCGAGGTGGGAGGTGAGGGGGTGGTGGGCGGTGATCTCGTGGGCGTGCCGGCCGAGGGCCGTCCAGGAGGTCTGGGGGTGGCGGCTGCGCAGGGCGCCGGGGCGGGTGCGGATCTCCTCGGAGAGGGCGCCCATGGTCGGCGAGCACGGGGTGGTCGCCGGGTCGAACCGCGGCATCCGGGCCCGGTAGGCGGCGGTCTCGGCCGGGGTGAGGCCGGCGGTGGCGGTCTGGTGGATGCGCGAGGTGGCGGAGTTCTCGGGGGTGGCGGTGTAGGCGACCAGGGTGCCGCCGGGGCCGAGGACGTGGAGCAGCGCGTCGGCGACGGTGGCGGCGCCGCCGTCCACCGGGCCGAGGGCGCGCAGGGAGGCCTCGACGTGCACCACCATGCCCGGGCGGACGCCGAGTTGGGCGAACCCGGCGGCCAGACCCCCCGCGGTGAGGGCGGTATCGGTGAGGGCGGTATCGGTGAGGGCAGTGACGGTGCGCATGGCCGCTCCTCTGGGTCAGACCTCGGCGTGGCGGGCGTGGCCGCGCTCGTGGCGGGCCCGTTCGGCGGCCCGTTCGGCGGCGGCGGGCAACGGCACGGCGAGCCACGGAACGACGCTCTCACGCATGCCGTCGGCGAAGCGCGAGCCGAGCGCCGTGAGGGCGCCGGATCCGGCCAGCCGGTCGACGGCTTCGGCGGTGTACCGGCGCCAGAGCGCGAACTGCGTGCGCGCCCGGTCGGCGGCCTCGCCCGGCAGCCCGTCGTAGGCGAGCGCGCGGGTGCCCCAGTACTCGGTGACGGCGAGGTGCGCGTAGGTGCCCTGGAGCAGGCCTTCGAGCGGGCGCGGGTCGGGCCGCCAGGGCGCGAGGTACAGCCGGTCATCGGCCGGATCGTGGAGGTCGAACAGGTCGAGTACGGCGCCGAGTTTGACGTGCTGGAACTCGTGCGCGAGCAGCAGTGCGAGCGTCGGCGCGGTCGCGGGCCGGGCGATGCCGACCGCGCCGTGGGCCTGCCGGGCGGCCGAGCTGACGTCCCGCCCGGCGGGGCCCGGCCGTAGCGGGGTGATGGTGGTGAGGCCGGCCCGGAGGCCTTCCGCGTACGCGGGCAGGTCGTGCCCGAGCAGTTCCCAGGCTTCGCGCAACGCGCCCGTCCAGTCGAGCAGTTCGCCGTCGGAGAGCCGGCCGGCCACGGCGTGGTCGTGGCTGTCGCGCAGCGGGTCGACGTCCTCCAGGGTGACCGTCCACCCTCCGGCCAGCCGGACCCGCCGCAGCGGCTCGTCCAGGGCGGCGGACACCGATCCGTCGGACGCCCGCACGCTGAACCCGTCGGCCAGGCCGGTGACGACCGCCTCCCCGTCCGGGGCGGCGGTCCGCCCGAGGGTCGGCAGGTGCAGCCACCCGCCGCGCACCGGCACCGCGACCGCGTCCCCCCGCCCGGCGCGGACGGCGGCGGCGGCGGCCAGGGCGGCCAGCGGGCCGAGCCCGACGGTGAGGTCCCCGGCGAGCCGGCGGGCGGCCCAGGCGCGGGCGTACGGGTGGGCGAGGACGGTGTCGACGGCGGCGGGCGCGCTCGCGTCGAGTTCGGACAGCAGCGCCCAGGCCGCCGATCCGGGCTGCCCGGAGGCGTCCCAGGCGGCGGCCAGCATGGCCCGGGTGAGGGCGAGTTGGGCACGGGACAGGGCCCGTACGGTGTCCTGGTCCCCGTACCCGCGGGCGAGCTGGTCGAGCTGCCGCTCGGTGAGGGTGGCCGGCACCACCGGCTCCCCGGCCTGGGCGGGTACGGAAGGCCCCGCCGCGGCAACGGAACCGGCAGCGGAAGCGGCGGCGGAACCGGCGGCGGAACCCGCGGCGTCGCCGGCGAGTTCGTTGATGAGCTTCATGAGGTCACCGCAGTAGACGGAGGGATTGTCGAAGCCCGTGTCGGCCCGGTACCGGTGGGCGTACAGGCCGCCGCCGCAGCTGCGGACGACCGGGCAGGCCCGGCAGGCGGCGCTCAGCCCGGCCAGCCCCGACTGGCGGGCGGTCATGCCGGGGTGCAGCGCGACCTGGTCGAGGCTGTGCGTGAAGACGTCGTACCCCGTCTCCGGCGCGCCGTCGTAGGCGGTCTTGAGGCTGTCGGCCTGTTCGAAGCTGCCGTCCGTCTCCAGGACGACGAGGTCGGAGGGTTCCAGGCCGAGCGATTCGGTGAGGCTGGAGAGCCCGTGCAACGTCCGGTGGACGGATTCGAAGGTGCGGACGGCGAACGGGCGGCCGTCGGCGTCCCATCTCCGGTACACGGCCAACAGCCAGTCCGCGTACGGCGTTTGCGCACCGTCGGCGGCCGGTTTCGGCCGGTCCTCCCAGGTGGCGTGCGGCAGCAGGAAGTCGACGGCGGGGGGGTCGAGTTCGGCCAGGGCGCGGTAGACGGCGTCCGGGTCGTTCTCGATGTCGACGGTGCAGAGCAGCCCGGCGTAGAGGTGCCGGTACGCGGGCCGGCGCAGCCGGTCGACCGCCCGCAGCACGTGCGGGTGGCTGCTGCGGCCGTCGGCGAAGCGGCGGTGGCGGTCGTTGGCGGCGCGGTCGCCGTCGAGCGAGACGCCGACCCTCATGCCGACTTCGGCGAAGAGTTCGCAGTAGGCGTCGTCCAGTTGGACGCCGTTGGTGTGGATGCGCAGGTCGAGTGCGCAGCCGGGCGGCAGGGCCGCCCGGAGCGCCTTGGCCGCGTGGCGTAACCGGTCCGGGCCGGCGAGCAGGGGCTCTCCCCCGTGCAGGACGACCCGGACGGCGGGCAGCCGGTGTGCGGCCGCGTGGTCGCCGATCCGCTCGGCGATCTTGTTCAGGACTTCGTCACCGATGACCTTGGGGCGTCGACGCCAACTGGTGTCGGCGTGCTCGTACACGTAGCAGTGATCGCAGGCGAGATCACACCGGCTGTGCACTTTCACGACGAACTGGGTGAAAGGCAGCGGAGTTGGCGTCATGGTCGATCGGATTCAGCCGGAGCCGATGGTCAG
This sequence comes from Kitasatospora sp. NPDC098663, assembly GCF_044760075.1. Lineage (NCBI taxonomy): Bacteria > Bacillati > Actinomycetota > Actinomycetes > Kitasatosporales > Streptomycetaceae > Kitasatospora > Kitasatospora sp. NPDC098663. The sequence goes on along the minus strand of NZ_JBIWAP010000044.1, from coordinate 59,512 downwards.
TCGGCTGATCAGATGGAGGAGTTGAAGGCCGCGACCGGCACCGCACCCGCGCCGGTGTCGGGCAGGGCTCGTCGGATCCTGGTGGAGAGTTCCTCGGCGCCGAGCTGGGCGAGGTCGGCCAGTGAAGGTCGGGTTTCGCCCTGAGGCTCCGTCAGTTCAGTGCGGGGCATGGTGTCCAGTGCGGGTGTCATGTTCGATTCTCTTCCACGATGGGGGTTAGAGAGAAGCAGGGCCGGGTATATACGTCGGCCTAGTCGACCAGGGTACTGCCAGCACGTGGGCTGTGCCGTTCTCTTGCGTGCCCCTAACAGCCCACTACCCCCTTCACGCAGCGAAGTCCCGCCAAAAGTTCACCCACTCGGCGGTCGCGTGAAGACACCTGACCGGCGCACAGGAGCACGGCGACGCGCCGCCGGCCCCACCCCGGCGGCGCCCCTTTGCCGACGTACGGCCGCCACCCCGGCCCGACCCGCTCCACCGGCGCGGCCGGAGCCCGCTCCCCCGGCGCTCGCGCCCCATCCGAACCACCGGTCGGCGAGGGCCGGTTGGCGCGATTCGACAGCGCCCCGCGCTCCCCCGCCGCCGCACGACGGCCAGCCCGACGAGCCCGACGGCGGACCCGACGAGCCCACCGACGGACGCGCCGGTATTCGAACGCCTCGCAGACCCGCCCGCTACGGGCAGAGCCGCTCCACCCGCCACCCGCCCGCTCCGGCCGGATCGGCGAGGTAGCGCAGCCGGTCGTGCAGCCGGTTCTCCCGCCCCTGCCAGAACTCCACGCTCTCCGGGATCACCCGGTACCCGCCCCAGAACGGCGGCACGGGCACGCCCTCGCCCTCCGGGTAGCGGCGCTCCAGTTCGGCGTAGCGCTGTTCGAGGACGTCGCGCCCGCCGACCGGGCTGGACTGCTCGCTGGCCCAGGCGCCGAGCTGCGAACCGTGCGGCCGGGTACGGAAGTAGGCGGCGGTCTCGTCCCGGCCGACCTTCTCCACCCGCCCCTGGACGATCACCTGGCGGGCCAGCGCGACCCACGGGAACAGCAGCGCGGCGTGGGGGTTGGCGGCGAGCTCGGAGCCCTTGCGGGAGCCGTAGTTGGTGAAGAAGACGAAGCCGCGCGCGTCGTAGCCCTTGAGCAGGACGGTGCGCGAGCTGGGCCGCCCCTGGGCGTCGGCGGTGGAGAGCACCATCGCGTTGGGCTCGACCACCCCGGCGTCGTCCGCCTCGTGGAACCAGCGGGTGAACTGGGCGATCGGCTCGGGCGCGAGCTGTTCCTCGACCAGGCCCTCGTGGGTGTAGTGCTTGCGCATCACGGTGAGGTCCGGTCCGGGCCGGGCATCGTCGGCCAGGATCCGGGTGGCGGGGCTCAGGGGCGTCGACTGGGCGCGTTCCGGGGTCTGCACGTCAACATCATCCCGTACGACAAGCAACCGGCACCGCTACCTCCGGACAAACCCCGGTGGGAGATAAGGTGTCCCGCCACCGCTCGACCGCCCCCCGTACGGTGAATTGTCCCGAACCAGGCGTTTGGTTCCGGAGATTCCCGGGCACGACCGACCCTCGGCGGAAAAGTCAAGCGGGCCCAAGCGCAACATCACCATGGTGGTGTATGGCGCAATGCACCCGGTGCCTGTCACTCTGGCACCGAGTGCCAACCACCATTCGGTCACTGGCGCGCCGCCCCACCACGGCGCAGCGCCGATCGCAGAACTGAAGGAGCCGTCGTATGTCCGACTTCGTACCCGGGCTTGAGGGAGTCGTCGCGTTCGAGAGCGAGATCGCCGAACCCGACCGTGAAGGCGGCGCGCTGCGGTACCGCGGTGTCGACATCGACGACCTGGTGGGCCACGTCTCCTTCGGCCACGTCTGGGGCCTGCTGGTGGACGGCAAGTTCAACCCCGGCCTGCCGGCCGCCGAGCCGTTCCCGATCCCGGTGCACTCCGGTGACATCCGGGTCGACGTGCAGTCCGCGCTCGCCATGCTCGCCCCGGTCTGGGGCCTCAAGCCGCTGCTCGACATCTCCGCCGAGCAGGCCCGCGACGACCTCGCCCGCGCCGCCGTGATGGCGCTGTCCTACGTGGCCCAGTCGGCCCGCGGCCAGGGCCTGCCGATGGTCCCGCAGAGCGAGATCGACAAGGCCGAGACGGTCGTCGAGCGGTTCATGATCCGCTGGCGCGGCGAGCCGGACCCGAAGCACGTCAAGGCCATCGACGCCTACTGGACCTCCGCCGCCGAGCACGGCATGAACGCCTCCACCTTCACCGCCCGCGTCATCGCCTCCACCGGCGCCGACGTGGCGGCCGCGCTCTCCGGCGCGGTCGGCGCGATGTCCGGCCCGCTGCACGGCGGTGCGCCGTCCCGCGTGCTCGGCATGATCGAGGAGATCGAGCGCACCGGCGACGCCACCACCTGGGTCAAGAACGCGCTGGACCGCGGCGAGCGCCTGATGGGCTTCGGCCACCGCGTCTACCGCGCCGAGGACCCGCGCGCCCGCGTGCTGCGCCGCACCGCCAAGGAGCTCGGCGCCCCGCGCTTCGAGGTCGCCGAGGCGCTGGAGAAGGCCGCGCTGGAGGAACTGCACAACCGCCGCCCCGACCGCGTGCTGGCCACCAACGTCGAGTTCTGGGCCGCGATCATGCTGGACTTCGCCGAGGTGCCGGCGCACATGTTCACCTCGATGTTCACCTGTGCGCGCACCGCGGGCTGGTCGGCGCACATCCTGGAGCAGAAGCGCACCGGCCGGCTCGTGCGCCCCGCCGCGCGCTACATCGGCCCCGGCCCGCGCCGCCCCGAGGAGATCGAGGGCTGGGACGCCATCGGCCACTGAGCCCACCGAGCGCCCCGAGCGCCCGCCGAACGCCCCCGAGCGCCCCGCGTCCGCACCACCCCTGAGCAGCGGGTCCGACCTCCGTCGGGCCCGCTGTTTCCGCAGTTGGGAGCCGTGAAGATCACAGTCTCAGCGTGCGGACGACCGTACCCCGGGCGGCTCCCCGGCCGGTAGGCTGCGCGCGTGGCTCAGATCCAGATCCCCGCTGACATCAAGCCCGCAGACGGCCGTTTCGGCTGCGGACCGTCCAAGGTGCGCCCCGAGGCCCTGAGTGCCCTCGCCGCCACCCAGACCTCCCTGCTCGGCACCTCGCACCGCCAGGCCCCGGTCAAGAACCTGGTCAAGCGCGTACGCGAGGGCGTGAGCAGCCTCTTCTCGCTCCCCGAGGGCTACCAGGTCGTCCTCGGCAACGGCGGCTCCACCGCCTTCTGGGACATCGCCGCGTTCGGCCTGGTGCGGGAGAAGTCCCAGCACCTGGACTTCGGCGAGTTCTCCTCCAAGTTCGCCTCCTCGGTCAAGGCCGCGCCGTGGCTCGCCGAGCCCAGCGTGATCAAGACCGCCCCGGGCACCCACCCGCTGCCGGTCGCCGAGGCCGGCGTCGACGTCTACGGGCTCACCCACAACGAGACCTCGACCGGCGTCGCGATGCCGATCAAGCGCCCGGTGGGCGCGGACGAGGGCTCGCTGGTCCTGGTGGACGCCACCTCGGGCGCCGGCGGCCTGCCGGTGGACATCACCGAGACCGACGTCTACTACTTCGCCCCGCAGAAGTCCTTCGCCTCCGAGGGCGGCCTGTGGCTGGCCGCGTTCTCCCCGGCCGCCCTGGAGCGCGCCGCCGAGATCGCCGGCTCCGGCCGGTACATCCCGCCGTTCTTCGACCTGCCGACGGCCATCGACAACTCGTCGAAGGACCAGACGTACAACACCCCGGCGATCTCCACCCTGTTCCTGCTGGCCGACCAGCTGGAATGGCTGAACGGCAACGGCGGGCTCGACTGGGCCGTCGCCCGTACGGCTGATTCCTCGTCCCGGCTGTACGCCTGGGCCGAGAAGTCCTCCTACGCCAGCCCGTTCGTGGCGAACCCGGCCGAGCGCTCCCAGGTGGTCGGCACCATCGACTTCGACGAGTCGGTGGACGCCGCGGCCGTCGCCAAGGCACTGCGTGCCAACGGCATCGTGGACACCGAGCCGTACCGCAAGCTGGGCCGCAACCAGCTGCGCGTCGCGATGTTCCCGGCGATCGACCCGGCGGACGTCGAGGCGCTCACCCACTGCATCGACCACGTGGTCGAGCAGCTCTGAGCGATCCCGTGCACGACTGAGGGCCACCGCCTCCGGGCGGTGGCCCTCGGCCGTTGCGGCGGGGTCGACCCGCCGGGCCGGGCGGGTGCGCCGCCGGCCGGGCCTACCTCCCGGCCATCGAGCTGATCAGCACGACGACCAGCAGCAACACCAGGGTGCCGGTCACGATACGCATACGAGTCTTGGGATCCACGGTCAACGAGCGTACCTCCGGACCACCCGCCGACGGATCGGAGCCCCGGACCCAACGGCCACCCCGGGCCCGACGGCCGCCCCGGACCCAACGGCCACCCCGGACCAGGGCGCGCCCCGGCTCAGCTCCAGTCGGCGAGCGGCCAGGCGCGCAGCGAGGAGTAGTGGGCGAAGCCGCCGTCCAGGTCGCTCTGCATCAGGTGCAGCTCGGCGGCCTCCCACTCGGGCCCCCGGTAGTCGGCCAGCGCGGCCGCCAGGGTGTCCAGCTCGGCCGCCGCGAGCCGCTGGACGGCCCGCCGGTGGCCGCGCGAGGAGCCGGCCCGGGCGAGGGTGAGGTGCGGGTGGAAGGCGAAGGCGTCGACCTCCCCGGTCACCCCGGCGGCGGCCTCGGACACGGCCTCGGCGAGCCTGCGCAGCGCCCAGGTCTGCCCCTCCACCCCGACCCAGAGCACCCGGTCGCCGAACCGCCCGGCGCCGGCCAGCCGCAGCCGGTGCACCGGATGCACCTCGGCGACGGCGGCCAGGCCCGCCTCCAGCTCCGGCAGTTCCTCGGCCGCCACCTCGCCGAGGAAGGCCAGGGTCAGGTGCCAGCCCTCGACGGTGGTCCAGCGCAGCCGGTCCGCCCCGGGCAGCCCGCGCACCGGCGCCACCGCGTCCGACAGCCCCTGCAGCGCGTTGACCGGCGGCAGGACCGCCACGAAGAGCCTCATGGAGACATCTTCCCGCGCGAGGCCGTTTGGGCTAGAACCTTTCGTATGAAGATCCGCACCGGGGGACCGGACGACGTTCCCGACATCCTCGCCCTGCTCGACGGCGCCGTGGGCTGGCTGGCCGGCCAGGGCCGCACCGGCCAGTGGGGGGACCAACCCTTCAGCACCATCCCGGCCCGGGTCGAGCAGGTCGCCGGGTACGCCGCCGAACCGTTCCTGGTCCGCCTCGCCGAGGACGACGAGGGCCGCGCCATCGGCTGCTGCGTGCTGTCCGAGCAGCGGGGGAAGTACATCCCCCCGGTGGACGAGCCCGAGCTGTTCGTCCGCATCCTGGTCACCGACCGCAGCCGCAAGGGCTCGGGGATCGGCGCCGCGCTGATCGCCGACGCGGTCGAGGAGACCCGCCGGCGCGGCCTCGGCCTGCTGCGGGTGGACTGCTACGCGGGCGCCGACCGCAGGCTGGTCGGCCAGTACCGGGCGCTCGGGTTCACCGAGACCGAGTCCTTCGAGGTCGAGCAGCCGGACGGCGTCTGGCCCGGTCAGGTCCTCGCGATCCGGCTCTGACCCAACCTCCGAGGCCCTGCACCGAAGCCCCGGGGCGGACTACCGCCCCGGGGCGTGACGCCTCGTCAGCAAGCGGGCGCCAGCTCCGACTTGTTGGCGGTGACGGTCCGCGGCACGAAGGCCACCACCCGGCCGCCACGGCCGGGGTGCAGGTCGAACCGCACCCTCAGGTCCGCACTGTGGGCCAGCACCAGGCCCACCACGCCGGCCGCCAGCGCGGACACCAGCCCGCAGGCCAGCAGGCCGAGCCGGGGCCCGTACGAGGCGGTCACCCAGCCGACGATCGGGGCGCCGATCGGCGTGCCGCCGGTGAAGACCAGCACCAGCAGGCCCATCACGCGACCGCGCATCGCGGGGTCGGTGGCCAGCTGCAGCGTGGAGTTGACGGAGGTGTTGAAGCTGAGTCCGAACACCCCGATCAGCGTCAGCAGCACCGCGAAGGTCCAGTAGTCGGGCGCGAACGCGGCCACCACCTCCAGCGAGCCGAAGGCCAGCGCCGCCGCCACCAGCCGGCGCAGCCTGGGCACGCCCCGGCGGGCCGCGAGCAGCGCGCCGGCCAGCGAGCCGACCGCCATCGCGGTGTTCAGCAGGCCGTACTGCCCGGCGCCGACCTTGAAGGTGTCGTAGGCGAACCCGGAGAGCAGCGTCGGGAAGTTGAAGCCGAAGGTGCCGATGAACCCGGCCAGGACCATCGGCCAGAGCAGTTCGGGCCGCTCCTTGACGTAGCGCAGGCCCTCCCGCAGCTGGCCCTTCTCGCGGGCGATCGGCTCGGTCGGGCGCAGTTCGCTCTCCCGCATGGCGAGCAGCCCGCCGATCACGGCGGCGAAGGACAGCGCGTTGACGGCGAACGCCCAGCCACTGCCGACCACCGCGATCAGCAGGCCCGCGACGGCGGGGCCGACCAGCCGGGCGGTCTGGAAGTTGGCGGCGTTCAGGCTGACCGCGTTGGCGAGGTCCTTGGGCCCGACCATCTCGGACACGAAGGCCTGCCGGGTCGGGTTGTCGACCACGGTGACCAGGCCGAGCAGCAGCGCGAAGGCGTACACGTAGTACGGCGTCACGACGCCGCCGATGGTCAGGACGGCCAGGCCGGCGGCCAGCAGGCCCATCGCGCCCTGGGTGTAGATCAGCAGCCGGCGCTTGGGCATCCGGTCGGCGAGCACGCCGCCGAACAGGCCGAGCAGCAGCATCGGCAGGAACTGCATGGCGGTGGTGATACCGACCGCGAGGGGGCTGCCGGTGAGGCTGAGGACCAGCCAGTCCTGGGCGATCCGCTGCATCCAGGTGCCGGTGTTGGACACCACCTGGCCGGCGAAGTAGTAGCGGTAGTTGCGAACGCGAAGGGAGGAGAACATCCCCCCGGGCCTCGTGAAGCGGGCACCTGTGGGAGACGTGGACGCGCGGGTGCGTCCGGGAGCGGCGGGGTCGTCCGCCGCGGTGCGTTCGTCGGGGTCGTCGTCGCCGCTGCCGGGCAGCCCCGTGGGGGCGGGCGCCTGGAGGTCGGCGGCCGCGGCGCCTGCCGCGGCGGGGTCGGTGGTCTGGTCGTCGGTGCGGATGGCGGCGGCGCTGGCTGCGGCCGGCGGTGTCACGGTGGTCTCCCCTCGCGGCGCGGCGGCCCGAACTGCGGCCGTCGCGCTCCTGGTTTCGGTGGTCGGTCCTGCGGTGATGCGGTGCTCCTTCTTCTCCCGGCCGGCGGGCCGGGGTCGGTGTGCCTAGAGGTGTGCGAGCTTGTAGAGCACGGGCGCGGCCTCCCGGAGGACGGCCCACTCCTCCTCGTCGAGCCCCTCGGCGAGCTCGGCGAGCCAGACGTTGCGGCGCCGGCGGCTCTCGGCGAGGATCGCCTCGGCCTGCTCGGTGCTGCTGACGACCACCTGGCGGCGGTCCTCGGGGTGCGGCTCGCGCCGCACCAGCCCCTTCTCCTCCAGCATCGCGACGATCCTGGTCATGGAGGGCGGCTGCACGTGCTCCTTCCGGGCGAGCTCACCCGGTGTCGCCTTTCCGCATCTGGCGAGGGTGCCGAGCACCCCCATCTCGGTGGGGCTCAGCGACTCCTCGACCCTCTGGTGTTTGAGTCGACGGGAGAGGCGCATCGTGGACGATCGCAGCTGATTGATCGCTGCGAGGTCCTGCTCGGACATCTCGGGCATGTTCTTTAGCTTACGTCATTACTCTCGCTAAGGAAAATGCGTTCCCAGTCCACCCCGCCGACCCCGCCCGTTCACCGCGCGCCGGAAGATCGGCCCGGTGCGATGCTGGTGCTGGGTCTCGAATGATCTCGACTGGAAGGGCCGACCAGACATGTCCGACCTCGCCGCCGACCCCGCCTCCGGCCTCGCCGCCGCGCCGGACAGCGCCGGCTTCGCCCGCCTCGCCATGGTCACCATCGACTGCGCCGACCCGATCGCGCTGGCCCGGTTCTACGGCGAGCTGCTGGGCTGGGAGAGCCGCCACCTGGACGAGCAGTTCGCGATCCTGGACAACCCGGAGGGCGGCAGCCCGCTGGGCTTCGGCCGGGTGTCGGGCTACCGGCCGGAGCCGTGGACGGAGCCGGACGGCGGCAAGCACTTCCACCTGGACTTCTACGTGGACGACCTGGACGAGGCGATCGCGAAGGCGCTCGCGCTCGGCGCGACCGAGCCGACGTACCAGCACGGCCGGACGCTCAAGGTGCTGATCGACCCGGCCGGCCACCCGTTCGGGCTAGCCCCGCTGGAGTGACGAACCCGGAGCGACGAGCCCGGAGTGACGAAGCCGGAGTGACGAACCCGGAGTAACGGACGAACCGCCCGGCAGCCGTGCGCAGGCGGTGTCAGGGGTTGGTGCCAAGATCATGCAGGCCGCGTAAAGGTCCATCCTGACCAGGGACTTCACGAAAAGCGCGAACCTTGTGCGACCGCCCGGTAGTGGCTACTGTCCCCCGTTGTCAGGGGCACCACACGCCAGGTCTCCCTTCGGCGGCGCCGTTCCCGCGCCCGTTGCCGCGTTCCCTCCCGACCATCCGTGTCCGCCCGAGGCCTGGCGCCCTTCCTCCCCCGCATCCGTCCTGGGAGCTCTCTTGGGTGAGATCCATCATGCCGACCACGGCTGGGTGACACCGGCGGTCTCGTACTTCGTCGCCTGCCTCGGCGCCTTCGTCGCCCTGCGCAGCGCCCGCTGGGCACTCGTCTCGCAGGGCCGCACCCGGGTGGTCTGGCTGCTCTTCGCCTCGACCTCGCTCGGCGCCGGGATCTGGTCCATGCACTTCATCGCGATGCTCGGCTTCTCCGTCACCGGGGTCGACATCAGCTACCGGCCCGGGCTGACCGTGCTCAGCCTGCTGGTCGCCATCGCCGTCGTCGGCATCGGCCTGTTCACCGTCGGGTACAGCCGCCGGCCCGTCCTGTCCCTGCTGGCCGGCGGGCTGACCACCGGCCTCGGGGTCGCGGCGATGCACTACCTCGGGATGGCCGCGATGGTCCTGCCCGGCCACCTCGACTACGACCGGCTCACGGTCGGACTGTCCGTCGCCATCGCCGTGTTCGCGGCCACCGCCGCGCTCTGGGCCACCCTGAACATCCGCGGCACGCTCGCCGTCCTGGCGGCCGCGCCGGTCATGGGCGTGGCGGTGTGCGCGATGCACTACACCGGCATGGCGGCGCTCTCGGTGCGACTCGACTTCTCGCACTCCACCCAGGGCGGCGTGATGGCGCTGCAGTTCATCTTCCCGCTCGGGGTCGGGCTCGGCTGCTACGTCTTCTTCGGCTCGCTGGCCTTCGCGGTCTCGCCGAGCCGCGGCACCACGCAGCCGCTCCTGCTCGGCCCGGCGGCCCCGCTGGTCCCGCGACAGCCGCGACAGCCGCGCCGGCGGGACGAGGCCGGCGCCAGGCGCTGAGCCGGGCGGGCCCCACCCCCCCCCCCAAGCCCCGAGGGCGTCCGACCGGGTCCCCCACCCCGGCCGGGCGCCCTCGGCTCACTTCCGGCGGCCTCCCCCGCCTCGCCCCGGCGACCACCCCTGCCTCACTCCGGCCGCCCCAGCAGCCCGGTCAGGTGCGCGGGCGTGGCCACCGGGCAGACCTTGTGCACGAAGTCCCGCCGCAGCGCGTGGTACGGCTCGCCCGCCCGGTAGAAGTTGGCGTGCATCCGCCGCAGTTCCTCCGCCCGGTACTCGGCCAGCGGCTTCGCCTCCTCGTCGACGGACCGGCGGCGCTTCTTGTCGACCAGCCGCCCGGTGAGTTCCGGGGAGGCGCCGAGCGCGGCGGCCTCCCGGACCACCCAGCGCCGGAAGGCCGCCGCGTCCCCGCCGCAGGTGCGGTCCGCCAGGCCGATCCGGCGGGCGTGTCCGGCGCCGACCGGCAGCGCCTCGGTGGTCAGCCGCGCGGCCTGCTCGGCGCCGACCCGGCGCGGCAGGGTGTACGTCCAGTACTCGGAGCCGTAGAGGCCCATCAGCCGGTAGTGCGGGTTGAGCACCGCCGACTCCCTGCACCACACCTCGTCGGCGGCGAGGGCCGCCATCAGGCCGCCGGCCGCCGCGTTCCCGGCCAGGGCGGCGACGGTGAGCTTGTCGGTCGTGGTGAGGACCGCGTGGACGAGGTCGTCCATCGCGTTGATGTTCTCCCAGGACTCCAGCGCCGGGAAGGCCGCGCCCTCGATGACGTTGAGGTGGATCCCGTTGGAGTAGAAGTCCCGGGGCGCCCCGAGCACCAGCACCGAGGTGGGCCGGTCGGCGGCCTCGCGGTAGGCGGCGAGCAGCCGGCGACACTGCCCGGTGCTCATCGCCCCGCCCGCGTAGGCGAATTCGAGGTAGCCGACGTCGCCCTCCTCGCGGTAGCGCAGCTCCGACCAGGTGTCCCGGCGGGCCGCCGAGGTCGGCGTCACCGGGACTTCGCGGACCCGGTGCAGCCGGCCGGCGAGCACCGTCGCGGCCGGCTGCTTGAAGGTGGCGGGCCCGCCCGGGGTGCGGCGCGGGCGCAGCTGGGGGATCCAGACCGCGCCGTCCACGGTGGCGCGGCAGATCGCGCCGTCGCGGGTCGCGAGCACGGCGCCGGGCACCGGGCCGCGCAGCTCGTCCTCGGGGTGGCCGCCGTGCAGGAAGTACTCGCGCCCGAACAGCTCGTCGAGCACGCCGGGTTGGGAGTCGGCGGCGCGGAGCTTGCGCAGCACGGTGGCGGTGTCGTCGGCGGCCCAGTCGATCCGGCGGGCGTCCTGCCGCAGCAGGGGCCGCAGCCTGCCGTGGACGTCCGGCCGGTCGTAGTCGAGTGGTTCGGGGGTGAACAGCCCGCCCTCGAAGCGCTGGACGGCGAGCAGGACGGCCTCGACGGCGGCGTCGGCGACCTCGCCCCGGTACAGCTCGCTCTTGCCGCAGTCGGTGACGGGGAACTCGACGGACGCCCAGATGTCACCGGCGTCCATCTCCTCGACGGCCTGGAGGACGGTCACGCCCCAGCGGTCCGCCCCCTCGGTGATCGCCCAGTCGAGCGAGGAGGGGCCGCGGTCGCCCTGGGGCCCGGGGTGCACGATCAGGACGGTCCGGGTGGACCAGATGTCCTGCGGGACGGCCTTGGTGAGCATCGGGCAGATGATCAGCTCGGGGTCGGTACGGTCCACCGCCGTCCTCATCGCCTCGTCACCGAGGGCGAGTTGGACGGCGACCTGGTGGCCGCGCCCGCGCAGCTCGGTGTGGACGCGCTGGGTCAGGCTGTTGAACGCGCTGGCGATCAGGAGAATGCGCAAGAGGGCCTCCGGACAGGGACTGGGGTCGCGCGCAGGCGATGAAACCAGGGCATGGACACGTAATGATTACGTTCTACGCCTTCCCGCCCGACCCTCACGCACTCCGCACACCTGTGCCCCCGGCGTGGCGTCCGCTTCGCCGGATCTCCCCAGCCCCTCCCGGAGTTGACGGCAGCGGCCGCCCGCCGACATCGACGGCGGGCGGCCCCGGCCGCTACCTCGGAAACGCCCGGCGGGCCCGCCAGGTGGTGTGCTCGCGGGACACCGCGTCCTCCGCCTCGGCGGCCATCCGGGCCCAGCGCGCCTCGGCGTCCGGCGTCTTGAGGTCGAGATCGGAGAGCTGGTTGCCGACGTTCTCCAGCTCGCGCGCGGCCAACTGGTAGGCGGCGGCCAGCGGGCGCAGCTGCTTGAGCTGGGTCCAGGCGATGACGGCGGCGGCCGCGGCCGAGCTGGCGCCGAAGACGTGCACCTGGAGGGCCCCGGTGGCCTGGGCGACGGCCGCCGCCGCGCCGATGATGATCAGCGCCGCGATGCCGAGACCCCAGGACACCGCCTGCGTCTCGCACGCCTCGGCCCGGGCGCGGTACCAGGTCCGCTGGCCCTCGACCCGGGTGCGCAGGTAGAGCATGCGGCGGGCGGTCAGGCTGCCGGCCCGCATCCGCCGCATCTCCGGGGTGATCTCGGGGACGGTGCCGGGCGGCACGATCTCCGGGTCCTCGAAGGCCCGCAGCACGTCCTCGACCTGGAGCAGGTAGCCGCGGTCCACGTCCGCGGACTCCGCCTCGCCGTCGAACGGCCGGGCCCGGACGGTGTACTTCCAGGCCAGCGTCTTGACCGACTCGGCCGCCGCCCGGGCCTCGTACCAGCGCCCCTGCGGGTTGCTGCGGCGCAGCCGGGACCAGAAGTAGCCGGCGATCAGGAAGGCGCCCACCGAGTACAGCGGCACGCTGTCGAAGGAGCCGCGGTCCTTCGGCCCGGGGAACGAGCCGATCACGGCGGCGATCACCAGCATGGCGATCAGTCCGCGGTACCAGCGCAGCGTCTCGCGCTGGCCGTCCAGCGAGGCCTTGTCCGCCGTCCAGAACAGCTCCGGCAGCAGCTTCGCCTCGTCTCCCCCGGGCGGATCCTGTTGCACCATCGGTCGAGCCCCCTCCCCGTGTCCGTCCAGGCAGTATTCCCTCCGTCAACTTCGCTACACGGTCCCCTTTTTGACATTTTTCCCAGCGGTGATCGCCGCACCGCCCTCGAAACCGGTACGACCGGTTGCAGCTCTGCGTCCACCGACGGCCGACCCCAGGCCACCGCCCCCGGGAACGAAGGCGCCCCCGGGAACGGCAGCGGCCCCCGGAACGACAGCGGCCCCGCCCTTCCCCCAGGGGGAGAGGACGGGGCCGCCGGTGGAGCGGTACGGCGTCAGAGCAGGCCGAGGGCCGGCATCAGGTAGTAGAAGGCGAACACCGACGCCACCGCGTACAGCGGGACGGGCACGCTGCGCCCGCGCCCGGCGGCCAGGCGCAGGACGCAGAAGGCGATGAAGCCGAAGCCGATGCCGTTGGTGATGCTGTAGGTGAACGGCATCATCACGATCGTCAGGAAGGCCGGGATCGCGATGGTGTGGTCCGACCAGTCGATCTCCTTGATCGAGCCCGCCAGGATCAGGAAGCCGACGGTGACCAGGGCCGGGGTCGCGGCCTGGGCCGGGACCATGGTGGCGAGCGGCGTGAGGAAGAGCGCGACCACGAAGAGCAGGCCGGTGACGATCGAGGCGAAGCCGGTCCGGGCGCCCTCGCCGACACCGGCGGTGGACTCCACGAAGCAGGTGTTCGCGGAGGCGGAGGTGGCGCCGCCGGCCGCGGTGGCGATGCCGTCGACCATCAGGATCTTGTTGATGCCCGGCAGGTCGCCGTTCTCGTCGAGCAGGTGGGCCTCGTCGGCGACGCCGAGGATGGTGCCCATCGCGTCGAAGAAGCAGGACATCAGCACGGTGAAGACGAACAGCACGCCGGTCAGCACGCCGACCTTCTCGAAGCCGCCGAACAGGCTGACCTTGCCGACCAGGCCGAAGTCGGGGGCGGCGACCGGGTTGCCCGGCCAGGCCGGGACGGTCAGGCCCCACTTGAGCGCCGGGACGTCGACGAGCTTGTCGATCACCACGGCGAGCGCGGTGCTGACCACGATGCTGATCAGGATGGCGCCGGGCACCTTGCGGATCAGCAGGACGAGGGTGAGCAGCAGGCCGAACACGAAGATCAGCACCGGCCAGCCGAGCAGGTGCCCGCTGCCGCCGAGCTGCAGCGGGACGGTGGTGTGCGCGGCGTCCGGCATGCGGCTGACGAAGCCGGAGTCGACCAGGCCGACGAGGCTGATGAACAGGCCGATACCGATCGCGATGGCCTTGCGCAGCCCGAGCGGCACGGCGTTCATGACCCGCTCGCGCAGGCCGGTGGCGACCAGCAGCATGATCGCGAAGCCGGCCAGCACGACCATGCCCATGGCGTCCGGCCAGGTCATCTTGGGGGCGAGCTGGAGCGCCACGATGGTGTTGACGCCGAGTCCCGCGGCCAGGCCGATCGGGACGTTGCCGATCACGCCCATCAGCAGGGTGGTGAGACCTGCGGTGAGGGCGGTGGCGGTGACCAGCTGGGCGCTGTCCAGGTGGGCCCCGGTCATGTCCGTGGCGCTGGCCAGGATGATCGGGTTCAGCACCAGGATGTACGCCATGGTGAAGAAGGTGGCGACGCCGCCGCGGATCTCGCGCGGCAGGGTGGAGCCGCGCTCGCTGATCCGGAAGTAGCGGTCCAGGGCGCCGGTGGGGGGCTTGGGGGCGCTGGAGGCGGGTTCGGGCGACTCGGTGGTCGGCTGGACCACAGGCATGCGTGCGTCCTCTGTGGGGGAGCTGAGGAGGGGGGGACGCCCGGGGCGACGGTGGCCGGGCGGGGAACTTTCAGTATGGTTTCCCGATCGCACACGCGCTATCTTCGCGCGTAGAAGCCCAAGGGCCCCTGAGGGCCGGCCGCCGCACCGTACGCTAGGCCCCATGCCCAAGAAGCCGCTGCACCCCTCACCCCCTCCGTTGGAGGCCAACGACGTCGCCATCGTCGGCGGCGGCACGGTGCTGTGGTTCGTCGCCTTCCTGGCGCTGCTCCCCTTCCAGGGCACCCTCTCCGACCACGGCCACGGCACCTGGCCGTGGATCTGCCTCTCCGGCGGTCTGCTCGGCCTGATCGGCCTCTGGTACTGCCGCGCCCGACGGGACGCCATCGCCCGCGACCGCGCCGCCGAGGCCGCGAACCGGGAGGCCGGAAACGACGGCCAGGACCCGGCCACCCGGTCGGACTGAATAGTCCTTTAGTAGCACGCACCGGACATAAGGCACCCGTAGAGTCGGTGCCATGACGCAGCCTGCCCACCCCGCGGAAGAGCAGCCCGGCGACGCCGACCGCCCCGACGGTGCGCACCCCCTCGGGCTGCTGCCCGGCCGGCGCGGCGGACTGACCTCCGCCGAGGTGGCCGAACGGATCGCGCTCGGACAGGTCAACGACGTCCCCGTACGGTCCAGCCGCTCCGCCAAGGAGATCGTCCGGGCCAACGTCTTCACCCGCTTCAACGCGATCATCGGCGTGATGTTCGGGATCATCCTGATCGTCGGTCCGCTCCAGGACGGCCTGTTCGGCCTGGTCATCGTCGCCAACACGGCGATCGGCATCATCCAGGAGCTGCGCGCCAAGAAGACCCTGGACAGCCTGGCCCTGATCGGCGAGGCCCGCCCCGAGGTCCGCCGGGACGGCACCGTCGAACAGATCGCCGTCGCCGAGATCGTGCTCGACGACACGGTGCTGCTCGGCATCGGCGACAAGGTGATCGTCGACGGCGAGGTCACCGAGGCGGACGGCCTGGAGATCGACGAGTCGCTGCTCACCGGCGAGCCCGACCCCGTCCTCAAGCAGCCCGGCGACCAGGTCATGTCCGGCAGCTTCGTGGTGGCCGGCGCGGGCGCGTTCACCGCCACCAGGGTCGGCCGCGAGGCGTACGCGGCGCAGCTCGCCGAGGAGGCCAGCCGGTTCACCCTGGTGAAGTCGGAGCTGCGCAGCGGCATCAACAGCATCCTGCGCTTCATCACCTACCTGCTGATCCCCACCGCCATCGGCCTGATCATCAGCCAGCTGGCCGTCGAGGGCCGCGACTGGCGCGAGGCCGTGCGCCGGATGGTGGCCGGGATCGTACCGATGGTCCCCGAGGGGCTGGTCCTGCTGACCTCGGTCGCCTTCGCGATCGGTGTGATCCGGCTGGGCCGCAAGCAGTGCCTGGTCCAGGAGCTCCCGGCGATCGAGGGCCTGGCCCGGGTCGACACCGTCTGCCTGGACAAGACCGGCACCCTCACCGAGGGCGGCATGGACGTCGTCGACCTGCGGGTCCTCACCGACGGCGAGCCCGGCGCCCTCGACCCGGACACCATCAAGCACGCGCTCGGCGTGATGGCCGGCGCCGACGCCCGCCCCAACCCCTCCATGCAGGCCGTCATCGACGCCTACGGGCGCGGCGACGCCTACGGGCGCGGCGACGGCGCCCCGGGGGCGGGCGGCTCCCCGGCCGTCGACGGCTGGCGGGTGATCGAGGCGATGCCGTTCTCCTCCGCCCGCAAGTGGAGCGGCGTGCAGCTGCTGGAGCCGCAGGGCGGCGAGGCCAGCTGGCTGCTCGGCGCCCCCGACGTGCTGCTACCCGCCGGGCACCCGGCGCTCACCGAGGTCGACGAGCTGGGCGCCAAGGGCCTGCGGGTGCTGCTGCTCGGCCGCACCCCCACCCCGCTGGACTCCCCCGACCCGGCCGCCGAGCTCGCCCCGCTCGCCCTCGTGGTGCTCCAGCAGCGGCTGCGCCACGACGCCGCCGAGACCCTGCGCTACTTCGAGGGCCAGCAGGTGCAGGCCAAGGTCATCTCCGGCGACGCCGCCGTCTCGGTCGGCGCGGTCGCCGGCCACCTCGGCCTGCCCGGCGCCGACCACCCGCTGGACGCCCGGACGCTGCCCGCCGAGCCGGACGCCCTCGCCGACACGGCCGAACGGACCACCGTCTTCGGCCGGGTCACCCCGCAGCAGAAGCGCCAGCTGGTCGCCGCCCTGCAGTCCCGCGGACACACCGTGGCGATGACCGGCGACGGCGTCAACGACGTGCTCGCGCTCAAGGACGCCGACATCGGCGTGGCGATGGGCACCGGCAGCGACGCCACCAAGGCGGTCGCCCAGATCGTGCTGCTCAACGACTCGTTCGCCACCCTGCCCTCGGTGGTCGCCGAGGGCCGCCGGGTGATCGGCAACATCGAGCGGGTCGCGGGCCTGTTCCTGGTGAAGACGGTCTACTCGGTCCTGCTGGCCCTGCTGGTGATCTTCACCCACTCGCCGTACCCGTTCCTGCCCCGGCACTCCACCGTGCTCTCCACCCTCACCATCGGTATCCCGGCCTTCTTCCTCGCCCTCGCCCCCAACAACGAGCGGGCCCGCACCGGCTTCGTGAAGCGCGTCCTGCGGCTCGCCGTGCCGGGCGGCGTCATCGCCGGCACCGGCACCTTCGTCGCCTACGCGCTGGCCCGCGGCGACCACGCGACCGACCTCAAGGCCGACACCAGCGTGGCCACCCTCACGCTCTTCCTGATCGCCATCTGGGTGCTCGCCATCGTCGCCCGCCCCTACAACTGGTGGCGCCTGCTGCTGATCGGCACCATGGGCGGCGCCTTCGCCCTGGTCCTGCTGGTGCCCTGGCTGTCGGAGTTCTTCCAGCTCTCGCTGGTCGGCCTCCGCGACCCCCTGGTCGGCGTCGGCATCGCGGTGGTCTGCGGCCTGGCCCTGGAGATCGCCTGGCGCGTCATGAAGCGCCGCGGGATGGAGTGAGGCCCTGGCACCCCCGGCCCGCGGCCTGGATGATGGATCGCGGAAGGGGGTGCCGACATGGCCCGCACAGGTGGGGAGACCGAGCGCGAGACCGGGCAGGTGGAGGCCTTCGCCGCCTTCCTGGCCGGCCTGCTGGCCGCCGGACTGACGGTCCTGGCCCTGGTGGGCGGCCGCTGGCTGACGAACGCCGGCGAGGTGACCGCCCCGGCGCTGCCGTGGGTGCCGACGGCCGTGAAGGCCCTGGTGGCGGCCGTCTGGCTGGCCACCACCACCGTCGTCTACCTGCGGTTCAAGCGCCGCGGGCGGGCCCGCTGAGCGCTCAGCCCTCGAAGTCCCGCGCCGAGGACAGCTCGTACGCCCGGTCCGGATCGGTGAGCGCGGCCAGCACCTCGAACCGCCGGTGCCACTGCCCGACCGACCAGGCGAGCCCGGCCGCCAGGCCCTCCGGGGTGGCCGCGTGCAGCAGCCCGGGCACCGGCGGGAGCTCGAACTCGTCGTCCTCGTCGGCGGCCTCGGCCGCGTCCGGGTCGTAGGGCGCCTCCGGGGCGTCCGCCTCGACGTCCCAACGCCACTCCACGGCGGCGTCGTTGCCGTCCGGGCCGACCACCAGCAGCTCCTCGTGCTCCTCGTAGGCGACCGGGCAGCCGGGCAGCAGCTCCCGCACCACGGCGGGGACCCGGTGCAGCACGCCCTCGGAGAGCACCCGACCGCCCGCCACCTCGCTGGCGAGCGAGACGTGCAGCCGCTCGGCGAGGTCGGCGGCGAGCGCCGGGGCGACCGGCACCAGCGGGTACGGGTGCAGGAGCTGGACGAGGTCGGGCGCGTCGGCGACGACCGCCCTGGAGGAGTCGACGATCACCGTGTGGGCCGGCCGGCGGCCGGTGTCCGGGTCGAGCGGCGGCAGCGCCCGCACCACGTCGACCGGTTCGATCCGCTCGATCTCGACCCGCGCCAACGCACTGTGCAGGCCGTGCAGTTGGCGGTGGCCGACATCGGAGGCCTGATCGGTGAGCCGGTCCAGCACCTCGTCCGGGCCGTGCGGTTCGGCGAGCAGCGCGGCCAGCGTGGTGCGCACCCCGAGCGCGTGCAGGAACTGCTCGTCCAGGGTCGTCCGGGCCTCGTCGTAGAGGCCGCGCAGCAGCGGGTCGGCACCGGCCGCGCGCAGCCCGGCGGGCTCGCGGCCGTCCAGCACCGGGTGGTCGCGCAGCCACCAGGCGGTGTACGGCGGCAGGTCGGTGTAGGAGCCGTCCGGCAGCAGGGTGCGGACGGGGTTGACCACGGCGTCCCGGTACGGCGGGCGGGAGAGCGCGGCGAGCGCCTCCGGCCAGGCGTCGTCGTCGACCAGGTCGAGGTCGCGGACGGCCAGCAGTTCGGCGGCCACCGGCGGGACGCCCGCGACGTCGTCGGCCTGCAGGGCTTCGAGGGCGTCCTCGGCCCAGTCGGCGAGGCCGTCGGGCGCCTCGTCGAGCAGCCCGGTGGGGTGGCCGCCGGCCGCGCGGTCGGCGGGCGCGGTGGGGTCGAGCCGTTCCAGGTCGTCCGGGTCGAGCACCACGTCCTCGGCGCGGACGAGGACGAAGTCGGCGAGCACGCCGACGGCGGCGAGCACCTCCGGACCCCAGCGCTCCAGCAGCTCGTCATCCACCCAGCCGGCGTCCTCCTCGCGGGCGAGGGCCGCGAACGGGCTGCCGGGCAGGACGAGTTCACCGGCGCGGGCGGGCTCGCCCTCGTCGTCGAGCAGGGCCAGCCGGGCCAGCCAGGGGTGCTCGCCGGCGGCCGGGCCGGCGACCTTGACCAGCGCCAGGACGGCGTCGGCCAGTTCGAGCGCGGCCTCGACGTCGTCCTCGGCAACCTGGTAGGAGCGGGCGACGGCGGCCCGCACCTCGGGGGTGTCGAGCACCCCGGCCGGGGTGGCGGTGCCGGCGCCGAGCTTGGCGAGCAGCGGGTGGGCGGCCTCGGGGTGGGCGAGCCGCAGGTCGAGGGCGGCGAGCGCGTCGGCCAGCGACTCGGGGTAGCCGGGGAAGGCCGCCCAGTCGGCGTCCTCGGAGGGCAGCAGGACGCGCCGGGGCCCGGTGATGGTCCGGCCGTCGGCCAGCGGGACGGGCAGCGCGCCGAGCGACTCCGGGTCGGCGGCGCCGAGCGCCGCGTACAGGTTGCGCCACCAGGAGGGCTCGCGGTCCAGGCCGCCGAGCTGGTCGACCACGTCGGCCAGCGGCACCCGGCGCACGTTCAGCACCCGCAGCTCGGTGCGGCGCTCCAGCCCGGCCGGCAGCAGCCCGGGGAAGATCGGCGCCAGCGCCTCGACCACCGAACCGTCCGCGCCCTCCAGCAGGGTGGCGTCCCGGGGGCGCAGCGCGGGCGTGCCCGCCTCCACCGGCGCCGGGTGCGGCAGGAACGGCGTGCCGGGCAGTCGGGAGAGGACGGCCCCGCGGAGCGCGTTGTCGAGCGCGCCCTGGCCGAGCGGCCCGGGGACGAGACCGAGCGAGCCGAGGTCGGCGCCGCGGGCGCGCAGCAGGTCGGCGTAGCTGTCGGCGGCGCGCTCGGTGAGGAAGTCGGCGAGCGCGCCGGGGGCGACGTGCCGGCGGGTGGAGTCCAGCGGGTAGGAGGCGATGAGCAGCGCGGGCAGGCCGATCGGCTCGTCGCTGGGCGTGGGCGCGTGCAGCACCGGCGCGATGCCGTGCGCCTGCGGGGTGCCGTCGGCGGCGACCGGGACGGCCCAGGTGACCGTCCAGTACGGGCGGGCGCGCTCCTCGGTGGGGCGGTCGGCGAGCAACTCGGCGGCCAGGGTGCCGGTGGCGCCGGCGGTCTGCCAGCGGGTCCGCCGCGGCCGGCCGTCCGCGTCGTCGGTCACGGTGACCTCGGTGACGCCGTCCGGGCGGGGCTCGGCGGCGACGCGGGTGAGCGTCCGGGTGCCCTCCGGGGTCTCCACCACGACCTCGCCGAGGCCGGGCAGGGTGAGCAGCAGCGCGTCGTCGATGCCGGCGAGCAGACGGCGGGTCAGGTCCTCGGCGGCGGCGTCCCGCAGCGGCAGCACGACCACCGTGTCGTAGCCCTCGGGGGCCGGGCCCTCGGCGGCGAACGGCAGCCGCAGCAGCGGCACGTGGCCGTCCCGGCGGCGCAGTTCCTCGGCCAGCGCGGGCTGCGCCTGGGCCAGCGAGCGGGCCTCGCCGAGCGACCAGCGCACCCCGCCGGCGGCGCCGAGCACGGCGGGTTCGTCGGTGACGGCGAGCACGGCGGCGAAGCCGACGCCGAACCGGCCGACGGCGGGCGTCTCACCGCGCTTGGAGGAGGCGCGCAGGGTGGACAGCGACTCGACGGCGGCCGCGTCCAGCGGGGCCCCGGTGTTGGCGGCGGCGAGCACGCCGTCGGCGAGGGTGAGCCGCAGCCGGCCGGGCCCGTGCCCGGCCCGGACCGCCGCGTCGGCCGCGTTCTGCGCCAACTCGACGACCAGGCGGTCGCGGTAGCCGCCGAGCGCGAGTTCCTCCTCGGCGTTGGCGTCCTCCCGGAACCGGGCCGGCGAGGCGGCCCAGGCGTCCAGCACCCGCCGGCGCAGCGCGGCGCTACCGAAGGGGTCCGCGAGGTGCTCGTCCGTGCCGCTGCCGATGATCCGAGGTTCCACTGGACCTGCCGCCTTCCGCCGCCCTGTACTTCGTACGGGGGGCATTCTCCCCCGCCCCGGCCGCTGCTCCGGACCGCGCCCCCGCCGCCGGGCGCCCGCAGGGCCCCCACCCGCACGAACGCCGCGGCCCGCCCCACCGGTTCGGTGGGGCGGGCCGTGAGCGACGACAGGCCAGGTCAGGAGTGTCCGAGCTCCTCCGCCGGGGCGTCCGGCTCGACCGAGCCGGAGGTGCGGTCCGGGTGCAGCTGCATCGGCTCGACCACCAGCTCGTCCAGGATCAGCTCGGACGGCGCCGGCGGGGCCGGGATGACGGCCGCCTCGGAGTGCCCGCCGCAGCCGTACGCGAAGGAGACGATCTGCCCGTCCGCCGGCCCGAACTCGTTGCCGCACACGCCGAAGGCCTGTCCGAGCGAGCCGCCGATCGGGATCAGGAAGCCGCAGCTGCCGCACGCGGCGGGCGCGGCCTGCGCCATCGGCGTCTGCGCGCCGTGCGCCTTCTCCCAGCGGTCGGCGGCCAGGTGCAGGCCGAGCCGGGAGAGCACCCGGCTGCGGCCCATGCCGAGCTCCTCGGCGACGGCGTTGATCTGGGCCCGGGCCGGGGCGGGCTGGATGCCCGGGTCGGTGACGACCACGTCCTCCTCGGCCGCGAGGGCGACCGCGGAGTTCGGGGCGGGCTCGTCCTCGCCGCTCCAGCCGGGCTCCAGGCGCGCGTCGTCGGCGCCGGTGGGCAGCAGGTCGCCCGGGCCCATGTCGCCGGGGCGCAGCCGCTCGCTCCACGGCACCCACTGGGGGGCGAGGACGGCGTCGGCGCCGGGCAGCAGGACGACCTCGTCGAGGGTGACGTTCTTGGCGCGCGGGGCGCGGGCGACGGTGACCGCCCAGTGCCAGCCACGGTAGGCGGCGTCCAGGCACTCGAAGGTGTGGGTGACGACGCGGTCGGCGTCCGCCTGGGCGCCGAGATGTGGTCCGACGGTCTCCGGGCCGACGGCCTCTTCGGCCGCCTTCCGGGCGAGTTCGACGGCCTCGGCACAGAGCCGATCGGGGGTACGGCTTCGCATCGCAGCACTCACGGCGTCGATTCTCTCCCAGTTCTTCTGTCGCCCACGGCGTGTTGCCTGTTCCGTCGCGGCTCGATAGTCCCTTGTCCATTCTGCGCGACCAGGGGCCGCCGCGGATACCGGCCGCGCCGCTCGTCCGGGCCTGCCGGCGCCCCGGCGCTCGGCGCGCGGCCCTTGGGCAGGCTACCCGCCGGTCGGCGCCCCGGCACAGTCCGGGGCGGTGGCGGCCGTTCCGGGGCCGCGCCGAGGGGGGTGGATTCCCGCGTCGCTGCGGCGATTCTGGGGCAGGATGGGCATGTGGCGGACGAGGACCCGTCGCAGCACGCACTGCACGCCTCGCAGGCCGGCAGCCCCGACCAGGCGGACGCCGTGCCGCGACAGCAGTCTCCGGCCCCCGCTGCGGGCGAACCGCAGCCGGGGGGCGATTTCGAGTCGCCCGCCGCCCCCGTGAGTCTCGTCAAGACCGCCGCCGCGACCGCCACCCTGACCGACACCGGCGCCGACCCGGCCGGCCACGTCCGGCAGCTCGCCGCCCTGGACGGGCACCCCGGCGAAGAGGATCCCGAGCCGAGCCGCAACCTCCTGGTCCGGACCGCCTCCGCCGCCGGCGCCCGCACCGGCCGGGTGGTGCACGGCACCGGCCGCCGGATCCGCAAGGCCACCTCCGCGGAGGGCGCGGGCGAATCCGGCCTGGCGAAGCTGATCGAGCTGCACGCGCTGAACTCCTTCGGCGACATGCTGATCACCGTCGCGCTGGCCTCGACCATCTTCTTCTCCGTGCCCACCGGCGAGGCCCGCGGCCGGGTGTCGCTGTACCTGCTGATCACGATGGCCCCGTTCGCCCTGCTGGCCCCGGTGATCGGCCCGCTGCTGGACCGGCTGCCGCACGGCCGCCGGGCGGCGATGGCCATGTCGATGCTGGCCCGGGCGGTGCTGGCCTGGACGATGGCCGGGGTGATCACCGGCGGCGGCCTGGCGCTGTACCCGGAGGCGCTGGGCGTGCTGGTGGCGTCCAAGGCGTACGGGGTGGTGCGCAGCGTGGTGGTGCCGCGGCTGCTGCCGAGCCGGCTGTCGCTGGTGAAGGCGAACTCCCGGGTCACCCTGGCCGGGCTGCTGGCCACCGGGGCGGCGGCCGGGGTGGGCGGTCTGCTGCACCTGATCGGGCCGGGCTGGCCGCTGCGCGGCGCGTTCCTGGTCTTCGTGATCGGCACCCTGATGGCCTTCCACCTGCCGCACGCGGTGGACTCCGCCAAGGGCGAGCAGCGTGCCCTCCTGCACGCCGAGATGCGCGGCGAGCTGCGCGGCGAGGTCCAGGGCGAGGTCCACGGCGAGCGGGCGTCGGAGGACACCCGGGCCCCGAAGGCCTCGCTGCGCACCGTCGGCCCGTCGGTGGTCCTGGCGCTGCGGGCGATGTCGGCGCTGCGCTGGCTGGTCGGCTTCCTGGTGATGTTCCTGGCGTTCCTGCTGCGCGACGAGCCGATCGGGGGCCTGCGGCCGACGCTGGCGCTGGGCCTGGTGGCGCTGGCGGCGGGGACGGGCAACGCGCTGGGTTCGGTGCTGGGCTCCTGGCTGCGCACCCGGGGCCCGGAGGCGACGGTCACCGCGATGCTGCTGCTGGCGACCGGCGCGACGGCGGCGGCCGCGCTCTGGTACGGCGTGGTGACGGTGGTCCTGGTCGCCGGCGTGGCCGGGGTGGCGGCCTCGCTGGGCAAGCTGTCGCTGGACGCGCTGATCCAGCGGGACGTCCCGGAGGCGGTGCGGACCTCGGCGTTCGCGCGGTCGGAGACGCTGCTCCAGCTGTCCTGGGTGGCCGGCGGCGCGGTCGGCATCCTGCTGCCGCTGAACGGCGTGCTGGGTCTGTCGGTGGCCGCCGGGGTGGTGGGTCTGATGCTGCTGTGGACGGTCCGCACGCTGTTCCGGGTGGGCCTGCGGCGGCGCCCGACGGCGCCCCGGGTGGCCTGAACCGGCCACGGGCAACACGCGGTGGCCGACCCCCGCGTAGCGTGATCGACGAAGCCCGGTAGATTCTGACGCATGAGCCTCAATACCCGTGCCATCGCCGCCCTCGGCGCCGTCGTCGTGGTCGGTGCTGCCACGGTCGGCACGTCCGTCGCCATCGCGAGCGGCCAGACCGAGCACAGCTCCCACCGCGCGACCCTCACGGTCGGCAACTCCTCGATCGTCGCGGACCCGCTGTGCTTCAACGGCGGCAGCCCGATCACGGAGGACCTGCAGCAGGAGTGCCAGCAGAAGGCCACCCAGGCCCTCGCGGAGGGCACCCTCCCGACCCGCGACGTCGTGGTGAGCGACCGGGTCGGCGTCGGCGTCTCCCCGAACGTGGCCGACACGGGCTGGTGGGCCTTCACCAACGGCGGCTCGCAGGGCCAGGGCGGGCGCTTCAGCCTGTTCTCCTACGCCAAGGGCCCGACCTTCTCCGGCTCCCAGCCGGCGAGCCAGGTGCTGAACGCCTCCGGCAAGACCCTGGTCACCGTGGTCGAGGGCGACAAGAACTCGGACAACCCGGTCGCCGTCTGGTACTTCCAGCTGAACACCCAGGACAGCTGACGTTCCCGCGATGACCGCACACGCCGTCGCGGACGAGCGCAACGAGCAGTCGGGCCCCGACCGGGCCCGGCTGCTCGTCGTCGTCGCGGTGCCCGCCGAGGCCGAGGCCGTCCTGCGCGGCCTGCCCGGCCCGGCCACCGTGCTGCCACTGCCCGGCGGTGCGCTGCACCGGGCCGTGGGCGCCCCGGTGGACGTCCTGGCGGGCGGGGTCGGCCCGGCCGCCGCCGCGGCCGCCGCCTCCGCCGCGCTGGGGGCACAGCCGGCCTCGGGGGGCCGCTACGGCCTGGTCGTCTCGGCCGGGATCGCCGGCGGGTTCGCCCCGCACGCCCCGGTCGGCACCACCGTGCTGGCCGACGCGATCGTCACCGCCGACCTCGGCGCCGAGACCCCCGAGGGCTTCGCCGACGTCACCGAACTGGGCTTCGGCACCGTCCGGCACACCCCTCCCCCGGCCGCCGTCGCGCTGGCCGCCCGGGCCCTGGGCGCCGCCACCGGCCCGGTACTGACCGTCTCCACCGTCACCGGCAGCGCCGCGCGGGCCGCCGCGCTGGCCGCCCGCCACCCGGGCGCCCTGGCCGAGGCGATGGAGGGCTTCGGCGTGGCCGAGGCCGCCGCCCGGTACGGCGTGCCGGTGCTCGAACTGCGGACCGTCTCCAACCCGGTCGGCCCGCGCGACCGGGCCGCCTGGCGGATCGGCGAGGCGCTGGCCGCCCTGGAGCGGGCCTTCGCCGCACTGCCCGTCCACGAACTGATCGAGGAGGCCGGCCGTGGCTGAACGGCTGAGCATCGCGTACTCGCCCTGCCCGAACGACACCTTCGTCTTCCACGCCTGGGCGCACGGCCTGGTGCCCGGGGCGGACACCCCCGAGGTGACCTTCGCGGACATCGACGTCACCAACGGCCTGGCCGAGCGCGGCGAACTGGACGTCCTGAAGATCAGTTACGGCGCGCTGCCCTGGGTCCTGGACGAGTACACCCTGCTGCCCTGCGGCGGCGCGCTGGGGCGCGGCTGCGGCCCGCTGGTGCTCACCCGGCCGGGCACGGACGCCCCTGCGGACCTCACCGGCAAGACGGTGGCGGTGCCGTCCGAGCGCTCCACCGCGTACCTGCTGTTCCGGCTCTGGGCCGCGAAGGCGGTGCCGGGCGGCTTCGGCGAGATCGTCGTCCTGCCGTTCCACGAGATCATGCCCGCCGTCCGGGACGGCCGGGTGGACGCCGGTCTGGTGATCCACGAGGCCCGGTTCACGTACCGGCAGTACGGCCTGCACAGCCTGGCCGACATGGGCGAGGCCTGGGAGCAGGAGACCGGCCTGCCGATCCCGCTCGGCGCGATCGTCGCCCGGCGCTCGCTCGGCGCCGAACGGCTGCGCGCGCTCGCCGACGCCGTCCGCGCCTCCGTCCGGCAGGCCTGGGCGGACCCGGACGCCAGCCGGGAGTACGTGCTGGCGCACGCGCAGGAGATGGACCCGGCCGTCGCCGACCAGCACATCGCCCTGTACGTGAACGAGTTCACCGCGGAGCTCGGCGAGGAGGGCTACGCGGCCGTCCGCGCGCTGCTCACCCGGGCCGCCGCGGAGGGGCTGGTGCCCCCGCTCGACCCGGGTGCGCTGGCGTTCTGATCCCCCTCGGTCAGACGTCGAACTGGTCGGCCACCGCGCGCAGCAGGCCGGCCAGCTTCTGGCCGGTCGCCTTGGCCGGGTAGCGGCCGTGCTGGAGGCCCGGCAGCACCGCGTCCAGCGTGGTGATCAGGTCCTGGACGATCGGCGCCATGTCGTCGGCGCTCTTGCGCTGGGCGGCGGCCACCGACGGCAGTGCGTCCAGCAGCTGCACGGCCATCGCCTGGTCGCCGCGGTGGCCGGCGACCACGCCGAACTCGACCCGCTGGCCCGGCTTCAGCACGGTGACACCGGCGGGCAGCGCCTTGGTGTGGACGAAGACGTCGCCGCCGTCGTCGCGCGACAGGAAGCCGAAGCCCTTCGTCTCGTTGAACCACTTGACCTGGCCGGTGGGCATCTCGACAGTCCTCGAATGGGTGTGAGGGATCCCGGCCCTGGCCGGGGATCACTGGGTGGTGGGGAAGGCAGCCGACCTCGGCTCGGCGCCCGCGGGCGCTCATGGTCAGCACGCTGTCAGGAGCAGACTAACGGTCCGTCACTGCCTCATCCGCGTTCCGCGAAAGATCCGCGTTCCAAGGCCCGTTGGGGCCGGTACGGGCGCGGCGTTCTCGCGATCACGGGCGACCCGGTACTGGCACGGCCGGGGCGCGGCTCAGCGCGGTCCATCGGCTCACACCCCCGGGTCTGAGGAAACGGGGCGCACGTGTCGCACCCCTCGGCACCCCCTGCATACCCCCGCCCAGCAGGGATCAAAACGTTCAGCTTCCGAGAAACTGCGCAACGTGACCGAACCGCTCCGGTGGCGGGGGCCGGCGGCCGCTCTGCCAGACTGGACGGACCGGCCCGACCAGCCCCGAGGAGCGAGCAGACGTGAGCAGCCAGAGCGCCGACCCCGGCGACGTGTACGTCAAGGCCGGAACGATCGTCTTCGGTCTGGGCGCGCTCGCCACCCTGGTCACCTTCGTCCCGCTGTTCCTGCACCTGACGCCGCTGCCGACGGCCGCGTACTGGCTGAGCATGCTGATGCCGGCGGGCTTCCTGGCCGCGCTGACCGGGCTGTTCCTGAACGCTCGGGCCCAGCGCCGCCGGGTGGAGTCCGCGGGCGCGTCCTAGGGCTCGGGGCCGGGGCTCAGCCGGCCAGGTGGGCGTCGAGCCAGGCCGGGAAGCCGGTGAGGTCCGCCAGCACCACGTCCGCCCCGGCCGCGCGCAGTTCGTCCGCGCTGTACGGGCCGGTGGCCACGCACACCGCGACGGCGTCCGCGCGCCGGGCGCCCCGGATGTCGCCGAGGTGGTCGCCGACGTAGATGCTCGCGCCGTGCTCGCGCAGCGCCTCGCCCTTGGTCTCCGCCCAGAGGTCGCCGACCAGCGCGTCCGCGTGCAGCCCGGCGTGCTCCAGGTGGAGGCGGGCGTTCGGCTCGTACTTGCCGGTGATCACCGCGACCCGGCCGCCGTGGTCGCGGACCGCCTCGACGGCGGCGTGCGCGCCGGGGAGGGCGACGGTCGGAGCGAAGGCGAGGTCGCGGTAGAGCTCGCGGTAGCGGGTGGCGGCGCGCTCCACCTCGGCTTCCGGGAACCAGTTGCGGATCTCGTCCAGCAGCGGCGGGCCGAGCCGGGTGACCACCAGGTCCGCGTCGATGCGGGCGCCGGTCTCGGCCGCGAGCGCCAGGTAGGTGGCGTGGATCCCCGGCCGGGTGTCCAGCAGCGTCATGTCGAGGTCGAAGCCGACGGTGAGCGGGGCGGTGCGGGTCTCGGGCATGCCGCCAGGCTATCCAACGGGCGGTTCGGGGGGTCGAGGCAATTTGCCCCGGCTTCCGACGGGAACTTAGGTTTACCTGAGTTGTCTGCGGAGAGGGCCCATGACCGACACCACCGCGCCACCCGGCGCGCGACGGACAGCGCGCCACCGAATACTGTGGCTCGCCGCCGCGCTGGCCGTCCTGGCCGCCGCGGTGCTGCTGAGCCTGGCGGTCGGCAGCCGCACCATCCCCTTCGGCGACACCCTCGACGCCCTGCTGCACGGCGGCGACACGGCCAACGCCGTCGTCGTCCGCGAGCTGCGGGTGCCGCGCACCGTCGTCGGACTGGCCGTCGGCGCGGCGCTCGGCCTCGCCGGGGCCGTCATGCAGGGGCTCACCCGCAACCCGATCGCCGACCCCGGCATCCTCGGTGTCTCCCAGGGCGCGGCGGCAGGCGTGGTCCTCGCCATCTCCGGCTTCGGCGTCTCCACCCTCACCGGCTACGTCTGGTTCGGCTTCGCGGGCGCCGTGATCGCCACCGTGCTCGTGTACGGCCTGGCCGGGCGCGGCCGGGGCGGGGCCACGCCGATCAAGCTGGCACTGGCCGGCTCGGCGATGTCCGCGTTCATCGCCTCGCTCAACACCATGGTGCTGACGACCGACGCGGCCACCATGGACCAGTTCCGCTTCTGGCACGTCGGCTCGCTCTCCGGGCGGACCTCGGACGTGGCCTGGCAGCTGCTGCCGTTCCTCGCCGTCGGCACCGTGCTGGTGGTCGCGGTGGCCCGCGGCCTGGACGCGCTCGCACTCGGCGAGGACACCGCCAAGGGCCTCGGCGCCAAGACCGGCCTGGTCCGGGCGGTCGGCGCGCTCGGCGCGACGGTGCTGACCGGCTCGGCCGTCGCGGCCGCCGGGCCGATCGCCTTCGTCGGCCTCGCCGTCCCACACGCGGCGCGGGCCGTCGCCGGCGCGGACCACCGCTGGGTGCTCGCCTTCTCCGCCGTCCTCGGCCCGGCCCTGCTGCTGCTCGCCGACACCCTGGGGCGGGTCCTCTTCCCGCCGTCGGAGGTCCCGGCGGGCGTGATGACGGCGCTCGTCGGCGTCCCGGTCCTGGTCGCGCTGGTGCGCCGCCGGAAGGTGGTCGCGTCATGAGCGCGCAGGGCGTGCGAACCGTCGGGCGCGGCGCCGTCTCCCCGCGCGGGTACACCGTGCTGCGGGCCGGTCGGGCGTCCGTGCTGCTGCACCGCCGGTCGGCGGTGGTGGCGCTGGGCCTGCTGGTCGCGCTGGCCGGGACGGTCGTCGCCTCGCTCTGCCTGGGCGAGTCGGCCGTGTCGCCGGTCGACGTGGTGAAGGTGGTGCTCGGGCAGCCGAGCCCGCACGAGCTGGTGGTCGGCGAGTTCCGGCTGCCCCGGGTGGTCGTGGGCCTGCTGGTCGGCACCGCGCTGGGACTGGCCGGGGCGCTGATCCAGACCGTCGCCCGCAATCCGCTGGCCAGCCCCGACGTGGTGGGCGTGACCTGGGGCGCGACCGCCACCGTCGTCGGGCTGATGGCGTACGGCGTGGTCGGCTCGACCGGGCAGGCCCCGTACGCGGCGGTGGCGGGCGGGCTGGTGGCCGGGCTGCTGGTGTACGCGCTGGCGTGGCGGCGCGGCCTGCACGCGCAGCGCTTCGTGCTGATCGGGATCGGGATCAGCGTGGCCCTGTCCTCGCTGACCTCCGTGTTCCTGACCAAGGGCGACGGCTTCCAGGCGCAGGCCGCGAAGGTCTGGATGACGGGCAGCCTGAACGGCGCCGGCTACGACCAGGCCGACTGGCTGGCCTGGGTGCTGCTCGCCGCCGTGCCCGTCGTCCTGTGGGCGGCTCGGGCGCAACGCTCGATCTCCTTCGACGACGCGACGGCCGTCGGTCTGGGCCTGCGGCTGGACCGGATCCGCCTCGGCATGGCGCTGCTGGGCATCGTGCTCGCCTCGTGCGCGGCGGGCGCCGCCGGACCGGTGGACTTCGTGGCGCTGATGGCCCCGCAGATCGCGCTGCGGCTGGTCCGGTCCGCGCAGGTCCCGCTGTTCTGCTCGGCGCTGACGGGCGCGCTGGTGGTCGTACTGGCCGATCTGATCGCCCGGCGGCTGATGGCGCCGACCGAGCTGCCGGTGGGCGTGGTGACCGGCCTGGTCGGCGCGCCGTACTTGATGTGGCTGCTGATCCGTTCCCGTCGTGGAGGTTCCTGATGTCCGCTCACCGTCTCGAGGCCCGGGGCCTCACCCTGGCCTACGAGGCGCGCACGGTCGTCGAGGGCCTGGACGTCGGCATCCCGGACGGGCGGGTGACGGTGATCGTCGGCCCGAACGCCTGCGGCAAGTCGACGCTGCTGCGGGCCCTGGGGCGCCTGCTGAAGCCGGTCCGGGGCGCGGTGCTGCTGGACGGCGAGGAGCTGGCGCGGATCCCGACGAAGCGGATCGCCCAGCGGCTGGGCCTGCTGCCGCAGTCGCCGACGGCGCCGGAGGGCATCTCGGTGGCGGACCTGGTCTCGCGGGGCCGCCAGCCGCACCAGAGCTGGTGGCAGCAGTGGTCGCCGGAGGACGAGGCGGCGGTGACGGAGGCGTTGGAGCGGACGTCCACGGCGGAGCTGGCCGAGCGCAGCATGGACGAGCTGTCCGGCGGCCAGCGGCAGCGGGCGTGGATCGCGATGGCGCTGGCGCAGGGCACGGACATCCTGCTGCTGGACGAGCCGACCACCTACCTGGACATCGCGCACCAGGTGGAGGTGCTGGACCTGGTCCGCCGACTGAACGTCGAGCGCGGCCGGACGGTGGTGGCGGTGCTGCACGACCTCAACCAGGCGGCCCGGTACGCGGACCACCTGGTGGCGATGCGGGACGGCCGGGTGGTGGCGCAGGGCGCGCCGACCGAGGTGGTGACGGCCGAACTGGTGCGGGAGGTGTTCGGGCTGGAGTCGGTGGTGGTGCCGGACCCGGTGACGGGTACGCCGTTGGTCGTTCCGGGGGCCCCGTGGGCGGCGGCCGCGGACGCCTGACGACAATTCCTCACCAAACCGGACATAATCGGCGCGCCCCCGAAGCCTCACGCCCGAGGACCGCCGATGCACCGGATCGCCCGCCGTTCGTTCCTCGCCGGTCTCGGCGGGGCCGCGCTCGCGGCCTGCACGACCGGACGGTCGGCACCGCCGACCGCCGACGGCCTGGGCGCCTCCGCCTCGCCCACCCCGGTGCCGCCGGTCACGGTGGACGCGGCCACCGGGCCGGTGCTGGTGCCGGGCGAGCCGCTGCGGGTGGTCGTCCTCGACACGGACGTGCTGGACTCGGCGCTGACCCTCGGCATCACCCCGGTGGGCGCCGCGCTGCCGGCCGCCGACATCCGGTTCCCGAGCTACTGGCCGGCCTCCCGGGTCGCCGGGATCCACCGGGTCGGCCTGGCCGGCGCCCCGGACCTGGTCGCGATCCGGGCACTGCGGCCGGACCTGATCCTCTCCAACCAGGCGCGCGACGGCGACCGCTACGACCAGCTGCGGGAGATCGCGCCGACCGTGCTCACCCAGACCACCGGCGCGCCGTGGAAGGCCGACTTCCAGGTGCACGCCCAGGCGTTGAGCCGGGAGGCCGCGGCGGCGGCCTTCGTCTCCTCGTACCAGCGGCACGCCAACCAGGTGGTGCAGGCCCTGTCGGCGGCGAAGGCGTCCGGCCAGAAGGTGAGCCTGGTGCGGTTCGTGGAGGGCGGCGGGATCCGGCTGTTCGGAAAACAGAGCTTCCCCGGGATCGTGCTGTCGGACGCCCAGGTGGGGCGGCCGGACGCGCAGAACGTCGACCAGTCCGACGTCGAGATCCCGCTCGACCAGATCGCGAAGGCGGACGGCGACCTGCTGCTGTACGCCACCTCCGGCGACCCGAACCCGGCCGGCACCAACGCCGCGCTGGAGAGCCCGGGTTGGCAGGCGCTGGGGGCGGTCAAGGCGCACCGGGCGTTCCCGGTGGACGACCAGCTGTGGTTCCAGGGGATCGGGTACACCGGCGCCAACTTCATGCTGGCCGAACTGCAGCGCTTCCTGGGGGCGTGACCCGCCGCGCGGCGTCGGCGTAGCGGGCCGGGGAGGTACCGACGGCAGCCGTGAAGTCGCGGGTGAGATGGGCCTGATCCGCGTACCCGAGTTCGGCCGCGAGCGCCGCCAGGTCCAACGCGCCGCCCGCGTCGGCGCGTTCGGCGGCCTCGTGGAGGCGGGCGCGGCGCAGCACCCACTTCGGGGAGGCGCCGACGTACTCGGCGAACAGCCGCTGGAGCCGGCGGACGGTGAGGCCCAGCTCCCGCGCCAGGTCGTCGACCCGGCACAGGTCGGGGGTGCCGGTGATCCGCTCCACCATGGCGGCGACCTCCTGCGCGACCGGGTCGGGCGCGGGCAGCCGGGGCAGCAGGAAGGCGTCCACGAGGGCGGCCTGGTCCCGCGACCGCTCGCCGAGGAGGTCCTCGTTGAGCCGGTCCGCCTCCGGGCCGAAGTAGGCGGCCGCGGGCACCGACCGGTCCGCGAGGGCGGCCACCGGGTGCCCGGCGAACGAACGGAACGCGCCCGGCCGGAACTTCACGCCCAGCACGTGCCCGGCGCCCTCCAGGCGGCGGACGAAGAGCGACCGGTCGACCCCGTGGACGCGGGCCCGCGGGGCCTCGAAGACCAGGTGCACGTTCGGGTGGGCGAGCACCTTCTGCTCGTACGGGGGCCGGCCGCGCAGGTCCCAGCGGACCAGCCAGTAGAACTCGACGAAGCGCGCCACGGCGGGGGCGGGCGCGCGCCGCTCCACCCTGACCGCCTCCGCCGCGCGGGCGGGGTGGAGCACGCCGCGTCCGAGACCGGAAGAGTCCATACCGGCCAGGCTAGATCCTGTCCGGCCGGCCTTCCCGGGCCCGCGACGCCGGGGTTCCGGCGCTGGTCGGGGCGGCCGCGCCCTGCCATAAGCTGGCGCGGTGAGTAGTGAACCGGCCCCGCCCGAGGACACCGCCGTCGAGCTGATGCGCGCGATGACGCGGCTGCGGGCACGACTGCGCACCGAGGCCCCGATCGACGACCTGCCGTGGAACTGGTCGCACCTGACCACCCTGCGCCGCGTCGTGCAGCAGGGCCCGGCGACGGTGACCGAACTCGCCCAGGCCGAGCACGTGCGCCGCCAGTCCATGGCGGAGACCGTGGCCGCGCTGCGGGCCGGCGGCCTGGTCAGCGCCGCCAAGGACCCGAACGACGGGCGCAAGTCCCTCTTCAGTGCGACGCCCGCCGGAGCCGACCTGAGCGAGCGGATCCCGGCGGCGCGGGAGGCGTGGCTGGCCGCGGTGATCGGCTCCACCCTCCGGGCCGGCGAGCGCAAGACGCTCGACCGGGCCGCCGAGATCATGAACCGCCTGGCGGACAGCTAGGGCGTGTCCGGTTCGCCTGCGGTGGCTAGGACTCGGCGAGTCGGCGGTGGCTAGGACTCGGCGAGTCGGCGGTCGCAGACGGTCAGGGCGAGGAGGAGGGCGGAGATCGCGACCAGCACCCAGGCGATGGAGTGCAGGCCGGCGTCGCCCACCCGGTCGTGGAAGGCGGTGCCGGTGATCGCCGCCGAGGCGATGGAGCCGAGGTAGCCGAAGGTGCGCAGCAGTCCGGAGGCGGTGCCGACCGTCTCGGCGGGGGCCTCCCGGTAGAGGACCGTCTGGTTGGCGACCGCCCCGGCGCCGGAGGTCAGACCGAACACCGCGCTGACGGCGACGACCGCCGCCATCGGGGTGCCGCCGCCCACGAACAGCACGGCCACCGCGCCGAGCAGCAGCAGCACCGCGCAGACGATCAACGGCAGCCGCACGCCCGTCCGTCGTGCCACCACCCGGGCGGTCACGGCGCTGAGGACGCCCATCGGCATCAGCGCGAGGCCGGCCTGGTAGGCGGACAGCCCGCGGGCCGCCTCCAGCCACTGGGTGAGCCCGTAGAGGATCACGTACGTCCCCATCAGTGTCAGACCGTTGCGCACGTAGGTGCGGGTCAGGGCCCCGTTGGAGGCGAGCAGCCGGACGTCGAGGAACGGGTGGGCGGCGCGCAGTTCCCAGCCGACCAGCACGGCGGCGAGGACGAGGGCGGCGGCGAGCGCGGGCCAGTCCGGGCGCGGCAGGGCGGCGAGGAAGACCATCAGGGCGGTCAGCGAGCCCCCGAAGCCCAGCATGCCGGGCAGGTCGAGGCGGGAGGCGAGGGCGCGGGGTGAACCGAGGCGCAGCGGATCGGGGTCCGGCGCGATCCCGACCACGGCCAGGACCAGGGCGACGGCGGCGACCGGAATGTTGATCCAGAAGGCGGTCTGCCAGCCGAACCAGCCCACCAGCAGCCCGCCGAGGGCGGGGCCGACGGCGACGGTGGCGGCGCCGGTGATCGCCAGGCCGCCGAGCACCGCGCGCGGCGGGGTCCGGTGGCCGGCCTGTTCGGCGCGGCGGCGGATCAGCAGCATCGCGGCCGGGTAGCCGGCCGAGGTGCCCGCGCCGATCAGCACCCGGGCCGCGATCAGGGCGGCCATCGAGTGGGCCAGCGTGCCGACGATCCCGGCCGCGAACACCAGCACGATGCCGGCGACGAAGATCCGCCGGGGCCCGAACTCCTCGGCGAGCCGCCCGGCGGCGGGCTGGGCCAGCGCGCTGGTGAGGTACAGGCAGGAGATCAGGACCGCGGTGTCCCCGACGGGGAGGTGCAGGGCGGCCGCGATGGCCACCAGCGCGGTCGCGATGATCGAGCTGTTGACCGGGTTGAGCGAGGCTCCCAGGTACAGCGGGGCCACGAAGCGCGGGCCGAAGGGGTTGCCGGCGGGCGCCGGGGTCGTCTGCCGCGGGGTGCGGGTGTCGCCGGGGAGAGGCATGCCGGGTTCCTTCCGCTTCCTCCGGGACCTCTGCGACGGGGCGGGGCCTGCTGGGGAGATCCCGGCGGAGATAGGCAGGCTGCCTGCTGAACATTAGCAGGCAGCCTGCCTATTTTGAAGGGTTCGCCACAGTCGGGGCGGGCCGCGGCGAGCCCCGGCCCGATGCTCCCGGCCAGAGCGCCGGCCGTCGCGTTTCTTCAAGACCAGGCGGCCCCGACCAGCGCAGGATCGGGGCATGAACGATCACCCGACCCCGGACACCCACCCGCTGCACCCCCTGCTGGCCTGCGCCGCCGAGGCCGCCGCCCGCATCGCCGACGGCGTCCCGGCCGACCACCCGCTGGACGGCCCGACACCCTGCGCGGACTTCGACGCCCGCGCGCTCGTCAACCACTGGGTGCTCTACACCTCGCACGGCCTGGAGCACCGGGCCCGCCGCACCGAACTGCCCGAGGCGCTGATCGACCACGACTTCACCGCCGACCCCGGCTGGCCCGCCGCCTACGCGGCTCAGCTGGACCGGGCCGTCGCGGCCTGGGCCGACCCGGCCGCCTGGGAGGGGGACGTCGACCTCGGCGGCTCCCCGGCACCGGCGGCGGGCATCGCCCGGATGCTGATCGCGGAGCTCGTCCTGCACGGCTGGGACGTCGCCCGGGCGACGGGCGGTCCGATCGGGATCGACGAGGAGCTCGCGCAGTTGGTGCTGGAGGTCGTCGAGGAGAACGCCGAGCTGTACCGCCAGTACGGCGGCTTCGCCGCCCCGGTGGCGGTGCCGGACGGCGCCCCGGCACTGGACCGTGCGCTGGCCACCTCCGGGCGCGATCCGCGCTGGAGCGCCTGAACGGCTGAGCCGGACAGTCGGTCGGTCAGGCCCTCGGCCCGCCGCCCGCCGGGACGCGCGGAGCCGGGCGTGGCCTGGCGGGCGGGCGACTTCGAGACGCTGCGGGGGCTGCTGGCGGGCTTCGCCCGCTGAGCGGGTTCCACACCGCGCGGCCCCGGCTACCGTCGCGCCAGCCGGCCGCGAACCGCCCAGGCCGCCGCGCCGAGGGCGAAGCCGTAGACCGCCACCAGGCCGTGCCCGTTGTCCTGGGCGAGCCACATGGCGAGGCCCAGCACCGGGACGCCGACGGCCAGGGCGCGCTCCTTGGGCAGGCGGGTGCGGGCGAGGAACGCGAGGGCCAGGGTGGCGCCGAGGAAGTAGGTGGCGCCGGAGCTGCCGGCGAAGTTGCGGGGGTCGGTGCTGGGGCCGTCGCCGAAGCCGAGCAGGTCGTCGATCCGGCCGGGCAGCAGGATGCCCGCGAGGAAGTAGGCGAGGGTGAGCGGGCCGCCCCAGTACCACTGGGCGAGCGCGGCGACGGCGGCGAGGGTGGCGAGGTTCCACAGGCCGCCGCCGAGGCCGCCGTTCTGCAGGAAGACCGAGGTGAACTCGCGCCACCAGCCGGACTTGGCGGGGTCGGCGTCGAGCGCGTCCATGGCGCCGGACCAGAGCAGTTGGAGCAGCACGCCGCCGACGGCGAGCGCGGTCAGGGCGACCGCCGCCCACGGGATCGACCGCCCCCGCAGCGTGTCCCGGCCGACCGCGCCGAGCCCGCAGTTGACCATCATGACCATCAGCGCGGCCGTGGTCACGTTGAACAGGATCGCCCCCATGACTGCCCCTCCCCCATCACATTCCAACACCGTTCGAAAACCGGGCAGAGCAAAGCTAGCACAGCTTTCGAACGGTGTTGGAAAACGTTGTACGGTGGAGCCATGAAGCTCACCAAGGAGCGCATCGTCGATGCGGGCATGGCCGTCTTCGCGGAGGTCGGCTACCACAACCTGTCCATGCGCCAGGTCGCCGACCGCCTCGACGCCCACGCCGGCAGCCTCTACTACCACGTGCGCGGCAAGGACGAGTTGCTCACCCTGATGGCCGACCGCGTCTGCCGACAGGCCTACGACACCGGCACCGCGGCCCTCGCCGCCCTCCCCCCCGACGCCACCTGGCGGGACCAGGTCGAGGCCCAGGCCGCCACCCTGCGCCACAGCATCCGGCAACACCCCGGCGGCGCACTGCTCCTCGCCGAGAGTCCCGGCGTCCTCAGCTCCGGCGGCCTCTCCCTGATGGAACGCCTGCTGCGCACCCTCCTCGACGCCGGCCTGCCCACCGCCCACTGCGGCATCGCCGCCGACATCCTGCTCAGCCACGTCACCGGCTTCGTCCTCCAGGAACAGAACCAGCCACCGGCCCCACCACCCGTCAGCGCCGAGCTCTACGCCGACCTGTGCGCGCAGTTCCCGCTGGTCATGGGCGAGTTGATCCCCCGGATCGGCCAGGACGAGAAGTTCACCCAGAGCATCCGACTGCTCTGCACCGGCTTCGCCGCCCTCGTCCCGGGCGTCAGCCCTGCTGCGGCGGGCGACGGCGCAGGCTCAACAGCAGCAGCACCACCGCCGACAGCACCGCCGACAGGCGCAGCACGCCCGGGGCCGCCGACCAGCTGATCTGGCTGAACTGCGCACCGGCCTGCACGCCCGCGCCGCCCTGGGCGCCCGGCTTGGCCTGCATGGCGTGCAGGGTGGCCGCGCTCATCGTGATCAGCGGGATCCCGAGGATGACGAACTTGCGTGTCAGATCGGAGAGTTGGCGGGACAGGTAGCCGAGGGCCCAGCCCACCAGCATGGCGGGGAAGAAGCTCATGGCGGCGCCGCCGATCAGCAGCCCGCAGGAGAGCAGGACCAGCAGGGACGGCCGCCGGGCCCCGACGCCCGCGCCCGCACCCGCACTTTCGCCCGCACCGGCACCGGCACCGGCACCGGCCTGGCCGGCGGGGGCGGCCGGCTGCGCCTTCGCCTTCCCCGCGGCGGCGACCCTCCCCTTGGCCTTGCGCAGCTTCGTCCCCTTCCCCGAAGCCGCAGCCGCACCCGCACCCGCACCCGCACCCGCACCCGCACCCGCACCCGCACCCGCCGAATCGGCAGCCTGCGCGCCCGCCGCACCCGCCGCACCCGCCCCGTCCCCGGCGCGCTGCTCGGGGATCGGCTTCGGCGGGGCCTGCGGCGCGTCCGAGAAGTTGAGCAGCACCAGATCCCAGCCGTTCGCGCCGGAGCTGTACACCTGGGGCGGCGGGATGGCGCCCGGATCGTCCTCGGGCCCGTCGAGACGCGGCTTGTCCAGCTGTACGGGCGGCGCCCCGGCCCCCGGGGTGCGCGGCGTCCGGGGCGGGTCCAGCGGCACCGACGGGGTCCCGCCGCCCGGCGCCGCCGTGTCGTACACGCTGTCCCCGTCGGAGGCACCGGACGGACCGGACGGACCGGACTGACCGGAGGCGCCGGACGCACCCGAACCGCCCGAACCGCCCCTGTCGCCGGCGGCACCGGACCCGGCAGACCCGTCAGAGGCCCCCGCCCCGCCCCCCGAACGGCCGCTCCACGGCCCGCTCCTGCGCCACCACTCGCCGTCCGTCATCACCGACACCCCGCCTCGCGCCCGTACCCCGGCCCACCGAACCACCCTCGGCCGTGACGCTACCCACCCCGCCCCCGCCCGCGCGAGTCCTGAGGACCGGTCCACCACGGGCCGCCGCACGGACACCCCGCCGTCCGCCCGCCCGACTAACCTAGGTCGAATGACCACACAGCAGGGCCCTCAACGCCAGGGCAGGTCCGCCGCCGGCCCCCGCACCCTCGCCGAGGAGTTGCGCGCCCGCCCCGACGACGCGCTCGCCGCCCTGCTCCGCTCCCGCCCCGACCTGCTCAACCCCGTCCCCGGCGACCTCACCCAGCTGTCCGCCCGGCTCTCCTCCCGCGCCTCGGCGCTGCGCGCCCTGGAGCGCCTGGACCGCTTCACCCTGCAAGTCGCCGAGGCCCTGGCCACCGCCCCGGACGGCACCGGCCTGGCCACCGTCCGCACCCTGCTGACCGGCCCGGCCAAGGTCAAGCCGCACCCCGGCGCGACCCCGCTGACGCCCGCCGACCGGTCCGCCGTCGCCGCCGCCCTCCCCCGGGCGATCGCCACCCTGCGCGACCGGGCGCTGCTCTGGGGCCCGGACAACGGCCTGCGGCTGGTCCTCGCCGTCCGCGAGGCACTCGCCCCGACGGCCGCCAACCCCGGCCGCACCGGCCTCGGCCCGACCCTCTCCGACGCGACCGTCGGCATGTCCCCGGCCCGGCTGCAGCAGCTGCTCGCCTCCGCCGGGCAGCCCGCCACCCCGGACCCGGTCACCGCCGTCGACGCGCTCACCTCCCTGCTGAACGACCGCGCCCGCTGCGCGGCGCTGCTCGACACCGCCCCCGAGGCCGCGCTGCGGCTGCTGGAGCGGCTGGTCTGGGGGCCGCCGACCGGCACCGTCCCGGACGCCACCCGCCCGGTCACCGCCGAGGACGCGCAGAGCCCCGTCGAGTGGCTGCTCGCCCGCGGGCTGCTGCTGCCCAGCGGGCCGGGCAGCGTCGTCCTGCCGCGCGAACTGGCCCTGCACCTGCGCGGCGGCCGCACCCACCGCGCCGTCGAGCCGGTCCAGCCCGAGCCCGCCCCGGCCGCCGCCCCGCGCGATCCACAGGCTGTGGACAGCGCGGCGGCCGGCCAGGCCCACACCGCCGTCAAGACCGTCGAGGAACTCCTCGACACCTGGGGCCTCACCCCGCCGCCCACGCTGCGCGCCGGCGGCCTCGGCGTCCGCGACCTCAAGCGCACCGCGCAGGCCCTGGAGACCACCGAGCAGCAGGCCGCCTTCTGGCTCGAACTCGCCTACGCCGCCGGACTGCTGGCCCCCGACGGCGAGGCCGACGAACGCTGGGCCCCGACCCCGGCCTACGACGGCTGGCTCCAGCGGGACACCGCCGAACGCTGGTCCGTCCTCGCCGCCGCCTGGCTCGCCGCCACCCGCGTCCCCGCCCTCACCGGCACCCCGGACGGCAAGGGCAAGCCGCGCGCCGCCCTCGGGCCCGAACTCGACCGCACCCTCGCCCCGTCCGTCCGCCGCGCCACCCTCGCGCTGCTCGCCGAGTTCCCGCCCGGCACCCCCGCCACCGCCGCCGAACTTCTGCCCACCCTGCGCTGGCAGCGCCCGCTGCGCGGCGGCCCGACCGGCCCGGACGGCCACGAGCTGCGCGACGACCTCACCGCCTGGACCCTCGCCGAGGCCGAACTCCTCGGCGTCACCGGCCGCGGCGCCCTCGCCGCCCCCGCCCGTGCCCTGCTCACCGCCGAATCCGACCCGGCCGAGGTGCTCGCCCCGCTGCTGCCGCAGCCGCTCGACCACGTGATCCTGCAACCGGACCTCACCGCGATCGCCCCCGGCCCGCTGCTCACCCCGCTCGCCCAGGCCCTCGCGCTGTGCGCGGACATCGAGTCCAAGGGCGGCGCCACCGTCTACCGCTTCACCCCGGTGTCCGTGCGCCGCGCCCTCGACGCCGGACGCACCGCCGCCGACCTGCGGGCCTTCCTGGAACAGCACTCCCGGACGCCCGTCCCGCAGCCGCTCGCCTACCTGATCGACGACGTCGCCCGCCGGCACGGCATCCTGCGGGTCGGCGCCGCCTCCTCCTACCTGCGCTGCGACGACCCGTCCCTGCTGAACGAGGTCCTCGCCGACCGCCGCTCCGCCGACCTGCGGCTGCGGCTGCTCGCCCCCACCGTCCTCGCCGCCCAAGCCGCCCCGGACGTCCTGCTCGCCGCCCTGCGCACGATGGGCTACGCCCCGGCCGCCGAGTCCGCCGAGGGCGACGTCCTGATCACCCGCCAGGACAGCCACCGCACCCCGCCCCGCACCGCCCCCGCGCCCGTCCCGGACGGCCCGCCGACCCCCGACGACACCCTGCTCGCCGCCGCCATCAAGGCCATCCGGGCCGGCGACCGGGCCGCCACCGTCAACCGCCGGGACTCCGCCCCCGACCCGCGCCGGCTGCCCCGCACCGCCGCCGCCGAGACCCTCGCGGCCCTGCAGACCGCCGTCCTGCTCGGCGAACGGATGTGGATCGGCTACCTCAACGCCGAGGGCATCGCCAGCCAGCGGATCATCGACCCGGTCAAGGTCGAAGGCGGCTTCGTCACCGCCTTCGACCACCACGCCGACGAGCTCCGCACCTTCGCCCTGCACCGCATCACCGGCGTCGCGGAGCTCGACGAGTAACCCCGGCGGCAGGGCCGGGCTCAGTGCCCCTGCGACTCCTTCATCTTCTCCTTGACGGCCTTGTCCGCCAGGCTGCCGATCTCCCCCTGTCCGATCGGCAGCGAGCCGCCGCCGACCTGGTCGGCGATCAGGAATCCGGGCGCTGCGAGCAGCCCGCCGGGCCCCTCCCCGATCCCCGCGAGGGCGTGCGCGGAGCCGGCGGACGAGGCGGTGGCCGCGAAGGCCGTGCCCATCAGGGCGAGAGCGGTGAGAACGCGCTTCGACTTCTTCATGCCCGGCTCAACGAGCGATGCGCACCGTGGTCACCCGGCGCCGCGGCCCGGAGCGCGGGCCCGGTCGCCCGTACGAAGGCAAGGAGCCCGCTCGCGTTCGGAGGGAGCCCGACCACGTTCGCCGCGGAATGCGCGACACTGGAGGGTCTGCGTCAATCCAGCCTGTCAGCCAGTGGAGGGCTTCCCCGCGTGAACGACGGACCGCTCATCGTCCAGAGCGACAAAACTCTTCTCCTGGAGATCGATCACCCCAAGGCCGCCGAGTGCCGCCGCGTCATCGCGCCGTTCGCCGAGTTGGAGCGCGCCCCCGAACACGTGCACACGTACCGGGTGACACCGCTCGGGCTGTGGAACGCGCGGGCCGCGGGGCACGACGCCGAGCAGGTGGTCGACGCCCTGGTGACGTACTCGCGCTACCCGGTGCCGCACGCGCTGCTGGTGGACGTGGCGGACACCATGGGCCGCTACGGGCGGCTCCAACTGCTCAAGCACCCGACGCACGGACTGGTGCTCGCCACCACCGACCGGCCGGTGCTGGAGGAGGTGCTGCGCTCCAAGAAGATCGCCCCGCTGGTCGGCGCCCGGGTCGACCCGGACACGGTGGTGGTGCACCCCTCCGAGCGCGGCCAGATCAAGCAGGTGCTGCTCAAGCTCGGCTGGCCGGCCGAGGACTTCGCCGGGTACGTGGACGGCGAGGCGCACCCGATCGAGCTGGACGAGGACGGCTGGCGGCTGCGCCCGTACCAGGCGCAGGCCGTCGAGGGCTTCTGGCACGGCGGCTCGGGC
Source organism: Kitasatospora sp. NPDC098663 (assembly GCF_044760075.1). Lineage (NCBI taxonomy): Bacteria > Bacillati > Actinomycetota > Actinomycetes > Kitasatosporales > Streptomycetaceae > Kitasatospora > Kitasatospora sp. NPDC098663. The sequence goes on along the minus strand of NZ_JBIWAP010000044.1, from coordinate 17,698 downwards.
GTCGTGGTGCTGCCCTGCGGCGCCGGCAAGACGCTGGTCGGCGCGGCCGCGATGGCGCACGCCAAGTCGACGACGCTGATCCTGGTCACCAACACCGTCTCGGCCCGCCAGTGGAAGCACGAACTGGTCAAGCGCACCTCGCTCACCGAGGAGGAGATCGGCGAGTACAGCGGGACGCGCAAGGAGATCCGCCCGGTCACCATCGCCACCTACCAGGTGATGACCACCAAGCGGAAGGGCGCCTACGCGCACCTGGAGCTGTTCGACGCCCGCAACTGGGGCCTGGTGGTCTACGACGAGGTGCACCTGCTGCCCGCGCCGGTGTTCAAGTTCACCGCCGACCTCCAGGCCCGCCGCCGCCTGGGCCTGACCGCGACGCTGGTGCGCGAGGACGGCCGCGAGGGCGACGTGTTCAGCCTGATCGGGCCCAAGCGCTTCGACGCGCCGTGGAAGGAGATCGAGGCGCAGGGCTACATCGCGCCCGCCGACTGCTGCGAGGTGCGGGTCACCCTGACCGACTCGGAGCGCCTGGCCTACGCCACCGCCGAGCCCGAGGAGCGCTACCGCTTCTGCGCCACCACGGCGACCAAGCGGCGGGTGGTGGAGGCGCTGGTGAAGAAGCACGAGAAGGACCAGACGCTGGTCATCGGCCAGTACATCGACCAGCTGGACGAGCTCGGTGAGGTGCTGGACGCGCCCGTGATCAAGGGCGAGACCAGCAACGCCCAGCGCGAGAAGCTGTTCGAGGCGTTCCGCAACAAGGAGATCGGCGTCCTGGTGGTCTCCAAGGTCGCGAACTTCTCCATCGACCTGCCCGAGGCCACCGTGGCCATCCAGGTCTCCGGGACGTTCGGCTCCCGCCAGGAGGAGGCCCAGCGCCTGGGCCGCGTCCTGCGCCCGAAGGCGGACGGCCACTCGGCGCACTTCTACTCGGTGGTCGCCCGGGACACCGTGGACCAGGACTTCGCCGCCCACCGGCAGCGCTTCCTGGCCGAGCAGGGCTACGCGTACCGCATCATCGACGCGGACGACGTGCTGTAGGACGTACGGCAGGACGTGCGGCAGGACACGCCCCGGTACCGGACACCGCCGCGCCCGAGGAGGACCACGCGCGCGGCGGCGCCCGGGGCGGTGCCGCCGCCGCGCACGTCCTGCGGCCCGTACGGGGGCCGGGACCTGCGGGCCCTGGACCTGCGGGGCTGGAACCCCGGGGCGCACGGGTCTAGGATCGTCCGTCTGCCCCCTCCCGAACCGTGGTACCTGCTGAAGTCGCGCAGGCAGCCGGGGGAGGCGTCGACCGCACGGCAACCGGTCGACCGTACCCACCGTGAGCTCCATCGATCCGCTGCGCCCGCTTCCGGCGCAGCCGGGAAGGTTCGCTGTGCCCGCCACCCCCACCACCGACCCCCTCCAGCGCGAACGCGACCACCTGGCCGCGTCCCGGTCCGCGCTGCGAGCGATGCGCGAGGACGTCCAGTCGCTGGACCTGCGCGACGTGACCGGCACCTGGGTGTCCGCCGCCGTCCTCCAGAACCAGATCGAGGCCCGGATCGCCGCCCTCGCCGACCTCTCGCACACCCCGCTGTTCTTCGGCCGCCTGGACTACCTGCACACGATCAGCGAGGAGCTGAGCGAAGGCGGAGGGGGCGAGAACTTCTACATCGGGCGCCGGCACGTCCACGACGCCGACGGCGACCCGATGGTGATCGACTGGCGCGCGCCGGTCTCCCAGCCGTTCTACCGGGCCAGCCGCACCGCGCCGCTGGACGTCGAACGCCGCCGCCGCTTCGGCTACACCGGCGGTGAGCTCACCGCCTACGAGGACGAGCACCTGAGCGACCCGGCGGAGGCGGACACCGCCTCCGCCCTGCTCGCCGCCGAGATCGAGAAGCCCCGCGTCGGCCCGATGCGCGACATCGTCGCCACCATCCAGCCCGAGCAGGACGAGATCGTCCGCTCCGACGTGACGGGCACCATCTGCGTCCAGGGCGCCCCCGGCACCGGGAAGACGGCCGTGGGCCTGCACCGCGTCGCGTACCTGCTGTACGCGCACCGCGAGCGCCTCGCCCGGACGGGCACGCTGGTGATCGGGCCGAACAACGCCTTCCTCTCCTACATCGAGCAGGTGCTCCCGGCCCTGGGCGAGCTGGACGTCAACCAGGCGACCGTGCAGCAGCTGGTCGGGCACGTCGAGGTGCGCGGCGAGGACGACCCGCAGGCCGCCCGGCTGAAGGGCGACGCCCGGATGGCCGAGGTGCTGCGCCGGGCGGTACGCGCGGGCATCACGCTGCCCACCGAACCCTGCGTGGTGGTCCGCGGCTCCCGCCGCTGGCGCGTCCAGGTGCACGAACTCACCGCGATCATCGAGGAGCTGAAGGGCCGCGACGTGCGCTACGGCGCCGCCAGGGACGCCCTGCCGCAGCGGATCGCGCACACCGTGCTGCTGAAGATGGAACAGTCCGGCGAGGCCCCCGACGACCGGGTGCAGGACGCGGTGGCCCGCAACGCCGCGGTCAAGGCGGTGGCCAAGGAGTGCTGGCCGGCCGTCGACCCGGCGAAGCTGGTGCTGCGGCTGCTCTCCGACCCGGAGTTCCTGGCCGCCTGCGCGGAGGGCGTGCTGACCCCGGAGGAGCAGCAGGCGGTGCTGTGGCCCAAGCCGGGCCGCTCGGTGAAGACGGCCCGCTGGACGCAGGCCGACGCCGTCCTGGTCGACGAGGCGACGGACCTGGTGCAGCGCACCCCCTCGCTCGGGCACGTGGTGCTGGACGAGGCGCAGGACCTCTCCCCGATGCAGTACAGAGCGGTCGGCCGCCGCTGCACGACCGGCTCGGCGACCGTCCTCGGCGACCTCGCCCAGGGCACCACCCCGTGGGCGACGGCGAGCTGGCCGGACGCGCTGCGCCACCTGGGCAAGCCGGACGCCCACGTCGAGGAGCTGACCAAGGGCTTCCGGGTGCCGGAGGAGGTCATCGCGTACGCCTCCCGGCTGCTCCCGGCGATCGCCCCGGGCCTGGCCCCGGCGACCTCCGTCCGCGACGCCCCCGGCTCGCTGACGATCCGCCGCCTCCCGGACGCGGAGGCCGCGCCCGCCGTCGTGGCGGCCTGCCGCGAGGCGCTGGAGCACGAGGGCTCGACCGGGCTGATCGCCGCCGACGCCCGGATCCCGATGCTCGCCGAGGCGCTGACCGCGGCCGGCCTGCCGTACCTGTCCCCCGGCGCCGAGACCAGCGCCGAGGCCCGGCTGACGCTCGTACCGGCCTCGCTGGCCAAGGGTCTGGAGTACGACTACGTGGTGCTGGACGAGCCGGCCGCGGTGATCGCGGGCGAGCCGGACGAGCGGACCGGCCTGCGGCGGCTGTACGTGGCGCTCACCCGTGCCGTCTCCGGCCTGACGGTGCTGCACGGCGAGCCGCTGCCCGCGCAGCTGCGCTGAGGAACCGAGCAGCGGGGGCCGGCCCCACCGGGACCGGCCCCCGCCCTCCGCGCGCGCTCAGGCGTCGATCCGGGCCCGCCACTCGGCGACCTTGGCCGCGTCCACCGGCGTCCGCCAGCCGTCGACCCGCACCGCGCCGCCGACGTGGAAGCCGTCGAAGCCCTCGGCCCGCAGCCCCTTCAGGTGTTCGGCCCGCAGGCCGCCGCCGATCAGGATCCGCTGCCCGTACCCGGGCTCGCCCGCGCGGGCCAGCTCCGCCAGCAGCACCTCGTACCCGGCGTCGACGCCGGCGGGCGCGCCCGAGGTGAGGAAGGTGTCCAGCCCGGGCAGCGCGCCGACGGCGGTCCGCAGGGCGGCCCGGTCGGTGCTGTGGTCGATCGCCCGGTGGAAGGTCCAGCGGCAGCCGGCCACCGCTTCGGCGACGGCGGCGGTGGCGGCCAGGTCGACGGCGCCGTCGGCGTGGAGGAAGCCGAAGACGAACTCGTCGGCGCCCTCGGCCCGCAACGCGGCGGCCCGGGCGGCCAGTTCGTCCAGGTCGCCGGGCGCGAAGCCGTCCCGGATCCGGAGCATGACGCGCAGCGGGATGTCGGCGGCGGCCCGGATCCGGGCGAAGTCCTCGACGGACGGGGTGAGCCCGTCCGCGGCCATGTCGGTGACCAGTTCGAGCCGGTCGGCGCCGCCCGACTCGGCAGCCTGGGCGTCCTGGGGCGTCAGCGCGATGACTTCGAAAATTGGTCTAGACATATCAGTAGGTTGCCACATCCGGCCGGGCCCGGCGAGCACTTCGCCCCACCCCCCGGGTCACGCCAGGCTGCGACCCTTCCCGGAGTCCCCGCCGAGCCATCCGCCGAACCGCCCGCCGGGCCCGTCGCCGGCCCCGGTCCGGCGCATCGCCACCGCGGCCGCCACCAGGAGCAGCAGCACCGGCGCCGCCATCGGCAGCACGTGCCAGAACCCGCGGCCCTCGCGCCAGATGTTGAACAGGCCCGCGAACATCGTCAGCGACAGCACCGCGACCCCGACGGCGGCCGGCAGCACCCGGCCGCGCAGCGCGGTGAAGGTCAGCAGCAGCGGCCCGATCAGCAGCAGCGCGAACCACTGCATGTCCAGCGGGAAGGTGGAGTCGCCCCAGTGCTGGAGCGCCACCAGCAGCCCGCCCCCGAGGACCGAGGCCAGCGCCAGCCCGCCGGAACGCCAGGAGGCCCTGGGCAGCAACTCCGTCGGCGCCGCGGCCAGCACCAGCGCCCCCAGCACGAACGGCATGGTGGCCACGCTGCTGTCCCCCACCCCCCAGAGGTCGAACTCCGGCGGCAGCACGACGGCCTGCGCCAGCACGAACAGCGCGGAGACGGCCTGGACCAGCGAGATGGCCCGCACCGCCGTCCAGCGCCCCATCACGACGGCTGCCGCGAGCAGCAGCGCGATCACCGGCGGCGCGATGGTCAGCGCGTACGCGCTGTACGAGGTGTCCCAGGTCAGCCGGTGGGCGGCCCGCTCCGCGTCGCTCACCCACGGCACCAGCGCCGCACCGGCCAGCGCCCCGGCGACCATCGGCGCGGCCAGCGCGAGCACCCGCCCGGCCAGCGAGGAGCCGGTCAGCCCGAGCCGCACCCGCAGCCCGTACGCGGCCAGGTCGAACGCCTCGCGGGCGACGGCCGAGCGGCCCGCCTCCGCCGTGGTGTCGGCGAACACCGCGGCCAGCTCCTCGCCGCGCTCCCGGCGGTAGCGCGGCGGGTAGAACTGCAGCGCCGCCCGCAGCACGGTCGACGGCGTCCCGATCGTCGGCGTGGTCATCGTCATGCGAAGAACCCCCTCATCGTCGACTTCCCCTCCGGCTCCGGCTTGCCCTGCAGCACCGACAGGACGTTCGCGAGACGGCGCTCCGCCTCGGTGGCGACGGCCCGCAGCCGCTCCGCCTCGGAGGCCAGCGCCTCCCGGCCGACGCTGGTCAGCGCGTAGCTGCGCCGCGCCCGCCCGTCCACGACCTCCTCCGCGGCGACCTCGATCAGCCCCTGCTGGAGCAGCCGGTCGAGGGCGCCGTACAGGGTGCCGGTGCGCATCTTGACCCGGCCCCCGGAGATGGCGGCGATCTCCTGGATGAGGGCGTAGCCGTGTCTCGGGGCGTCCGCCAGAGCGGTGAGCAGCAGCAGCGTCGGCTCCTGCATCGAGCGTTCAGTCATACGACTACATATATCGTCAACCTACCTATAGGTCCAGTACCCCCGCCGCCCGGTCCACGACGCGGACCACGAGCGGGCCTGGCGCGGACCGGGAGCGAGCCGGGAGCGGACCAGGCGCGGGCCAGGCGCGGGCCAGGAGCCGCCTAGGAGAGCTCCCCCACCGGCGCGACCACCGCGCCCTGCTTGCCGCACACCCAGTGCGGCTCCGGCCCCAGCTCCGGCTCCACGCCGAGCGCGTGCGGGTCCCCGTCGGCGGCGCAGGCGGTGCACAGCGGCCAGCGCCCGTACGCCTCCAGCAGCGCGTCCTGGACGTCCTGGGCGACCAGCCCGAGCACGTACTCGGTGCCGTCCGGCCACTGCTCCAGCCACCAGCGGCGGTGCGTCACGGCCTGCTCCACCAGGGAGACGACGGCGGCGTCCGCCACGTCCCGCGCGGTGAGGTCGGCCAGGATCAGCGCCCGCGCGTTGTGCAGCGCGGTCTCGATGTCGTCGGAAGCCATCTGTCCATTCTCCGGTAGAACGCCGCGTGGGCGGCCCCCCGAAGGGGACCGCCCACACGATCAGGAACCAGCCGATCCGATCGGTGCGATCAGGATCAGAAGTCCATGTCACCGCCCGGCATGCCGCCGCCGGCGGCCGCAGCGGCCTTCTCCGGCTTGTCGGCGATGACGGCCTCGGTGGTGAGGAACAGCGCCGCGATGGAGGCGGCGTTCTGCAGCGCGGAGCGGGTCACCTTGGCCGGGTCGATGATGCCCTCGGCGATCAGGTCGACGTAGGTGTTGGTGGCCGCGTTCAGGCCGTGACCGGCGGGAAGGTTGCGCACCTTCTCCACCACGACGCCACCCTCCAGGCCGGCGTTGGTCGCGATCTGCTTGATCGGGGCCTCCAGCGCGACCTTGACGATGTTGGCACCGGTGGCCTCGTCGCCCTCCAGCTCCAGCTTGTCGAAGGCGACACCGGCCTGCAGCAGCGCGACGCCACCACCGGCGACGATGCCCTCCTCGACGGCGGCCTTCGCGTTGCGGACGGCGTCCTCGATGCGGTGCTTGCGCTCCTTGAGCTCCACCTCGGTGGCTGCGCCGGCCTTGATGACGGCCACGCCGCCGGCCAGCTTGGCGAGGCGCTCCTGGAGCTTCTCGCGGTCGTAGTCCGAGTCGCTGTTCTCGATCTCGGCGCGGATCTGGTTCACGCGGCCGGCGACCTGCTCGCTGTCACCGCCACCGTCGACGATGGTGGTCTCGTCCTTGGTGATGACCACCTTGCGGGCGGTGCCCAGCAGGTCGATGCCGGCGTTCTCCAGCTTGAGGCCGACCTCCTCGGAGATCACGGTGCCACCGGTGAGGATGGCGATGTCGCCGAGCATGGCCTTGCGGCGGTCGCCGAAGCCCGGGGCCTTGACGGCGACGGACTTGAAGGTGCCGCGGATCTTGTTCACGACCAGGGTCGACAGGGCCTCGCCCTCGACGTCCTCGGCGATGATGACGAGCGGCTTGCCGCTCTGCATGACCTTCTCCAGCAGCGGCAGCAGGTCCTTGACCGAGCCGATCTTGGAGTTGGCGATGAGGATGTACGGGTCCTCGAACGTCGCCTCCATGCGCTCCAGGTCGGTCGCGAAGTAGGCGGAGATGTAGCCCTTGTCGAAGCGCATGCCCTCGGTGAGCTCGAGCTCCAGACCGAAGGTGTTGCTCTCCTCGACGGTGATGACGCCTTCCTTGCCGACCTTGTCCATGGCCTCGGCGATGAGCTCGCCGATCTGGGTGTCGGCGGCCGAGATGGAGGCGGTGGAGGCGATCTGCTCCTTGGTCTCCACGTCCTTGGCCTGGGCCAGCAGCTGGTCGGAGACGGCGGCGACGGCCTTCTCGATGCCGCGCTTCAGGGCCATCGGGTTGGCGCCGGCGGCGACGTTGCGCAGACCCTCGCGCACCAGGGCCTGGGCGAGCACGGTGGCGGTGGTGGTGCCGTCACCCGCGACGTCGTCGGTCTTCTTGGCGACCTCCTTGACGAGCTCCGCGCCGATCTTCTCGTAGGGGTCCTCGAGCTCGATCTCCTTGGCGATGGAGACACCGTCGTTGGTGATCGTGGGGGCGCCCCACTTCTTCTCCAGCACGACGTTGCGACCCTTGGGGCCGAGCGTGACCTTCACTGCGTCGGCGAGCTGGTTCATGCCACGCTCAAGGCCGCGGCGAGCTTCCTCATCAAAGGCGATGATCTTGGCCATCAGAAGTGGTCCTCCGGGACACGGTCGACTGCTCGGACCAAGGGGTGCCCGCGACGGACGGCCCTGGTGTGCGGGGGTCCTTTCCCCTACCGCTCCCGGGGGCCTCACCGACCCGGTCCGCTGTCACTCTCACGCTGTGAGTGCTAACGCCAATGATTAGCACTCCGGGTGGTCGAGTGCAAGCCCAATCGCGATCCCGCGAGCCGCCCGGGGCGCTCCCGCCGACCCGCGCAACTCCCCGCCGGGGAACGCCGACGGGCCCGCACGACGCGTGTCGTACGGGCCCGCCGAGAAGCGAGTGGTCACCAGCCGTGGGCCGCGCCGAGCTCCTGGGGTCGGAAGGGGGTCACACCGCGGCGCGGACCATGTCCGCCTGCGGGCCCTTCTGTCCCTGGGAGATCTCGAACTCGACCCGCTGGCCCTCCTCGAGGGTGCGGTAGCCGTCCATCTGGATCGCGCTGTAGTGGACGAAGACGTCCGCACCACCGTCGACCGCGATGAAGCCGTAGCCCTTCTCCGCGTTGAACCACTTGACGGTGCCCTGAGCCATTCCGAACTCCCCTAGTGCTGTGCTGGCCCTTCACGCGCCCGCAGGTCGCGGGCCCGGGTCTGGTTTGAAGGCCGGCCCGGGGAACCCCCCCTGGGCGCAGCCGTGCACGCCGCAGTCCTCCGCCGGGGGTGCCTGACGGCGCCCTGTGAGCGGGTGATTACGTCGACCGCGGCTGAATGTATCCGGATCGACGCCCTCTGCAACAGGGTCAGCTGCGGGGAATTCCGGCACCGCGCCAAGGGGCAGGACGGGCCAAAGCGGGAGGAATTCGGCATTTCACGCCGGACATAGCGGACGGATTACTACAAATCCCCGCGGGAATTCTGACATCTGCCTGACATGTTTCACGGCCCAGGCACCCGACCGGTCTCAGCGGCCGGACGACCGTCCGGCGATTCGCGGGTGATTCGCGGGTGAGGATGAGGGGAAGCCCTGTTCCCAACCGAGCCACACTCTACTCCGACTTGACCCCGCCATATTCCCGCCGAAATGCGGCCGGCCGCCCGTGCGTACGGAGAACGGAATTCCGTACACGCGGACGGCCGGTCGGACGAACGGCTCGGGCGGGGTGCCCGGATCGGGGCGCGGCTCAGCAGCCGCCGGCCACCGCCGGGATGATCGAGACGCTGGCGCCGTCCGCGATCCCGGTCGCCAGGCCCTCGGCGAAGCGCACGTCGTCGTCGTTCACGTAGACGTTGACGAAGCGGCGCAGCTTGCCGGCGTCGTCCAGGATGCGGGCGGAGATCCCCGCGTGGTTCTTCTCCAGGTCGGCGATGACCTCGCCCAGGGTGGCGCCCTCGGCGGCCACCTCGGCGGCGCCGCCGGTGTAGGTGCGCAGGATGGTGGGGATACGGACGTTGGCGCTCATGGTTCTCCTAGCGGACAGGGCCTGGCGGGGTGGGGGGTGTTCAGGCGGACGCGAGGCCGGCGTCGTGGAAGGACGCCAGGGTCGGGCGGATCACGGCGGTCATCCCGGACCCGGCGACGGCGTCCAGGGTCTTCAGGCCGTCGCCGGTGTTGATCGCGACGGTCTCCTTGGCCGGGTCCAACTGACCGGTCTCCACCAGCTTCTTCAGCACGCCGACGGTCACCCCGCCCGCGGTCTCGGCGAAGACGCCCTCGGTCCGGGCCAGCAGCCGGATCGCGTCCACCACCTCGGCGTCGGTGACGTCCTCGATCGCGCCGCCGGTGCGCCGGGCGATGTCCAGCACGTACGGGCCGTCCGCCGGGTTGCCGATCGCCAGCGACTTGGCGATGGTGTCCGGCTTGACCGGGCGGATCACGTCCTGGCCGGCCTTGAACGCCGCCGACACCGGGGAGCAGCCCGCCGCCTGGGCGCCGAAGACCTTGTACGGCCGGTCCTCGACCAGACCGAGCCTGATCAGCTCCTGCAGCCCCTTGTCGATCTTGGTCAGCTGGGAGCCGGAGGCGATCGGGATGACGATCTGCTCCGGCAGCCGCCAGCCGAGCTGCTCGCAGATCTCGTACGCCAGCGTCTTGGAGCCCTCGCCGTAGTACGGGCGCAGGTTGACGTTGACGAAGCCCCAGCCCTCGCCGGCCGGGTCGCCGATCAGCTCCGAGCAGAAGCGGTTCACGTCGTCGTAGTTGCCCTCGATGCCGACCAGCTCGCCGCCGTACACCCCGGCCATGACGACCTTGCCCTGCTCCAGGTCGTGCGGGATGAACACGCAGGACTTGAAGCCGGCCCGGGCGGCCGCCGCACCCACCGCGCCGGCCAGGTTGCCGGTGGAGGAGCAGGAGAGCGTCGTGAAGCCGAAGGCCCGCGCGGCCTCGATGGCGCAGGCCACCACGCGGTCCTTGAACGAGTGGGTCGGGTTGCCCGAGTCGTCCTTGATGTGCAGCTGCGCGGTGAAGCCCAGCTCGCGGCCCAGGTTGTCCGCCTTGACCAGCGGGGTCCAGCCGGGGTTCAGGTTGGGCTTGGTGGCGACGTCGGCCGGGACGGGCAGCAGCGGCGCGTAGCGCCAGATCGAGCTCGGGCCGGCCTCGATCCGGCGGCGCAGCTCCTCGGCGCCCTCGCTGCCGAAGTCGTACGCGATCTCCAGCGGGCCGAAGCACTCCAGGCAGGCGAAGCTCGGACCGAGCGGGAAGCGGGTGCCGCACTCCCGACAGGACAGCGCGGTGGCGGGGCCGAGGTCCACGGATGCGGGTGCGACAGTGTCGATAGCCATGATGGCGGAGGCCTCTCTCCTCATCTTCCCCGTGGCACGGTCGCGCCACAGGCCGGAATTGGCACCTGTCCCGCCGGGGCCTGTCGACAGACAGCCGCGCGAGAAGGTTGCCGGGACGTCAACGGGCCGTTCCCTCAGTCCCTCTGGATGAGCATGTGAAATTGTGGTGGTGCTCAACGGCGACCCCGGCGTGCAAAGGTCCGGCCGCTGTACGAAGACTGTATCCGAAGGCGTCAACCCCGAATGGGATCGTCCGCCACGCGAGATGGCGCGTCCCACCGACCCCGCCGAGGAGAGTCCCGTGCCCGCCGAACCGACCCCCGCGCTGCTCCCGCAGGCGGCGTCCTGGCTGCGCCGCCGCTCGTGGAGCGCGGTCGACCGGCCGGTGCACGCCCTGCTGGAGGCCAAGCGCCGGACCGGCCGCACCGTCAGCGTGGTGCTGCCCGCGCTGGACGAGGAGGCCACCGTCGGCGACATCGTCCGCACCATCCGCCGCGAGCTGATGGAGCGCCTCCCGCTGGTCGACGAACTCGTCGTGGTCGACTCCGGCTCGGCCGACGCCACCGCCGCCGTCGCCGCCCGGGCCGGCGCCCGGGTGGAGTACCGCGACGCGATCCTGCCCCGGCTGCCCGCCGTCCCCGGCAAGGGCGAGGTGCTCTGGCGCTCGCTGCTGGTCACCCGCGGCGACATCGTCTGCTTCGTCGACGCCGACCTGCGCGAGTTCGACCCGGCCTTCGTCTCCGGCATCCTCGGCCCGCTGCTCACCGAACCGGACATCCAGCTGGTCAAGGCCATGTACGACCGGCCGCTGGAGACCGAGGGGGCGGTGGTCCCGGCCGGCGGCGGCCGGGTCACCGAACTGGTCGCCCGCCCACTGCTCAACCTGCACTGGCCGGAACTCGCCGGTTTCGTCCAGCCGCTCGGCGGCGAGTACGCGGCCCGCCGCGCGCTGCTCGAACGGCTCCCCTTCCCCACCGGCTACGGCGTCGAACTCGGCCTGCTGGTCGACGCGCTGGAGACGGTCGGGCTGGACGCCCTGGCCCAGGTGGACGTCGGCGTCCGGCACCACCGGCACCAGGACGGCCAGGCCCTCGGCCGGATGGCCGCCACCATCTACCGCACCGCCCTCGAACGCCTCGACCGCACCCACCGGCTGAAGGCCTCGGCCGACCTGGTCCACCCGCTGCTGACCCAGTTCACCCGCGACCCGCAGAGCCGGGAGTTCACCGCCCACACCCACCCGGTGACCGCCCTGGAACGCCCGCCCATGCACACCGTGCCCGAGTACGCGACCCGACACTGAACACCCACCGAAAGGGTTTGCCGCTCCGGAGCCCCGGCAACGTACCAACCATGGGCGATCTCACGACCGAACGTTCGAGTGCGACCGGCACCGCCCCCGTCCTGGTGGCCTCCAATCGGGGACCGGTGTCGTTCGGCACCGCGGACGACGGCACGCTGACCCTCCGCCGCGGCGGCGGAGGCCTGGTCTCCGGCCTCTCCGCCATCGACGACCCCGACGCCGTCTGGGTCTGCGCCGCCCTCGGCGCGGCCGACCGGCAGGCCGCCAGAGGGGCCCCGGACGGCCGCCTCGACCTCGCCGGGCACGACGTGGGCGGCCAGGCCGTCCGCATGCTGGACATCGATCCCGACACCTTCGCCCGCGCCTACAACGGCGTCGCCAACTCCACCCTCTGGTTCGTCCACCACCTGCTCTACGCCACCCCCACCGCCCCCGCCTTCGACGCCGGGTTCCGCACCGAGTGGGCCGCCTACCGCGCCTACAACGCCGCCTTCGCCGAGGCGCTGGCCGCCGAGGCCGCCCCCGGGGCCGCCGTGCTGGTCCAGGACTACCACCTCTCGCTGACCCCGGCCCTGCTCCGCGCCGCCCGCCCCGACCTGCGGATCGGCCACTTCTCGCACACCCCGTGGGCCCCGCCCGAGTACTTCCGGCTGCTGCCCGACGACGTCGCCGAGGCCGTCCTCACCGGCATCCTGGGCGCCGACCGGGCCGGTTTCCTGACCCGCCGCTGGGCGCTGGCCTTCGCCGACTGCTGCGCCGACCTGCTCGGTGCCGAGGTCGACCGGGACGCCATGACCGTCACCCACGCCGGCCGCACCACCCGGCTCGGCGTGCACGCGCTCGGCGCCGACGCCGACTTCCTGCGCGAGCGCTCCCACCGCCCGGACGTCGACGAACGCCTCGCCGCCCTCCGCGAGGCCGTCGGCGGGCGCCGCACCATCGTCCGGGTCGACCGCACCGAGCTCAGCAAGAACATCGTCCGCGGCCTCCAGGCCTACCGGCACCTGCTGCGCACCCGCCCCGAATGGCACGACCGGGTGGTGCACATCGCCTTCGCCTACCCCTCGCGCACCGACCTCGCCGAGTACCGCGCCTACACCGCGCAGGTCCAACGGCTCGCCGAGGACATCGACGCCGAGTTCGCCACCCCCGCCTGGCAGCCGCTGATCCTGCACGTCGACGACGACTTCCCGCGCTCCCTGGCCGCCTACCGCCTCGCCGACGTGGCCCTGGTCAACCCGATCCGGGACGGCATGAACCTGGTCGCCAAGGAGGTTCCGGTGGTGTCCGACCACGGCTGCGCCCTGGTGCTCTCCCGCGAGGCCGGCGCGCACGCCGAACTCGCCGAGGACGCGCTCACCGTCAACCCGTACGACGTCATCGCCACCGCCGACGCCCTGCACGCCGGCCTCACCATGCCCGAGGAGGAGCGCGCCGACCGCACCAAGCGCCTCGCGGCGGCGGCCACCGCGCTGCCTCCGCAGCAGTGGTTCCTCGACCAGCTCAACGCGCTGTGAACCGGCTCGGCGCGGGCTGAACCGGTCCGCGCCGCGCGCCGGCGCCCGGCTCAGCCCGCGCCGACGGCCGCGCCGAGCGCCGCGAGCAGCTCCACCACGCCGGCCGGGCCCGGGACCACCAGGTCCGCCCGGTCGGCGAGTTCGCGCACCGGCGCGTCCCCCACCGCGCCGCTGCACACCAGCAGCCCCGCCACCCCCTCGCCGCGCAGCTTCTCCACCGCCGCGAAGGCCGCCACGTCCCCCAGGTCGTCCCCCGCGTACAGCACCGAAGCCGCCCCGCGCTCACGCAGGAAGCCGGTCAGCGCCGCGCCCTTGTCCACCCCCGGCGGCCGCAGCTCCAGCACCAGCCGCCCGGGCTCCACCGCCAGCCCGTGCCCGGCCGCCAGCTCGCCGATTGGCGCCCGCAGCAGCTCCAGCGCCTCCTCGGGCGCCGCCGTGCGCCGGGTGTGCACCGCCAGCGAGCGCCCCTTGTCCTCCAGCCACGTCCCCTCGGGCGCCCCCGCCGCCGCCAGCAGGCCAGGCAGCGCCGCCCGTGCCCCGGCCACCCCGGGGTGCACCGGCGGCGCGGTCACCTCGCCGCCCTCCCAGCGCTCGGCACCGTAGTGCCCCAGCACCACGACCCCGGGCAGCCCGTCCAGGCCGCCGTACTCCGCCGCCAGCGCGGCCGGCCGCCCCGTCACCACCACCACGGCCCGCACCGCCGGCACCAGCGCCCGCAGCGCGGCCGCCGCCCCCGGATGCGCCCGCGCCCGATCGGGATCCGCCACGATCGGCGCCAGCGTCCCGTCGAAGTCCAGCGCGATCACCGCCTCGCCCGGCGCCGCCAGGATCGCCCGCAGGCCGTCCCGCCCGGCAGCCGTGACCGGTACCCACTTCTCGTCAAAGCCCATGCCCGAGCCCTACCCCGAGGCCCCGTCCCGCTACCGTGCCGCCCGCCGGGCCTCCCGGATCCGGCGCAGCCGGTTCACCAGGACCGGGGCGTGCGCCAAGGCCTCCGGCCGGTCCAGCAGCGCGTTCAGCAGCTGGTAGTACCGGGTGGAGGAGAGCCCCAGCTCCTCCCGGATCGCCCGCTCCTTGGCCCCGGCCGTCCGCCACTGCCGCCCCTCCAGGGCCAGCACCGCCACGTCCCGCTCACTCAGCTCGCCCACCAGGACACCTCCGCCATCACTACGGAGTGTCATTCTCCCGCGTGAGCCGGACACACTGTGCGCCCCCCGGCGCCCGGCCGCCCCGGCTAGCGTCGGCGGTATGACCACGCCCAGCTTCGCCGTGCACATCCCCACCGCCGACCTCGAACCCGACCCGCTCGACCCGGCCCAGATCGTCTCCGGCACCCCTGAGGTCTCCGGCCGGGTCCTCTCCGAGTCCCCCGACGGCCGCCAGCTGCGCGGCATCTGGCAGATCACCCCGGGCGTGGTCACCGACGTGGAGGCCGACGAGCTGTTCGTGGTACTCAGCGGCCGGGCCACCATCGAGGTCGAGGGCGGCCCGACCCTGGAGGTCGGCCCGGGCGACTGCGCCGTGCTGCGCGAGGGCGACCGGACCACCTGGACGGTCCACGAGACACTCCGCAAGGCCTACGCCATCACGCTCCCCTGACGGGCCCGACCCCGACGCGAGCCCGACCCTGACGACCCCGCCCCTGGAGGGCCCCCCGGCCCGGGTTCACTTGCGGACCCGGGCCGCCTCCTTGACCGCCGCGTCCTGCAGCCCGGCGAGCGCCTGCTTCGGGTCCCCCGTGACGGCCTGCCCGATCCCGGCCTTGATCCGGTTGCTGACGTCGCCCCAGGCCGGGTCCCCGAACGGGTAGAAGCTGGCGTTGGTCAGCCCGACCGCGAACTGCTTGAGGTCCTCGTGCTTCGGGTCGGACGTCATCTGGTTGAACGCGTCCTGGGTGACCGGCAGCAGGTTGTACTGCTCGTCGAACTTCAGCTGGAACTCGCGGGAGTAGGCGAAGGACAGGAACTTCTTGATCTCGTTCTTGTGCCCGTTGGCCTTGAACGCCATCATCCAGTCCGCGACGCCGAGGCTGCCGGTCTTGCCCACGCCGTCCTTCTTGGGGATCGGCGCCGTCCCGAAGTCGATCTTCCCGGCGGTGGCCATCCGCAGCAGCGTCGGGTGCCCGTTCAGCATCGCGACCTTCCCGGCCGCGAAGTCCTGGAAGACGGGGGTGCGGTTCATCTTGCCCGGGTCCGGATAGGTCAGCCCGGTGGTCACCAGGTTGTTCTTCAGCCAGCTGAAGGTGGCCTGGTTCTGGGTGCTGTCGATGGTGTAGTTGCCGACGTCGTCGGAGAGGCTGCCGCCGCCGCTCAGCGTCCACAGCATGGACTCGGCCGGCGCCTCCTCCGGCCCGAGCGGCAGCCCGTACGGGGTCACGCCCGGCACCTTGGCCTTGATCTTCTCGGCGTCCTGGCGCAGTTCGTTCCAGGTGGCCGGCGGCTGGGTGATGCCGGCCTGGCGGAAGACCGCCTTGTTGTAGAAGAGCACCCGGGAGGAGGAGACGAACGGGATGCCGTACTGGGTGCCGAGCACCTGCCCGGCGTGCGCGAAGGTGTCCAGGAAGTTGGCCTGGGTGTCCATCGAGAGCACGTCGGCGGCCGGGTACAGCCGGTCCGCCGCGACCTGGTCGGCGAAACCGCCGGTCTGCAGCAGGTCGGGGGACTTGCCGGCCGCGATCATGTCGTCGACCTTCTTGCCGATGTCGGTCCAGCTGTCCACCTCGACGTCGACCTTGATGCCGGGGTTGGCGGCCTCGAAGCCGCGCGCGATCTCGTCCCAGTACAGCTTGGAGCTGGTGTCGGCGCTCTCCCCGTAGTCGGCGGCGACCAGCTTGAGGGTCACCGGCCCGCCGTCCTGCCCGCCGCAGGCGCTGACGGCGGTGAGTACCAGTGCTCCGGCCAGCGCGGTGCCGAGGACGCGGGTGGGAACGTGGGCGCGCCTGTTCAACGCGGGTACCGCCTTCAGGGGAGAACTGCGACCGGACGGGGGAATCCGGGAGGGGGGAGGCGCAACACTGCCAAATCCACCTGGCAGTGGTCCACACCACTGTGGCGAGCCCGCCGAGTAGTTATCGAAGTGCGGACGTCATTGCACGATGCGCAACAGAAGGTGAACGGAAGGCTCCCGGCGCAAAGCCGCTCACACCGCCCCCATCTGCGACAAAGCTCACCTACTTTGGACCAGACCAATCCGACAACTGGACTAGACCTCTTCTACCCGACCAAGGGAAACTGTCCTCCGTGAAGCACGTCATCGCACTCGATGTAGGCGGCACCGGCATGAAGGCCGCGCTGCTCGCCCAGGACGGCTCCGTGCTGTTCGAAGCACGCCGACCGACCGGGCGGGAGCATGGCACGGACGCCGTGGTCACCGCCATCCTCGACTTCGCCGCCGACCTGGCGGACGAGGGCCGGGGCCGCTTCGGCGTCGCCCCGCTCGCAGCCGGCGTCGCCGTCCCCGGCACGATCGACGAGAGGAACGGCATCGCGGTCTACTCGGCCAACCTCGGCTGGCGGGACCTCCCGCTGCGCAAGCTCCTGGGCGAGCGCCTGGCCGGGCCCGACCGCGCCGTCATCCCCGTCGCACTCGGCCACGACGTGCGCTCGGGCGGCCTGGCCGAGGGCCGGCTCGGCGCCGGCCGGGGCGTCGACCGCTTCCTGTTCATCGCGCTGGGCACCGGCATCGCCGGTGCCATCGGCATCGGCGGCCGGATCGAGGCCGGCGCGCACGGCTACGGCGGCGAGATCGGCCACGTCGTGGTCCGCCCGGGCGGACCGCAGTGCGGCTGCGGCGCCCGCGGCTGCCTGGAGACGCTCGCCTCCGCCTCCGCCGTGTCCCGTGCCTGGGCCGCGGCCAGCGGCGACCCCGACGCCGACGCGGCATCCTGCGCCGCCGCGGTGGACGCCGGGGACGACCGCGCGCTCGCGGTCTGGCAGGTCGCCGTCGACGCCCTCGCCGACGGGATCGTGCTCGCCCAGAGCCTGCTCGACCCGTCCACGGTGATCGTCGGCGGCGGGCTGGCCGAGGCCGGTGACACGCTCTTCGGCCCGCTGCGCACGGCGGTCACCGAACGCCTGACCTTCCAGATGCCCCCGAAGGTCGTACCCGCCATGCTCAAAGACACCGCCGCGTCCCTGGGCGCGGGCCTGCTCGCCTGGGATCTGCTCTCCATGGAGGTGACCGCGTGACCACCGCGGACCGTGACCGTACCGCACTGGCCGGCGCCCGGCTGGTCCTGCCCGGCGGCGTCGTCGAGGGCGGCCGCCTGGCCGTCGAGGGCGACCGGATCGCCGGCCTCGGAGGCGAGAG
>NZ_JBIWAP010000043.1:0-79154 GCF_044760075.1 Kitasatospora sp. NPDC098663 | reverse complement strand
GGTGGGGGGGGGGGGGGGGGGGGGGGGGGGGGGGGGGGGGGGGGGGGGGGGGGGGGGGGGGGGGGGGGGGGGGGGGGGGGGGGCCCCCCCCCCCCCACTCCGCGGGCTCCGGTAGGACCTCAGGTCCCGGTAGGGCCTCAGTACTGACGGGACTGCTTCCAGAAGACGTACCCGCCCCAGGCCGTCGCGACCAGGTAGGCGCGGTAGGCGTCCATGATGAGCCGCGGCCCGTACGGCGAGGTGAAACTGTTGGACTCGCGCACCCAGCTGCCGCGCGCGCCGGTGTCCGAGATGTCCTCCATGTGCAGCAGGCCCGTCCCCTGCTCCCGGACGGCGACCTGGCCCCAGCCGTTGGGCGTGATGCCGATGGCCGGCTGCGAGTCGGTGAGGACGCCGTCGAGGATCGAACGCCCGTACCACTGCTGGGACTGGTAGTTCGCGCGAATGACGTTCACCCGGTTGTCCGTGCCCCGGTAGGCCAGCAGGATGTGGTTGTTGTTGGGGCTGAAGGCCAGCGACGGCGAGGAGTCGCTGGTGGCGCCGAAGGTGCGGAGCGGGGCGTCCCAGTAGTTGCCCGGGATGTTGAAGGTCATGCCCCAGATCTCGTTGCTGTTGGCACCGTGGTAGGCCATGTAGACGTTGTTGTGGGGCAGGGCGACGGCGGCCACGGGGCGGCCGTCGTTCGTCCGGGCGTCGTTCCCGACCTGGCGCCAGTCGCCGATCTGCAGGTACCGCTGGCCGTTGTTCGCCACGTTCACCCTGAGGACGCTGAAGAAGATGAACCCGTTCGTGCCGGTGTGGAACAGCATGAACTGCGTCCCGCCCACGTAGACGACCTGCGGGCTGGCGTTGGTCTGGCCGGCGAGCGTCATCGGCCGCCCGTGGTCGAGCGACAGGTACATGTTGGCGTTGTCGGCCCCGCGCCACACCTGGATGAGGTCACTGTTGTCGGCGCGTGCCTCGCCCATGATGCCGCTCGCCGCGACGGGGACGTTGTCCTCGATCTCGTTGGCCCACCTGGTGCTCTCACCGGGCGCCACGGCGTACGCCGAGGAGTTCGAGAACATCAGGACGGCGAGCGCGGTCGTCACGGTGACGGCGGCCAGGCGCCACCTGGTGCGTACGGAGTTCATGGGGATTCCTCGGAAGATCAACCCGTGGGGACGGGGGAGTGGGGACGGGAGGCCGGGGCGATGGGCGTTCCGGCCGTCGAAACCACAGTGATCCACTCGGCGCATACGCGGCATCAGTCATCTGACTGTCAAGTGTTCAACAGTCATGAGTGGGAAGCACGGCCGCCGACGTCCTGCGGCACTGTCGGTCACAGCAGCGGGCGGATCCGGATAATCGCTGGTCACGCCGGCATCTGTCGCGCGTGTGCGGGCCTCGTCAGCCGCCCTGCGGGCGACAGCCGCACGACGGGAATCGCCTCCGCAGGCGCCGCGCGGGTCCGGGCCGCGCTCGCTGCCGCCAGAGCCGCCGCATGGGCACCGGCCGCCGTCGCGGCCGGGTGAAACGCCGGCCGGTTCCGGACGGGGCGGAACCGGTATTCGGGCGGTGCGGGCCGGGCACTCGTCGGCGACTTCTGGGCTGGCATCCGGGTGAAATGGGGCGGAGTCGCCTGGCGCGAATGGAAGCCGGGTACGACGCTGCCAGAATGCAATTTCCCTGAAGGCCACCTGCACAGGCGGTACCGCCGGACAGCTGGAGCAGAACATGCGAATCATTCGACCACGCAACAGTCCGGAAGAAGCGGCCGATGGAGGTGCGGGGCGTTTTCCGTGGACGCTGATGTACCACTCGGTGGCGTCAACGAGTGAGGATCCCTATCTGATTACCGTCGACCCCGCGCGCTTTCGCCGCCAGCTGCGCTGGCTGTCCGCCCGCGGGCTGCGCGGGGTGTCGGTCGGCGCCCTGATGCGCTCGCACCGGGGCGGCAGCGCGGCGGGCATGGTGGGGCTGAGTTTCGACGACGGGTACCGCGACTTCGTGGAGGAGGCGATGCCCGCACTGGCCGAGTACGGCTTCACGGCGACGGTCTACGTGGTGGCCGACCGGCTGGGCGGATACAACGACTGGGATCGGCAGGGCCCGCGCAAGCCGCTGATGACGGCGTGCCAGGTCCACGAGGCCGCCGCCGCCGGGCTGGAGATCGGCTCGCACGGGCTGACGCACCGGCGGCTGGCGGGGCTGGGCGCGCGGGAGCTGGCGGCCCAGGTCGCCGACAGCCGCCGCGTGCTGGAGGACCTCACGGGGCAGGCGGTCGAAGGGTTCTGCTACCCGTACGGTTCGCTCGACGCCGCCGCGGTGGAGGCGGTGGCGCAGGCCGGCTACGGGTACGGGTGCGCGGTCAGCCCCGGGGTCCACAGCGGGGTGTACGCGCTTCCCCGCTGCTACGTCGGTGACCGGGACGGGCCGCTGCACCTGGCCGCGAAGCTGGTGCGTGACCGCTGGCGGCGCTGACGGCCGGTGAGGACCTGCCGGTGAGGACCTGCCGGTGACGAAAACCTGCCGGGCACCGCGGAGTGCGGTGCCCGGCAGGTCGGCGGTCGGAGGGCGGTGGCGGGAGGTCAGTGGGCGGTGGCGGCGGGTTCGAGATGCAGCCAGGACTCGTGCCACAGCAGGGCGCAGCGGCGGTCGCAGCCGGTGGCGAGGGGTTCGCCGCCGCAGCGCAGGCCGTTGAGGATGAACCAGCGGCCCTTGGTGGGGTGCTGCCACCAGGCGAGGGAGCGGTGGCGCAGTTCGGTGGCGCTGTGGCGGGTGTCGGCGTGGAGCTCCATGCCCGGCTGGAAGGGGACGCCGTCCAGCCGCCCGTCGGGGTCGAGGGTGGCGTGGATCTCCGGGAGGCTGCGCACGGTCGCCCAGAGTGCGGCGGGCCGGGCGGCGGGGACCGGCGCGGGGGCGGGCTCCAGCCATTCGTCGCGGAACAGCAGGGCGCAGTCCAGTCCGCAGCCCTGGGCCCCGTCGGCGCCGTGGCAGGTGGCGCCGGCCAGGGCGACGGTGCCGGACAGGCGCCGCACCCGGTAGTGGTCGTCGATCATGCGGCGCACGATGCGTTCGACCTGGTACACGCCGCCGCAGAACGACCACTGGCTGCGGGTGAACCACAGGCCGCGGTGGCGGTCCTTGGCGTCGAGGGTGGCGCGCACCGTGGCCTCGTCCTTCACCCGGACCCAGTCCCCCTCGGTGAAGCGGGAGGGCCGGCCGGGCGTCGGGACGGCGGCGCGGCGCTCACGCAGGCCTTCGCGGACGATCCGGGCGCGGCGCACGACACCGAGAGGGGGAAGGTCGCGCAGGGGGAGGCTCTTGTACTGGCACCGGTTCGCAGCGGTTCCGCAGCGCAGCTCCGTGGTGCGGGTGAACCGTGATTCCTCGACGGCCATCAGTGAAATCCCATCGGGTCGGAGATATCGGCACAGGCTAGCGCACCGCGACTTTTCCGTGGTGGCCCGACGGCCCCTGTCGACACCATGTCGAGAGAAATAGCACTAGACGCATTAAGGGTCTTATGGAGTGAAAGCTCGGCGTTGCCGAGGAATCCCCGTTCATGCTCGTGTAATGTTTCCCTCGTTGCCGCGGTGGAGTGGCTGAGTGGCGAGGCGACGGCTTGCAGGGCCGTTTAGATGGGTTCGATTCCTATCTCCACCTTTTTCATTTCGGTGATTTCGCCCGAATTGTTGGCCCAGGGATTGTCCGGGTTCGCGCGCTGATTCATGCTGTGCTCGTCGCACTGTTGTCGCGCCGTTGCCGCGCCGTTGTTGCGGCAGGACCGGCCACCGCGCCGGGGATCCGTACACGGCGGGTGGCCGGCGGTGCCGGGGTGATGGCGTGGCCGTGTGTCAGCCGGCCAGGATCGCGGTGACCTTGTCGAGGACGCCGGGGTTCGTCAGGAAGTCGTTGTGCTTCAGGCCGTCCGTCTCGATGTTGGTGGCGCCGTTCAGCTTGGTGCTGGTGGTGGGGGAGATCTGCTCGTCCTCGGGGGACCAGAAGGTCGTGTACCGGGTGGGGCCCGGGGTCTCGGTGTCCTGGTTGAGGTGGCTGATGACCCACGAGTTGGGCGTCATGTCCTTGCAGCCCTGGTCCCAGAGGGCACAGAGGTAGCCGAGGGACGTGCCGTGGTTGGGGCCGGCCAGGGAGATCCAGTTCGCGACCTTCTGGTTGCCGCCGTCGAACTTGATGTACCAGCGGCTCGGCAGGCTGCCCAGGCTGTGGGCGACGATGTTCACCTCGGCCGCGCCCGTCCGGCTCAGCACGTTGTCGACGTACCGGGTCAGTTCGCCGGCCAGGACCTCGTTGGTCGACCGGGAGGTGTCGTAGCTCCAGGCGAAGGCCGGGACGTCCTTCGAGCGGAGGCCGGTCATCAGGGTGCCCCATACTCCGGGGTCCGCGTTGCGGCCGTGGATGAGGATGACGGGGAGGTGAGCGGTGTCCGCGTGGGCCGGGACGGCGGCCCCCGGTCCGGTCAGCAGGGCCGCGGTTATGGCGGCGGTCAAGGCGGTTGCGGCGGCGGTGGTGGGGCGACGCATGGGTGCTCCGGGGTTCGTCGGCGGATGGACGGCACGGATCGCGGGGGCGCCCGCAGGATGGCGGGCGCCCCCGTGTCGCGCCAAGCGCATCATCGGTGACGGGGTGCCGAATGGGCGGAGAGCGTTCGACCTTCACTCGATCGGGTGATTTGTGGGCGCGGGTCAGTCCTCGGCCCGGACCTCGACGGCCGTGCGGATGTCCCGGGCGCGCTCGGCCAGTTCCGGTGGGGAGCTCTCGCCGGTGCTGTCGACGACGATGCCGACCGTGCTGCCGTCCGCCCACACGCAGGTGGTCTCGGACGTGGACGGGTAGGTGAGCACCGCACACTCGAACGCGCCGCCGAGGGGCCCTGTCGGATAGTCCTGGCGTTCCGTCACCGTGTCGTCGAACACGTCCGAGGCCGCCAGCCGTCCGAAGTACTTGTCCAGTTCCCGCTGGGGCTCCGCGAAGGCCCCGGTCAGGCCGACCAGCAGCAGCGTGGTCTTGGACGATCCGGTCGTGCCGTAACCGCCCACCGCCAGCTCCCGGTACGGGCTCAGCGCCCTGATCCGCTGCTGGTAGCCGGCGCGTGCCGTCTGGACCGAACCGTCGTCCGGGAGATGGACCTGGTCCCCGATCCGGTCCTGCAGCGCGATCCGGTGCCGCGGCGGGGCGCCGGCGCCGGTCACGGCGGCCACCACCAGCGCGGTCAGGAGGCCTACGGTCAGCGCCGCCGCCACTGCGCCCTCCGGGTCCAGAGCCCGGTGCTCTCCTGCTGAGCTACACGTCGATGGGCGTGAGCCTAGGTGTCAGGTCGGCGGCGGTGCAACGCACTTTCGCCGCCTCCGCCGGGCTCGCGGCGTAGCCTGGCCGTTCTTGGTGTCTTGACGGGGGGAGCCGTCGTGTCGATCGAGTTCGTTCGCCGCCTGGACGGTCTGGTGTACCACTTCCACGCGGACGGCGTGTTCAACGGCAGGCCGTCGTACAGGCGGGTGGACCTGGAGGTGTGGTGCCGGTGGCTGCCGGAGCGGGGCTGGTGCACCGTCGGTGCCGACGGGGCCGCCAACTCCGGGCCGCTGGCGGGGCGGACGGACGACCATGAGCCGCTCCCTCCGCTCGGCCCCTGGCGCAGTTGGAAGGCCGGCAAGTCGTACCTCTACGATCTGCGCCACGTCGACGATCCGGGCGGTAGCGGTACTGCTGGTGCTGATGGCACTGATGGGACTACTGGCGTTACCGGCGTTACTGCTTGACAGGGTGCGTAATACTGTAACGCGCATCCCAGCAGCTCGGAGCACCACATGCACCCCTTCCTCGACCACCCCGGGCCGCTCGCCTTCGCGCACCGGGGCGGTGACCTCGGCCACCCCGAGAACTCGCTCGCCGCCTTCGCGGCCGCCGTCGCCCTCGGGTACCGCTACCTCGAAACGGACGTTCACGCCACCCGCGACGGCGTGCTGGTGGCCTTTCACGACACCCGCCTCGACCGGGTCACCGACCGCACCGGGGCGGTGGCCGACCTGCCCTGGGACACCGTCAGGCAGGCCCGGATCGGCGGCACCGAGCCCGTGCCGCTGCTGGAGGACCTGCTCGACGCGTTCCCCCGGGCCCGCTTCAACGTCGACGTCAAGGCGGCGGCCGCCGTCGGGCCGCTGGTCGAGACGATCCGCCGGACCGGCGCCTGGGACCGGGTCTGCGTCGGCGGTTTCTCCGACAGCCGCCTCGCCGCCGTCCGCGCCGCCGCGGGCCCCCGGCTGGCGACCTCGCTCGGCCCGCGCGAGGTGGCCCGGCTGCGGCTGCGTTCGCTGGTCGGGCCGCTGCTGCGGGGGCGTGGGGCGCGGTCCGGGTCGCTGTCCGCAGGGGCGGGGTCCGGGGCGCCGTTCGCCGGGGCGGGGTCCGGGGCGCCGTTCGCCGGGGTGTGCGCGCAGGTGCCCGAGCGGCACCGGGGCGTCCGGGTGGTCGACCGGGCCTTCGTACGCGCCGCCCACCGCCTCGGCCTCCAGGTTCACGTCTGGACTGTGGACGATCCCACACGGATCAGGGCTCTCCTCGGCCTCGGTGTGGATGGCATCATGGCCGATCGCATAGACGTCCTGCGGGACGTCCTCGGCGAGCGCGGCTGCTGGAGTGACGGCAGCCCCGGTTCCAGCACGGTGACGGGATCCCCATGACGAGCACCACGGACAACCTGCCGGACCGCCTCCCGGACGATCTGCCGGACGGCCCGCCGGAGCGCGAGGCGGCCGCCGCCGACGACAGCGCCCTGCGCCGGATACGGTTCGGCTGGTACATCAACGACTGGGCCAACGCCGCCTTCTCGGCCACCGTCCTGACGGTGTTCCTCGGGCCGTACCTGACGACCGTCGCCAAGAACGCCGCCGACGCGGCCGGCGACGTGCACCCGTTCGGACTGTCGGTGTGCGCCGGATCGTTCTTCCCGTACACGGTCTCCTTCTCCGTGCTGCTCTCGGTCGCGGCGATGCTGCTGACCGGCACGGTCGCGGACCGCACCGGGCGGCACAAGGAGCTGATGTGCGGCTTCGCCTACGTCGGCGCGGTCGCCACGATGGGGATGTTCCTCCTCGACGGCGACCGCTACCTCCTCGGCGGCGCACTGCTGGTGGTCGCCAACATCGCGTACGCGGTGTCGGTCGCCCTCTCCTACGCCTACCTCCCCGGCCTGGCCACCCCCGACGAGCGCGACGCGGTCTCCTCCAAGGGCTGGGCCTACGGCTACGCGGGCGGCGGACTGCTGCTGATCGCCAACCTGGCGCTGTTCCAGGGCCACGACGCGCTCGGCCTGTCCTCCGGCACCGCCGTGCGGATCTGCCTGGCCTCGGCCGGCCTGTGGTGGGCGCTGTTCACGATCGTCCCGATGCTGCGGCTGCCCTCCCGGGCGGGCGCGGCCCCCGACCGCACCCCGGTCGTGTCCGGCCGCACCCCGGGTGCGCAGGACCAGCCCTCCGCCACGCCGGACCGGCCCGTCGCCACGCAGGACCAGCCCTCCGCCACGCCGGACCGGCCCGTCGCCACGCAGGACCAGCCCTCCGCCACGCCGGACCGGCCCGCCGCCGGCAGCCTGCGCGAACTCGCCCGCACCCTGCGCGGGATGCGCCAGTACCCGCTCACGCTGCTCTACCTGGGCGCCTTCCTCTGCTACAACGACGGCATCCAGACCGTCGTCTCCCAGGCCTCGCTCTACGGCAGCGAGGAACTCGGCATGGACCAGACCTCGTTGGTCGCCGCCGTGCTCCTCGTCCAGATCGTGGCGATCGGCGGCGCGCTGCTCCTCGGCCGGATCGCCCGCCGCTACGGCGCCAAGCGGACCGTCCTCGGATCCCTGGTCGGCTGGGTGGCCACCCTCGCCCTCGGGTACCTGATGCCCGCCCACCAGCCCGTCTGGTTCTTCGCCCTGGCCTGCATGATCGGCCTGGTGCTCGGCGGCAGCCAGGCGCTCTCGCGCTCGCTGTTCTCCCACCTCATCCCGGCGGGCCGGGAAGCCGAGTACTTCAGCGTCTACAAGGTCAGTGACCGCGGCACCAGTTGGATGGGCCCGCTGGTCTTCGGCCTCGCCTACCAGATCACCGGCAGCTACCGCTCGGCGATCATCTCCCTGCTGGTCTTCTTCCTCATCGGCTTCGTCCTCCTGCTGAAGGTCCCCGTCCGCCGCGCCATCGAGGCCGTCGGCAATCCCGTTCCCGAACGGCTCTGACGCCCCCGGCCCGGCCGCGCCCACGGCTGGCGGCTGCTTCCGCCGCCGTCGAGGGCTTACGAGCCGGTGAAGAGCCGGCCGAGGTGGTAGTGCAGGACCGCCACCGCGTCGTCCGCCGTCCGCTGGCCGAGGAGGACGCTCAGGCCCAGGCCGGCGGAGGCCGCCAGGAGGACGACGGCCTCCTGGCGGGCGTCCATGCGCGGATCGGTGTCCCCGGCCTGCCGGGCGGCGGTCAACTGGCCGACCAGGAAGTCCTCCATCTCGTCGGGCGCCGCGAGGAACGACTGCCCGGCGAGTGCGGGGTCGGTGATGGAGAGCACCGCGTACTCGGTGTAGACGAGGTGGAAGGTCCGGCTCTCCTCGTCCGTCGGCACGGACTCCAGCAGGACCGCCTCGACGATGTCGCGCGGTGACGCCGAGGGCCCGGCCGCCCCGGCGCGGTCCCGGGCCCGTGCCTGGGTCCGTCCCTGGACCCGTTCCTGGATCCGTCCTTGGACCCGTTCCTGGATCCGTTCGCCCATCCGCGCGGCCAGGCGGGTGAGCGCCGCGAGCAGCAACTGCTCCTTGGTGTCGAAGTAGTACTGCACGAGCCGCACCGAGACACCCGCCTCGATCGCGACGGACCGCATGGTGACGGCGTGCAGCCCGGTGTCCGCCGCCGTGCGCAGCAGGGCGTCGATGATGTGGGCCCGCCGCTCCTCGTGATCCACCAGCTTCGGCATCGGCTTCCTTCCAGACGTTTTTATGGTACAAACATACCATCAAGCGCTGCTGTTTCGTGCATTCCGAGCACCGGGAGGGACCATGACCAGGACCAGCGTCGGACACTTCGTCAGCGAGAAAGCCCGAACGAAGTTCCTTGAGGCCTACGACCGCGCGATGGAGCTGTGGCCGGCCCCCCGCCGGGAACTCGACGTCGAAACCAGCTACGGCACCGTCCACGTCCACCACTACGGACCCGAAACCGGCGAACCGATCGTGCTGCTGCACGGCCACGCCGGACACCCGTCCAACTGGTACCCGCAGATCGCCGCCCTGGGCGAACACCACCCGGTCTACGCGATCGACACGCTCGACGACCCCGGCCGCAGCGTCCAACGCGCCGTCGCGGCCGGCTCCGAGGAGAACGCGGCCTGGCTCGGCGAGGTCTTCGCCGGCCTCGGACTCGACCGCATCCACCTGGTCGGCCTCTCCTACGGCGGGTGGCTGACCCTCAACCAGGCCATCCACGCACCCGAACGCCTCGCGTCGATCGCACCGATGGACCCCGGCGGCATCGAGAAGGTCCCCGCCCGGTTCTACGCCCACATGATCGGCGGCCTGTTCGGCATGCTCGCCCCACGGCCGCTGCGCCCCGCGCTCGGGCGCCTGCTCGCCAACCCTGCACTCAGCTCGCCGCCCGAGATGATCGCCCCCCTGATGCTCGGCATGCGCGGCTACAAGCCCAACACCCGGCCCGCCGCCAGGCCGTTCACCGACGAGGAACTTCGCTCCATCCGCCTGCCCACCCTCGTCCTGCTGGGCAAGCGCAGCGCCCTGCTCCGCCCGCGCCACGTCCTCCAGCGGGTCACCGCACTGATCCCGGGAGTCCGGGCCGAGATCGTGCAACGGGCCGGCCACGGCCTCAACCTGGAACGCCCCGACCTGGTCAACGAACACCTGCTGCAGTTCATCACCTCCTCCCGGCAGCAGACCCGGAACTGACGAGAGGCCCCTGCCGCCGGGTGCGCGCACCCGGAGCTCGGCCGGGGCCCGAGAACCCGCAGAAGGGCTGCCCTCGTCGGGGCGGCCCTTCTGCCTGCCGTGCGGGCCGGTGGGGACTGCTCCGCTACCGGCGCGGGCCGTAGCTCCAGTAGTGGTCCGGGTAGTTTCCGCACGGGTACTGCATCAGTGGGGCGCGCGGGGCGGTGCTGCCGTAGGTGACGGCGAGGCACTGGTGGCTGTTGCCGTTGACGAAGCGGATGCCTTTCGGCCACTTCTCGATTCTCCAGGACTGCCCGGGGTCGTTCTTGCACGTGGACTGGATCACCCGGGCGTCGGCCTCGGTGCTGGAGTCCTGGACCGCGAGGCACAGGGCGCTGTTGTAGCTGACGAGCCGGTAGTAGGTGTTGCCTTCGGCGTCCGTGAAGGTCTTCTGGCTCTCCCAGAAGTGGTCGGGGTAGTCCCCGCAGGGGAACTGCTGGGCTTCCTGGCCTTCCTCCCGGGTGCCGCCGGATGTGGCCACGCACTGCAGGCTGTTGCCGTTCTTGATGGAGACGGGCCCCGTCGGCGGGACCATCGGGGTGCCGCCGAGCCGGTCGGGCGTCCAGGGTTCCGTCGTCGGCGGCGATACGGAGCCGGGCGGCGGCGAGGACTTCATGGGCGTGCGGTTCCCGTCCGAAGGGGAGGGGGCGACGGTTTCCGGCGGGGTGCCGGACCCCGCGGTGGGGGTCGGCGTACCGGCCGGTGCGGGTACCAGCGGCGCGCTCCCCGGTCCGGCGGTCCGAGGATCGGCCGGTGAGGCGGGCGGCGGGACGGCCGGCGGGACGGCCGGTGGGACGGCCGGTGAGGCGGTCGGTGAGATGGGCGGTGCGATGGGCGGTGGGGCGGTCGGCGGCGTACCGGGTGCCGACGGCGAGGGGCTGTCCCCGGCCGGTGCCGAGGGGCCTGCGCCCGCGCCGGCCGCCCGGGCGAGCGCGTCGACGGGGGCGGGCGCCGTGCCCAGCCGTAGGCCCACCAGCACTCCGGCCAACACCAGTGCCCCGGCCAGGAGCACCGCCGTCGCCCCCATGGCCGCACCGGTCCGGGCCGTACGACGCCGCCGCGCATCGGCGGGCCCTCCTCGCAGCGGCCCCACGAGCGGAGGCCCGATGACCGTGGGGCTGATGACCGCGGGGCCGGTGGGCGGGGGGCCGAGCGCGAGCGGGCTGGTCGGCGGGTTGTCCGGGGCCCGGACCAGTTCGCCGCGGACAATTCCGGACCCGGCCGCGGTGGGCCGGACCATCCGGCTCACCTCCCGGCACTGGTCGGCCAGTGCTTCCCGCACCTCCACGAGGTCGGCCTCCAAGCGCCGCAGCACCGGCAGGTGCGCCTGGACCCCGCCGTCCACCACCAGCTCCGCACCCGGCTGCTGACCACCGTCCTCCTGGGCCCGCGCCCGCTCCTGGTCGACCAGGAGCCCGACGGTGTCCTCCTCCCAGCCCGCCGTCCGCTGCGCCTGGCGCGCGTTCTCCCTGATGCGCCGCACCTCGGCCAGGCAGCGCGTCGCCTCCCGCAGCCGGGAGCGCCGCGACTGCGCCGCGTACCCGCCGTCCGACACCCGTCCGCCGGGAGCCGTCCCGTCCTCGGTGCCGGCGCTCAGCTCACCCCGCAGTTCGGCCACGATCGCCACCAGCACGCGGATCAGTTCCTCGGCCTGGGCCACGCCCGCCTCGGCCTGGCGCTGCGCCTGCCGGGCCCGTTCCAGGGCCTGCCGCGCGGCCGACCGCGCTTCCGCGTGCGAAGGGGCCGTCCCGGCCGCCGCCCGGCCGGCCTGCTCGTGCAGGGCGCGGGCGCGGACGAGCAACACCGTTCGGGCCTGCGGGTCCACCGCGCAGTCGTGGACCAGCCGTTCGAGCAGGTGCCACGGAATGTCCTTCTCCGCGGAGCGGTACTCGCTCCAACTGGTCTTGCCGGCCGGGTACCGCCGAGCGAGCTCGCGGACCGTGGCCCCGCCCGTCACCTCCCGTACGAACCGGGCCAGGGCGTTCGCCTGTTCCGTCTCTCCCTTGAGCTGTCCTTGCGGTCGTCCAGCACTACCCACCGTGCCTCCTGTCCTGTCCGACCCTTTGTCCGGTCCTGTCCGGCGGCCGAAGCGGGATTGTCCGCGGCTCACCTGGGCCGTATCGGTTTTTTGTTGATGGACAATCAAATTGACCCGCACGGTGGAGTCTCCATCGGATCTTCGGACACTTCAAGGTCCCGTGACGCGGCCCCCCACGGCGGCGTGCCGGACCGGGAACCCGAAGACGGAGCCGGGGGCCGGCGGCACCACCGCCACGAA
The DNA here is from genome assembly GCF_044760075.1 of Kitasatospora sp. NPDC098663. NCBI lineage: Bacteria > Bacillati > Actinomycetota > Actinomycetes > Kitasatosporales > Streptomycetaceae > Kitasatospora > Kitasatospora sp. NPDC098663. Next base: position 66,915 of record NZ_JBIWAP010000043.1, on the reverse strand, counting down.
CGGGGGACGTGGCGGCACCGATGGACCGGCCCCTCGTACCCATCGCACCGAAACGCACCCGAGCCGGGATCCGGCCCGCCTCGGGGCGTTCGGACTCCAGGAGGAAGACCATGAAGACTCGACGCATCCTCACCACCCTGCTGCTCGCGGGGACGGCGGCCACCGCGACGCTGGCCGTGTCGCCCGCCGCGCAGGCCGCGCCGAACAACCCGAACTGCCTCGGCGCCAGGGCCTTCTGCCTCTGGTACAACGGCAACCAGAGCGGCTCGGTGGCCGGTTGGGACCTGAGCACCGGGTTCAAGGGCTTCGACAACCTCGCGAACGCCGGCGCGTTCCTGACGCCCGGCCCCGGACAGGGCACCGCGGTGAAGAACAACGCGGCCTCCGCCACCTACCAGTACCCGGGCCACTGCGTCGGCAGCGTCCAGGTGTTCTACAACGAGAACTGGTCCGGGCCCTCGGACCTCATTGTGGCCTGCGGCAACGGAAACCTGGTGAGGACGAAGAACGAGGACGCCTCGTTCCTCGTCAACGGCTGACCGCAGCAGCACCCCGCCGGGCCGTCCGACTGGTCGGACGGCCCGGCGGCGCAGAGATTCGAGGCCACGTCACCATGAACGCACCACGGCTCGCCGCCCCGCTCGTAGCTGTCGTCACCTGCTGCCTGTTGCTCGCCTCCTGCTCCACTTCCACGAGCGGAGGGGGCGCCACCGGTACGCCGCCCGCCGCCGCCGCCGTCACGTCGGAGGCCGTACCCGGGGTCACACCTGAGGTCACACCTGAGGTCACACCCGGCCCCGCCACCGACGGCCCCGCCGTCATCTCCCTGCCGCTGGACCCGTACTTCCTCCCGCCCGCCGACGAGGCCCGGCTGCACACCGCCCTGGACCGACTGGTCGCCGACTGCCTGCGAAGCGCCGGCCTCCAACCGCCCGCCCCGGCAGGCGTCCAGGCCCCCCTACTGGGCCGGTACGAACGGCGCTACGGTCTGACCAGCGCCACCGGCGCCCGCACCGTCGGCTACCACCTGCCCGACCACCCGGCCCCGACGCAGGCACCGCTCTCCCCGGCACAGACGAAGGCGCTCACCGGCCCGCAGGGCTGCCAGGAGTCCGCCGCGCGGCGGATCACCGGCACCACCGGCTACCCGGGAGACGCCTACGTGGTCCGGTCGGCCAACCAGGAGTCCTTCGAGCAGTCGGCGAAGACGCCGGAGGTCGTGGCCGTCGTCACCGCGTGGTCCCGGTGCATGAAGCGGGCGGGATACGACTACGCGACGCCGTTGCGGACCGGCACCTGGCCGTCCGAACGAGCCACCGGCGAGGAACGGACGACCGCCCTCGCGGACGTCGCCTGCAAACAGGAGACCGGGCTCGTCCGGATCTGGAACGAGGCCGAGACCGCCGTCCAGCGCACCCTGATCCAGCAGAACGCCACCGCGTTCGACGGCGTTCTGGCCGAACGGCGGCGCATGCTCAGCGAAGCGGACGCCGTCCTCGACCGCACCGAACCCGGACCGTAGCGGCGTCGCTGCCGCCGTCGACCGGGCGCGGCCGAAACGCGGTGTCGCATTTCCGCCAGCGCAGGTGTCTCGCCCACGAGAGAGTCGGCGACGGTTCGTGTTCCTGATCGCGGACCTGTTCGTCCAGCACTTCGCGAAAGGCACAGCGCATGCACGTCGTCCCCGGGCTCAAGGTCCTGTACTTCGGAACTCCGGTGGTGCTGATCAGCTCACTCAACGAGGACGGCACGGCGAACCTCGCGCCGATGTCCTCGGTGTGGTGGCTCGGCCAGTCCTGCATGCTCGGTCTCGGCAACAACGGCCAGACCACCGCGAACCTGCGGCGGGAAGGCGAGTGCGTGCTCAACCTGCCCTCGTCGGCGATGGTCGATGCCGTCGACCGGATCGCGCTCACCACCGGGAAGCCGGTCGTGGCGGACTACAAGGTGAAGCAGGGCTACCGGTACGAGCCGGACAAGTTCTCGGTCGCGCAGCTGACCGAGCAGGCGTCGGACCTGGTCCGGCCCCCCAGGGTCGCGGAATGCCCGGTCCAGCTGGAGTGCAAGGTCGTCTCGGCCCACCCCTTCGGCGGTCCCGAGCCGCACGCCACCGCCTTCGAGGTCGAGGTCCTTCGCGCCCATGTCGAGGAGAGCCTCGTCATCCCCGGGACGCACTACGTGGACCCGCTCGGCTGGGACCCGCTGATCATGAAGTTCTGCGAGTTCTTCGGCGGGGGAGGAAACGTTCACCCGTCGAGGCTCGCCGAGGGCTGGAACATGCCGCACCAGATCCAGTCGACGACCGTCTGAGCTGCTCTTCTGTTCGTCCCCTACCAGAGGGTGGCCGGCCCCGCGAGGACCCAGCCGGCGTCGGTGGGCTTGACCCAGAAGCTCAACGACACCTCGATGATCTGCGCGCGGTAGGTGATCTCGACGTAGAAACCGGTGCCCTCGTGGCCCCAGTGGAAGTCGGCGAGATCGAGTTCGCGGAGCCAGGACAAGTCCTGTTCCCACGCGTCGGCAGCAGGGTTGGCGCTCACCTCGCCCTCGCCCTGGTTCCTTTTCTCGTCGGCGTTCGCCTTGACCGAGCCGGCCCATAGCGACTTGAGCACGTGCCGGACCGAGGTGTGATCGACGAGTTCCTCGGCCTCGGGGATCCGGCCGGCTCGAAGCAGACTGAAGTAGCGACGGACGACCGCTTCGACGTCGGCTTTGGCAGGGCGCTCCGTCCAGATCCTCACCGTGGGATCTTAGGGGAGCGCCTGCGGATCCCGCCCTCAGCACGGGAAGTCGGCCGGTCCGACTTCCCGTGCTGCGAAAGCCCCGTGCGCGGGCTGCGGTTCTCCGCGCAGCTTCAGCGCGCCGGCCCGATCCCCTCCGGGAGAGCGGCCCAGGCGGGGGTATGTGTGAGTCGGGACTCGGGGGCGGGGTGTGACCAAGGACGAAGGTGTGGGCTGTCGGCCCCCTGGTGGAGGGGGCCGACAGCCTGCGCCGGGTGGCTTGGTCCTACTGGCCGAGGACTCGGGTCGCGGCCGGGGAGGGCTTCGATGCGGCGCAGGTTGGAGCCGATGGAGGCTTCGCCGAGGATGGCGAGGACGAGATCAGAACTGAGATCGCGGAACGGCGATGGCCCGGGCCGCTGAGGGGGCCGGGCCATCGTTTGTGTTGGTTGGTTGGGGGGGTCAGGGGGTGGGGTGGAGGGTGGCGGTGGTGGTGCGGGCCAGCCAGACGCCCAGGAGGGCTTGGAGGAGGCTGATCAGGAGGGTTGCGGTGATCATCAGGGAGGCGAGGGGCGGGAGGCCGGCGAGGGCGGCGAGGGTGCGGGCGGTGCCGGCCACGGCTTCGCCGGTGGCGGTGCGCCAGAGGAGGGGGGCGGCCCAGCCGGCGAGGGCGGCTGTGGTGGCGGTGAGGACGGCGGTGCGGGCTCGTTGGCCGCGCAGGGCGGTGACTGCGCCGAGGGCGAGGCCGCAGAGGAAGGGGAGGTACCAGAGGGACCAGAGGGAGCCGAGGGCTGTGACCACGGTGGCAAGGAGGGTGAGGAGGAGGGGGGAGAGGAGGAGGGCGGGGGCGGGGTGTCGGGGTTGCGTCATGGTGGTCAGGCTCCCGGTCGCAGGGTCCACACCTTGGTGGAGGCGGGTTGGTCGGCGGCCATCAGCAGCGGCGGGTTTCGGCCCTCCCACCAGTACGGGATGAAGTTCCGGTACCAGGGTGAGGCCGGGTTCTCGCTCTGGCCGCCGGGGTAGACGGCCTGGGCGGTGGCGGTGTTCGGGCCCTTCCAGTCGACGACCATGCGCCAGCTTGGGCCGAAGGTGGAGTTCATGCCGCCGTCGGCCGCGTTGACGGTCCAGCGGTCGCCCTCGGCGGGCTCGGGGCCGTAGCCGAGGGCTTCGGCTCCGGTGAGGGAGGGGATCTGCCGGGTGTGGACGCGGTCCCAGGTCCAGGTGGCGGGGTCGTTGCCGAGGTCCTGGGACAGTTCGGAGACGGCTTGGGCGAAGGCGGTGCGCATGGCGTCCGTCGCGGTGCGGGTCGGGCCGCCGGGGGAGGTGAAGGCCGGGTTGGTCGGGTCGTGCAGGGTCCAGGCTTCGAGGTTCTCGTCGAGGCTGGGGAGTGCGCTGGAGACCTTGAGGTACAGGCGGTCGCGTTCGACCGGCACCTTGGCGTGGTCCCACCAGGGCTGGAAGGTGGTCTCCAGGTAGTCGTTCCAGAAGGTCCACCAGATCGGTCCGCCGGCGACGCCGGGTTTCATGGTGTGGTCCCAGCGGTTCAGGACGTCGAGGGCGGCCTGTTGGCGGGGGTCGAGCTTCTGGTCGGCCAGGGCGGTCTTCAGGTGGGGCAGGATGACGGTGGCGAGGTAGTCCGTGACGTCGTTCTGCAGGGTGGTGAAGTCCGCGCTGGTCATCGCCTGGTGGCTCTCCAGGTACTGGTAGATCCGGTTGGCCCGGTAGCCGTTGTCGAAGGCGTTGAGGGTGGTGCCGATGTAGTACGGGTAGTCGGCGGAGACGGGGCGCTGGTTTGCCGTCGCGACCACGTGGTTCGGCGGGTTGTAGACCTGCGGGGTGGCGTCGAAGGGGATGGCGCCGACCACGTCGTACTCGCCGGTGCCGGGCAGCGGGAACCAGGGGTTGCCGCCCTTGGTCAGGGGGAAGTACCCGGCGGCGACCACGCCGATGTTGCCGCCGCCGTCGGCGTAGGCGAAGTTGAGCGTGGGGGCGTGCCAGTCGGCGAGCGCGGTGCGGAACTCCTGGTAGTCGCGGGCCTTGTTGACGGAGAGCAGGACGGCCAGGTCGGGGGAGGGGATGTTGCCCATCCAGCTGACCGAGGTGGTCTGCCCGGCCCGGGTCGGGACCGGTCCGTGCACGGTGAGGTCCACGGCGAGGTGTTCGGTGTCGCCGCCCCGGACCGGGATGGTGTACTCCACCCGCTGCATCGGGTGCCACGCGTTGTTCCAGAAGTACTGGCCGGGGTGGTCGGGGCTGGTCTGCTCGCTGTAGAAGACCGTCGACTGGTTCTGCCCGTCCGTCAGGGACCAGGAGATGTCGGCGTTGCGGCCGATCAGCACGCCGGGCATGCCGGCCATGCTGGCGCCGGTGACGTCGGTCTCCGGCGAGGACAGCGCGATCTGGTACCAGTACGAGGGCAGGGTCATCGGCAGGTGCGGGTCGCCGGCGAGCATCGCGTTGCCGCCCGCCACGGCCGGGCCGTTCGCCGCCCAGGCGTTGCTGTCCGGGAAGGTGTGGACCTGGGTGGCCGGGAGCGCGCGGATGGTGTCCAGCAGGGCGTGGGCCGCGGTCGCCTCCCCGGCGGTGTCGGGCTTCCCGGTGGGGGTGACGGGCGCGGGGCGCGGCTGCGACCGGTTGGCGGCGGCGGGGGTGTCGGGCCCGGCGGTGTTGACGTTCGCGGGCAGCGGCGCGATGCCGAGGTCGCGGTAGGGCCCGACGTCGTACGGCCGCTGGTCGTTGGGCGCGTGGACCGGGAACCAGTCCATGGTGCGCTCCTCGCCGAGGGACTCCCGGAAGATCGCGTAGTCCAGCGGGGTGCTGGTGAAGTCCATGCTCTGGGTGAGGAGTTCCTGGATGACCAGGCTGTCGACCGGCGTCCAGTCGGCCGGGTAGACCCCGGTGAGCGAGAAGATCGCCGGCCACTGCCCGTTGTGGCGCAGCTCGGAGATCCAGGCGTTGACCCCCCGGCTGTAGCTGGTGAGGGCGCGGCCCGCCGGGCTGTCGGGCGCGGTGGCGGCCCAGGTGGCCTCGGCGGTGCGCAGGAGTCCCATCTGGAGTTCGAAGCGGTCGGACTCGACGCTCCCGGGCCCGTTGAGTTCGGCCAGGCGTCCGCGCCCGGCGCGCCGCTCCAGGTCGAGCTGGGCGAGTCGGAAGCGGGCGTGCAGGTAGCCCTGGGCCTGGAACAGGTCGGTGTCGGAGGCGGCCTTGACGGTGGGGACGCCGTTGTCGTCGAAGGCGACCGTCACCGGCGCGTTCAGGCCCGCCAGGGTGAGGGTCTCGGTGTGCGGGAGTTCGGCGCCGGCGGCGGAGTCCCACGCCCCGGCCCCGGGGACGAGGGCGGTTCCGAGGGCGGGGACGGGCCCGATGCCCAGCGCGAGCAGCGCGAGGACGAGGCCGGAGACTACGGCTGCCACCGCCGCGTGGGTGGCTGTGCGTATGCGCCGCGGCAAGTTGACTCCAGGGGTGCGAGGTTGGGCGGGGCGAAGGGGACCGGGGTCGGGGCAGGGGGGCTCAGGGAGCCGTCAGGACCAGAAGTCGGCCATCGTGCGGTGGATGCCCTCGACGGTGACCCGGAGCTCGGGGTGTCCGGGGGCCGAGCCGTAGACCGTGCCGATCAGCCACTCGGTGCCGGCCCGCCAGTCGGCCCGCCAGGACGGGTCGATCCGGGCGTCCACCAGGTCCACCCCGGGGAGGTGCTGGAGGCCGTCGAGCACCTCGGCGGGGCCGGGGGCGAGGCCGTCGGCGGGCGGGGAGAGGAAGTACTGGAACGCCACCTTCGGGCAGTCCGTGCCCAGGGCGAGCACCGGCTCCGGCGGGTCGAACGCGCCGAGTGCCAGCCGGAGGGCGAGGGCGAGCAGGTCCGTCCCGGCGGAGCGCTTGAGGACGTCCGAGACGTGCCCGCCCAGGCGGCCGTTGACCTCGATCAGCCGCGGCCCGTCGGGGGTGAACTTGATCTCGGTGTGGGTGACGCCCTCGCGGATGCCGAGCGCCCGCAGCGCGCGCTGCTCCAGGGCCACGACCTCGTCGGCCAGGCCGGCGGGGAGCAGGGCCGGGGTGAAGTAGCCGGTCTCCCGGAACGGGGGAGCCAGTGGCAGCTTGCCGGTGACGGCGACGGTGCGGATCTCGCCGTCGCGGATCGCGGACTCGACCGAGACGTAGTCGCCCCAGAACTCCCCCACCACGGTGGGGTCGCTCACCAGGTACTCCTCCAGCACGAACACCGCCGGACTTGCCGCGCCTTCGGTGAACTCGGCGTACCGGTCGGCCAGTTCGGCGGCGCTGCGGACCAGGCAGGTGTCCACGCTGCCGGCGCCCGAGCGGGGCTTGAGGACGGCGGGCAGGCCGGTGGCGGCGAGGGCCGGGCCGAGGTCGGCGGCGGAGTGGACCGTCCGGCAGGCGGTGGCCTGTACGCCCGCCGCCGCCAGGGCCTCGCGCTGGCGGAACTTGTCGACCAGGACCTCCACGGTGGCCCGGTCGTGGAACGGCACGCCGCACCGCGCGGCCACGGCGGCCGCCGTCCGGAGCAGGTGGTCGCTGAAGGTGATCACTCCGGCGGCGCCGAACTCGGCGGCCCGGTCGCACAGTTGCTCCTCGGTCAGGCCGGCCGTGTCCACCACGGTGGCCGACTTCGGCAGCTGGGCCAGGTCGGCGGCCACCTTCGGGTCGCCGAGGTCGCCGAAGAAGACCGCCGTGCACAGCCGCCGCCCGGCGGTCAGGATCCCGCGCGCGGTGGCCGAGCCGCGGCCGTAGACGACCAGCAGCACCGGGGGCGCCGGGGGCGCCGTAAGGACCGGGGGCGTCGGGTTCGAGCCGCCCATGTCAGCGCTCCTGCGGCCGGCTCGGGCCGAACGCCGCGCGCTCGGCGGCGACGGACCGGTGCTCCCAGGCCTCCCGGTCGCGCAGGTAGAGCGGCCGGTCGGCGACGACGGCCCGGGTCTCGGCCGAGCCCGCCGAGAGCCGCCACCGCACCGAGCCGGTGACGTGCGCCGAGCAGACCTCGATGAACGCCTGGCTGGCCCGGCGCAGTTCGCCGAACCAGCGGCCCTCCAGCGCCTCGCGGACCCACAGCTGCTCCTGGTTCAGCTTCTCCCGCAGCAGTTCGGCGGAGAGGGTGGCCGTCTCCAGGTGGCGGCGCGAGCGCAGCAGCAGCCAGGCGGCGGGCATCTCGCGGATCTCCAGCACCTTCGGCCCGTGGCCCAGGTGTTCGAGCCCGCTGTACCGGCCGAGGCCGTGCGCGCCGACCAGGTGGTTGAGGGTGTCGATCAGCTCGGTCAGCGGCAGCCGGCGGCCGTCCACCGCGACCGGGCGGCCGGCCTCGAACGCGACCTCGACGGCCTCCGGGGCCTCGGCGGGGCGCAGCGCGCTCCACTGGTAGAGCCGCTCGGGCACGGCGTGGTCCTCGGGGTCGTCGAGGATCCCGGACTCGAACTCCCGGCACCACAGGTTGGAGTCGCCGCTGACCAGCCGCTCGCTCAGCTGCTCCAGGCCCGCTTCCTTGAGCTCGCGCATCTTCTGGTCCCGGTCCACCGGGTCCAGGTCGTACGGGCTGCCGTAGCGCCCGGCGAAGCCGAGCAGTTCGAGGGCGCCGTTGAGCCGGCGCAGGGTGTTCTGGGAGCGGTTGGCGGTGTGCAGCACGGTGGTGGCGCCGAGTTCGCGGGCGGTGTCGACGGCGACCTTGGCGATCAGCGGGCGGCTGAGGGAGGAGCTGACCGGGTGGGTGTCGAGGTAGACGGCGTGCGCGGCGATGGCCGGGCGGACGTAGTCCTCGGCGAACTCCTGCCGGCCGTCGACCAGGTGCAGCCGGATGCCGAGCCGGTCGGCGATCCGCTGCTTGTGCTCGCTGCTCTCGTCCTCGCCGAGGTCGACGCTGACCGCGTGGACGTTGCGGGCGCCGGCCCGGGCCAGGCGGTGCAGCAGGTAGCTGCTGTCCAGCCCGCCGCTGAACAGGGTGACGACGGGGGCCGACGGATCGCGGGCGATCGCGTCGAGCTCGCCGAAGGAACGGACGACCTGGGGAGTCACCGCGATCCCTCCGTTCCCTGCTCGGCCAGGGCGGCGGTGAAGGCCGTCACCGTGGGCTCGTCGTACATCAGGTGCATCGGGACCTCGACGCCGAGCAGCGCCTCCAGCTTGCGGGTGGCGCGGACCACCTTGAAGGAGTCCCCGCCGATCTCGAAGAAGTCGTCGTCCGGGCCGATGGCGGGCAGTCCGAGGACCTCGCACCAGACCGTGGTGACGGTGGCGGCCACGCCGTCGCCGGGCGGTGCTTGCGGTTCGTCGGTGACGGTGGGCAGGACGGTCCCGGCCCGTTCGGTCAGCAGGGCGCGGTCCAGCTTGCCGTTGGCGGTCAGCGGCATCGAGTCGACGGTGGCCAGCGACGCCGGGACCATGTACGAGGGCAGGGCGCCGCGCAGCGTCTCGCGCACGGCGGCGGTGACGCTCGCGGGCTCGGCGCCGGGTGCGAGCACCAGGAAGCCGACCAGCCGGGCGTCGCTGCCGCGGCCGTGGGCGACCACGGCCGCCTGCCGGACCTCGGGCACCCGCAGGGCGGCGGACTCGATCTCGCCCAGTTCGATGCGGTAGCCGCGGATCTTCACCTGGAGGTCGACCCGGCCCAGGAACTCCAGGCCGCCCACCGGGTGGGTGCGGACGAGGTCGCCCGAGCGGTAGAGCGGGCCGGGGCCGTCGCCGAGGTGGTCCGGGACGAAGCGCTCCGCGGTGAGCTCGGGCCGGTTGAGGTAGCCGAGGGCGAGGCCCTCGCCGCCGATGTAGAGCTCGCCGGGCTCGCCGTCCGGTACGGGCTTGCCGTCCTCGTCGAGGATCCACAGGGTGGTGTCCTCGATGGCCGGGCCGATGTAGACGGTGTCCAGGCCGGGGTCGCGCGGGGGCACCCAGGCGGTGCAGTAGATGGTGCACTCGCTCGGCCCGTAGAGGTTGGTCAGCGGCGCGGTGGACTGGGCGTGGAAGCGGCGGACCAGCTCGGGCGCGAGCGGCTCGCCGCCGGTGAGGACGCGCCGCAGGCCGTCGAAGCGCTCCTCGGGCCCGCGGGCCAGCAGGAACAGCTCCAGCAGCGAGACCACGCAGTAGAAGACGGTGATGTCGGCCGCGCGGATGGTCTCGGCGAGGTAGTCGGCGTCGCGCTGGCGGCCGGGGGCGGCGATGACGATGGTGGTGCCGGTGATCAGCGGCCAGTACACCTCGATCAGGAACATGTCGAAGCTGCACGCGGTGTGGTGCAGCATCCGGTCGTCCGGGCCGAGTCCGTGTCCGCGCTGGAGCGCCCGCAGGCGGGTGGTCACCGCGCGGTGCGGGATCAGCGAGGCCTTGGGCCTGCCGGTGGAGCCGGAGGTGTAGATGACGACCGCGGGCTGCTCGGCGAGGTCGGCCGCCGGCTCGAACGGGTCGGCCGGGCGGGCCGCCGCGCACTCGTCGACGGTGACGACCTCGGTGCCCGGCGACTCGGGGAAGCGGGAGCGCAGTTCGGGGGTGGTGATCAGCAGTCGGGGCGTGCAGTCGGCCAGCATGTCGAGGGTGCGGGCGACCGGGTCGTTGACGTCGAAGGCGACCTGGGCGGCGCCGGCCAGGACCACCCCGGCCACGGCGACCACGAAGTCGGCCGAGCGCTCCAGGTAGACCGCGACCCGCTCGCCCGGGCGCACGCCCCGCTCGCGCAGCAGCGAGGCGACCCGCACGGTGCGGTCCCTGAGCTCGCCCGCGAGCAGGACCCGGTCGCCGTCGACCACGGCGGGGTGCGCCGGGTCGGCCTCCCAGCGGGAGAGGAGCAGGGTGTCGAGCCGTCGTTCGCCGTCGTCGAGAATCGTGGCCGTAGGGCTAGCCATGGAGGTTGTGTCCAATCGGTGTGGTCGGTGCAGGGGCGTCCCGGCGGCCGGGGCCGGCCGGGACGCCGGTTGGTTCACTGGTCGGCGTCGGAGCCCGGGGCGTCGGCGTCGGCCAGGGCGGGGCCGATGGCCGCGGTGAGGTCGCGGACCGTGGAGGAGTCGAAGAGCAGCTCGATGTCGAGCGAGCAGCCGAGTTCCGCCTCCAGCCGGGAGACCAGTCGCAGGGCGCGCAGCGAGTCGCCGCCCAGCTCGAAGAAGTCGTCGTCCAAGCCGACCTCCGGCAGTGCCAGGACCTCGCGGAACAGCCGGGCCACCAGCGCCTCGTGGTCCGCGGTGCCGCTCGGCCCGCCGGCCGGCGCGGCCTCGTCGGCGAACCCGGCCGGGGTGGGCAGGGCGAGCAGGTCGGTCTTGCCGGCCGGGGTGAGCGGCAGTTCGGCGAGGACGGTGACCGCCTCGGGGACCATGTACGAGGGCAGCGAGCGCCGCAGCCCGGCCTGGACGCCGGGGGCGTCGAGCGGGGCGCCCCGGTCGGTGGGCACCACCCAGGCGACCAGGCGGCCCTCCCGGACGGCGACCGCGGCGGCCGCGACCTCGGGCAGGGCCAGCAGGACCTGCTCGATCTCGCCGGGCTCGATCCGGTAGCCGCGCAGCTTGAGCTGGCGGTCCATCCGGCCGAGCAGTTCGATCCGCCCGTCGGGCAGGCGGCGGGCGTGGTCGCCGGTGCGGTACATCCGGCCGCCCGTGAACGGGTCGGTGACGAACCGCTCGGCCGTCAGCTCGGGCCGCTGCCAGTAGCCCTCGGCCACGCCGTCGCCGCCGATGCACAGCTCGCCGACGCAGCCGACCGGCAGCAGTTCGCCGTCCACGGTGTCCAGCACGTGCAGCACCGTGTTGGCGATCGGGCGGCCGACGGTGACCCGGGTGGTGTCGGCGGTGATCCGCTCGACGCTGGAGTACACGGTGGTCTCGGTCGGCCCGTACATGTTCCACACCGACTCGCCGCGCTCGGCCAGCGGCGCCGCCAGGTCCGCGGGGAAGGCCTCGCCGCAGCTGTAGAGCCGGGGCCGGCCGGCGCCCTGCCAGTCGGAGTCGAGCAGCGCCCGGTAGCGGGACGGGGTGGCCTGGAGTGCGGTGATGCCGTGCTCGACGCTGTAGCGGTCGAGTTCGCGGCCGCTCAGCCCGAGCGCCTGGCCGCCCACGTGCACCGTCGCGCCGACGGCGAGCGGCACCAGCAGCTCGGCCAGCGAGGTGTCGAAGCTGAGCGTGGTGAGGGCGAGGAAGCGGGTGTCGCCGTCGAGGCCGGGGTGCCGGCGGGCCAGGCTGTCCACCAGGTTCGCCAGGGCCCGGTGGCCGACGGCGACGCCCTTGGGGCGGCCGGTGGAGCCGGAGGTGAACATCAGGTAGGCGAGGCCGTCCGGGGCGGCGCCCGGCAGCTCGGCGGAGGCCTCCGGGAGCGTGAGGTCCAGGGAGGCCAGGTCGACGGCGGTGCCGTCCCAGCCGGCCAGCGCGGGCGCGCCGGTCGCGTCGGTGAGCACCACGGCCGGGGCCGCGTCCGCCAGGACGAGGCCGATCCGCTCCACCGGGTGGGCCGGGTCGAGCGGGACGAACGCGGCCCCGGCCCGGGCGACGGCCAGCATCGCGGTCACCAGGTCGGCACTGCGGCCCAGGCAGACGCCGACCCGGTCGCCGGGGCGCACGCCGCGCGCGGCCAGCTGCCGGGCCAGGGCGTCGGCCCGCCGGTCGAGTTCGCGGTAGCTGTACCGGGTCTGCTGGTCGACCACCGCCGGGTGGTCCGGGCGGCTGCGGACCGCGTCGTCGATCAGCCCGGACAGCAGGGCCGACGGCTCGCCGCGGTCGATCTCGCTGCCGTTCCAGGTGTCGAGCTGGCGGGCGCGGGCCGCCTCGGGGACGGCGAGCAGCTCGCGGACCGGGCGGTCGGGCCGCGCGGCGATGCGGGTCAGCACCGCGACGACGTGGTCGAGCAGCGCGCCGGTCTCCTCCGCGGTGATCCGCCCGGCGTCCACCACCGCCTGGAGCTGCATCTCGGCGGCGGCCCGCACGACCAGGGTGACCGGGTAGTTGGTCCGGGTCTCGTAGCGGACGTCGCCGACCGTGACCGCGCCGTGGGAGAGCACCGCCTCGGTGCGGTCCGGGTAGTTCTCGACGACCACGACGGTGTCGAACAGCGGCACGCCGGGCGCGGTCTCGGCCCAGCGCTGGATGTCGGTCAGCGGGGTGTGCTGGTGGTCCAGCAGCGGGTGGCGGGTCGCGGCGTGGCGGGCCAGCCACTCTTCGCCGGGCAGCTCCCGGTCGATCCGCACCCGGACCGGGACGGTGTTGATGAACATCCCGAGCATCTGGTCCGCCCGGTCCAGGTCGACGGGGCGGCCCGAGACGGTCACGCCGACCACCACGTCGTCGCGGCCGCTGTGGCGCGCGACCGTCCCCGCCCAGGCGGCCTCGACCAGGCTGCTGAGCGTGGTCGCCCTGCCGGCGGCCAGCCGCCGCAGCGCGGTGACGGTCCCGGCGGGCAGCTCGGCCCGCACCGTGCGGAAGTCGCCGGACGGCTTGGCGCCCGGGCGCACGCCCGGCAGGCTCAGCGTCGCCGGCTCGCGGTAGCCCGCCAGGTAGCCGGTCCAGAACGCGCGGTCGCGTTCGGCCTCCTGACGGCCCAGCCAGGCGATGTACTCGCGGAAGGCGGGCGGCGCGGGCGCCTCGGCGGCGTCACCGGACAGTCCGGCGGTGACCTCGGCCAGCAGCAGCGCGGCGGACCAGCCGTCCAGCAGCAGGTGGTGGTACGTCCACACCACCAGGTGCTCGTCGGGCAGGCGCAGCACCAGCAGCCGCATCAGCGGCGGCCGGGCCAGGTCGAAGCGCTCGCGGGCGCGCTGCTCCAGCTCCTCGGCGACGGCGCGCTCCCGGGCCGGCTCGTCCAGCCCGGACAGGTCGCGGAACTCGATCGGCAGGTCCGCCTTGGGCAGCACCACCTGGTGCGGGGTGCGGATCCGCTCGCGGACGAAGGCCGTGCGCAGCACCGGGTGCCGGGCGATGGCCCGCTGCCAGGCGGCTCCCAGCTCCGTCAGGTCCAGTTCGCCGCGCACCCGGAAGGTGGTCAGCTCGACGTACAGGCCGTGCTCGGGGGAGGTGGTGCTGTGGAAGAGCATCCCCTCCTGGGTCGGCGAGAGCGGGTAGATGTCCTCGATGTCGTTCACTTGGTGTCCTCTCCTGACCGGAACAGGGCGAATACCCGGGCCAGGTCGTCTTCGCTGAGGTCCGCGTCCGAGAACGCCTCGCCCGACCCCTTCGCGGGGGCCGGATCGGGCTCGGCGGGAGCGGTGGGCGGGGCGGGGGTGTCGGACGCCGGGGCGGCGGCGGGCGCGCGGTCCGCGCGCAGCCGGGCGGCGAGCTGTCCGACGGTGGGGTGGGCGAAGAGGTCGCCGGGGGAGACGGCCAGGCCCTGCCGCTGGAGTTCGGCGGTGATCTGGACGATCAGCAGGGAGTCGCCGCCGAGTTCGAAGATGCTGTCCTCGGGGCCGATCCGGGGGACGCCCAGCAGCCGGGACCAGACCGCGGCGATCTGCTCCTCCAGCCCCTCGGGGCCGGTCGCCGGCGCGGCCTGCGGCGCGGACGGTGCGGCCTGCGACGCGGCCGGGACGGGCGCGGCCGGCCCGGTCGCGCGGGGGCTGACCAGCACGTGCGGGAGGTGACGGTTGGCCAGGATCCGGTCGAAGGCCAGCAGGCCCTGCCGGGTCGGGATGCCGCTCTCCGCGTCCGGGCCTGGAGCGTCCGGGCCGGGAGCGTCCGGGCCGGGGGCGGCCGGGGCCGGGCGCAGCACGAAGCCCTCGACGAGCACGGCCGCAGTGCCGTCCGGCCCGGCGACGACCACGTCGACGACCAGCGTGTCGCCCGCCCCGGCGTCACCGGAGCGGCGGTCCACCCGCACCACGGCCTCGGGGCCGAGCGGGCCGAGCACCACCAGACGGCGGTAGGCGACCGGTAGGTGGCTGCCGGTGCGGGCGGTGACGGCGCCGGTGGCGGTGTCCAGCAGCGCGGGGTGCAGCGGGTGCGCGGCCAGGTCGCCGTGGAACGCCTCGGGCAGGCGCAGCCGCAGCATCGCCCCGCCGCTCCCGTCCTCGCGGACCTCGGTGACGCTCTCCCAGCGCGGCCCGGTGCGCAGGCCGCTGGCGCCGCCGGGCCGCTCCCCGGCGACGGAGGACACCGCGACCTGCGGCACCGGGGCGCAGCGGGCCGCGAGGCCGTCGAGGTCCAGGCGCTCGGGGGCATCGCCCCCGTACGGCGCGATCCGGCCCTGGGCGTGCGGCCTGGACGGCACGGCGGTGGAGCGCACCTCCCACAGGTGCCCGCCGTCGGGCGCCGGACGCAGCCGCAGGGTGACCTCGGGCGGGGCGTCGGCGGGCATCCGCAGCGGGTGGGTGAAGACCGCGTCCAGCTCGACCGGCCCGTCCCCGACCGCCAAGCGGTGCCCGGCGACGGCGAGTTCGAGCAGCGCGGTGCCGGGCAGGACCGGGACGTCGCCGATCCGGTGCTCCTCGGCCGGCCAGGTACTCTGCCCGGTGCGGCGCAGCCGCAGCTCCACCGTCCCGTCCGGCTCCGCCCGGCGGGCGTCGAACAGGGCGTGGTCGAGCACCTCGCCGCCGTCGAGCCAGTCGCGCCGGCCGGACCGCAGCGCCATGCCGGTCTGCGACCAGCGGTCCCAGCCGATCGACACGGCGGCCCGGGATCCGGCGGCGAAGCTGTCCAGGAAGGCGTTGGCGCCGGTGTAGTCGGCCTGGCCGACCGCGCCGGTGACCGCCAGCACCGAGGAGCAGAGCACCAGCACCGGCCGGTCCACGGCCGTCAGCCGCTCCAGCAGGACGGTGCCGAGCACCTTGGGGGCGAGCACCCGCGCCATCTCCCCGGTGCTGCGCAGGGCGGTGACACCGCCGCCGGGCACCCCGGCGGCGTGCACCACCCCGGCGATCGGGCCGTACGCGGACCGGACCCGGTCGAGCGCGGCGCCGAGCGCGGCCTCGTCGGTGACGTCCGCCTGGACGAGGCAGAGCCGGGCGCCGTGCGCCGTCAGCCCGGCGAGGGCCTCGGCCAGCTCCGGCGGGCAGCTCGCGGCGGGCGCCGAGCCCTCGGGACGCAGGCTCCGCCAGCCGGCGCCGTCGGGGACGGCGCGGCGGGTGAGCAGGACGAGCGTCCGGTCGGCGTCCTCGGCGAGGTGGCCGGCCACGGCCAGACCGATCCCGCCCAGGCCGCCGGTGACCAGCCACACGCCGGACGGCGCGGCGGGCTGCGGCCCGGCCGGGTCGGTGAGGACGGGCCGCTCCGGGGCCGGCACCAGGTGCGCCCGGCCGCGGACGGCGGTCAGCGGCGCCGCGGCGTGCCCGGCGCGCAGCTGCGCCACCACGGTCTGCGCCGCCAGGGCCAGTTCCGCGGGCTCCCGGGTCGGGCAGTCCAGGTCGAGGGCGTGCACGGTGACGCCGGGCAGCTCCTGCGGCAGCACCCGCACCGCGCCCAGCCCGGCGGCGGCCTGCGGGGTGCGGGCGGGCTGCCCGGGCAGCCCGTGGGCGGCGTCGGTGACGAGCAGCATCCGCAGCGGCCGGCCGGGGAACGCCTCGCCCAGGGCCCGGGCGAGTTGGACCGGGACGGTGAGGGCGCGCAGCGCGCCGTCGGCCGCCTCGCCCGGGGTGGCCGAGTGCAGCGGCGGGGTGTCCAGGGCCCAGCAGGAGAGGACGGCGTCCGGCGCGGTGCCGCGCGTGGCCAGGGCGGCGGCGAGCGCGGGGAAGGCGGCGGGGTCGTCGGCGTCGAGCGTGAAGGGGGTGTCGAGCGTGAACGGGGTGTCCTGCGCGGTGGACGCCCCGGCGCGGGCGCGGACCAGGCTGACCTGGGCGCCGGCGACGGTGAGCTCTCCGGCGACGGCCTCGGCGAGGCCGGACTCGTCGGCGAGCAGGAGCACCGACGGCGGGAGCGGCCCGGTGCCGGACGGCGGCAGCGCCTGCGTCCAGGACACGACGTGCAGCCAGTCGTCCACGCCGCTCGCACCGTCGGAGACCCGCGCGGGCTCGGCGGGGCCCTGGGCGGTGACGGCGGCGGTGGGCTCGGCGGCGGTGGGCTCGAACCAGTGCCGGGTGGGCTCGAACGGGTAGCCCGGCAGCGAGACGTGCCGGCGCCCGGCCCGCTCGCCGAGGGCGGACCAGTCGACCTCGGCGCCCCGCTCCCACAGCCGGGCCAGCGCGGTGAGCCGGGCCGGCGGCTGGTCCGTGGCGGGCGCGGCACCGCCGAGGGTGGGCAGCGCGGGGCGCCCGGTGCCCAGGGTCCGCACGGCGAAGCCGCTCAGCCCCCGGCCGGGGCCGAGCTCCAGCAGCGGGCCGTCGCCCGGCAGCGCGGCGAGCGCGTCGGCGAAGCGGACGGTGTGCCGCAGCTGGCGCGCCCAGTACTCCGGCGACGCGGCCTCCTCGGCGGTGAGCTCACGCCCGGTCAGGCCGGAGACGAGCGGCACGGCGGGCGCCTGGACCGGGACGGTGGCGACCAGCCGGGCGAACTCCTCCAGCAGCGGTTCGGCGTCCCGGGAGTGGAAGGCGTGCCGCACGGCCAGCTGCCGGGCGGCCACGCCGCGCGCGGCCAGCCGCTCGGCGAGCCGCGCGACCGCCTCGGGGGCGCCGGCCACCACGCAGCGGTCGGGCGCGTTGACGGCGGCCGGCTCCGGCCCGGCCGGGTCGTCCAGCAGGGCGCGCAGCTCCGGCTCGGGCAGCGGGACGCTCAGCATCGAGCCGGGCGCCATGGTGCCCATCAGCCGGCCGCGTTCGGCCACCAGCCGGGCGGCGCCGGGCAGGTCGAAGACCCCGGCGGCGCAGGCGGCCGCGAACTCGCCGACGCTGTGCCCGGCGAGTGCGACCGGCCGGATGCCGAGCCCCGTCCACCACGCGGTGAGCGCGTACTCCACCGCGAACAGGGCCGGCTGGGCGGTCTCGGTCCGGTCGAACAGGTCCGGGTGGGCCGGGTCGAGCAGCAGCTCGCGCAGCGGCGCCGCGGTCCACGGCCGCAGGGCGTCCAGGCAGCGGTCGAGCGCGGCGCGGAAGAGCGGCTCGGCGCGGTACGGCTCGGCCGCCATGCCGGGGTGGCCGGCCCCCTGCCCGGGGTAGAGGAAGGCGACCTTCTGACCGGTCCCGACGGCCTGGACGGCCTGGACGGCCTGGGCGGCGGGGGACGCCTCGCTCGAACGCCCGGTCAGGACGGCGCGCCGCCAGGAGTGGTGGCGCCGCCTGGTCTGGAGGGTGAACGCGGCGTCGCCCGCGTCGGGCGCACCGGGGCCGGCCAGCGCCGCGCCGATCCGCTCGGCGGCCCGGTCGAGCGCCCGCTCGCTTCTGGCGGACAGCGGCAGCAGCTCCCACCGCGCGGGCTCGGCGGCGGGCGCGGCGGGCTCGGCGGGCAGCGTCGGCGCGTCCTGGAGGATCAGGTGGGCGTTGGTGCCGCCGATTCCGAAGGAGCTGACGCCCGCGATCCGGGCGCCGTCGCGGCCGGTCCACGGCTCGGCCTCGGTCAGCACCCGGAACAGGCCGGGGGACAGTTCGGGACTGGGGTTCTCGAAGTGCACGGTCGGCAGCAGCGTGCGGTGCTGGAGCGCGAGCACCGTCTTGATCAGCCCGGCCATCCCGGCGCAGGTGTCCAGGTGGCCGACGTTCGACTTGACCGCGCCGAGCACCCGGCGGGAGTCCGGGGCGTCCGCGAACACCCGCCCCAGCGCGGCGAGTTCGATCCGGTCGCCGAGCGCGGTGCCGGTGCCGTGCGCCTCGATGCAGGAGACCTCGCCGGGCGTGACCCCGGCCACGGACTGGGCCGCCGAGACGACCCGGACCTGTCCGTCCAGGCTCGGCGCGGTGAAGCCGACCTTGCGGTTCCCGTCGTTGTTGACCGCCGAGCCGAGCAGCACGGCCCGCACGGTGTCGCCGTCGGCGACCGCGTCGGCCAGCCGCTTCAGTACCACCACGCCGACGCCGCTGCCGAAGACCGTGCCGGTCGCGTCGGCGTCGAAGGGGCGGCAGTGCCCGTCGGCGGAGAGGATGCCGCCCTCGGCGTGCAGGTAGCCGAGCCCCTGGCCGATCCCGGCGGAGACGGCGCCGGCCAGCGCCACGTCGCACTCGCCGCTGAGCAGCGCCTCGGCGGCCAGGTGGACCGCGAGCAGGGCGGAGGAGCAGGCGCTCTGCACGCTCAGGCTCGGGCCGGTCAGGCCCAGCCGGTAGGAGGTCTGGGTGGCGAGGTAGTCCTTGTCCCCGGCGGCCAGCCACTGGACGTCGGCCCGGTCGGCCAGGTGGGCCGCGTTGGGCAGCAGGTGGTGCGTCAGGTAGGAGTTGAAGCCGGCCGAGGCGTAGACGCCCACGCCGCCCTCGACGCCGTCGGTCAGCTGCCCGGCGTCCTCCAGCGCGGTGACCGCGCACTGCAGGAACAGCCGGTGCTGGGGGTCCATCAGCTCGGCGTCGCGGGGCGGGATGCCGAAGTACTCGGCGTCGAACTCCGCGAGGCCCTCCAGCACGCCGCCCGCCCCGACGAACCGGGGGTCGGCCAGCCGTTCGGCGGGGACGCCCAGGGCCGCCAGCTCCTCGGGGGTCCGGAAGGTGACGCTCTCGCGGCCCGCGACCAGGTTGGCCCAGAAGGCCCCGGCGTCGGGAGCTCCGGGGAACCGGCAGGCGAGGCCGGTCACGGCGATCGCGTCCGGCAGGTCCGGCGGTGCGGCGGCCGGGCCCCCGGGGGCGTGGGTGGTCATCGGGCTTTCTCCTCATGGGTGGTGATGCGACGCGGCTCGCGGGGGTCCGGCGGCCGACGCCCGGCACGGGGTGCGGGGTGTCGGCCGCCGGCCGTCCAGGTCAGCCGGTCGGGCCGGTGCCGGAGCCGCCTCGGCGGGCGGCGCGGCGCCGTTCGTGGTGCTGCCGGCGGTCGCCGCCGGCGGGCTGCGCGGTGTCTGCCGCGGCGGTGTCCGGGGCGGGCTCGGGTGCCGGTGCGGCCGGTGCGGCCGGTGCCGCCTGCGGCGCCGGGGCGGCGGCCGGGCGGTCCAGCAGTTCGGCCAGGTGACGGATGGTCGGCCGGTCGAACATCTCGACCACCGAGAGCTCCTGCCCGAAGTCCTCGGCGATCCGCCGCTGGACCCGGACCAGGTGGATGGAGTTGGCGCCGGCCTCGAAGAAGTTGGTGTCGACGCCGACCTCCGCCCCGTCCATCACCTCCCGCCACAGCTCGGTGAGCCGCTCCATCGCGCCGAGCGCGCCCGGCCCGTGCGCGCCCGGCCCGTGCGCCGCCGCTCGTGCCGCCGGTGCCGCCGGTGCCGCCGCGAGGGCGGGGGCGACGGGGCCGGTGGAGACGACGGCGGGGGCGGGCACCGCGGCGCCCAGCCGGGCGAGCGCCGCCCGGTCGACCTTGCCGTTGGCGGACAGCGGCAGCGCCTCCACCGCCCGCACCTGCTGCGGAACCATGTAGCCGGGCAGTCGCTCGGCGAGCGCGTCGCGCAGCGCGGCCGTCCAGTCCGCGCCGGAGCCGGTCTCCTCTGCGGCCGCGTTCAGCGGCCGACCGCCGACGAGCGTGTGCAGCACGCGCTGGCCGTCCTCCAGCCGCAGCGCCTCGTGCAGCGGCTCCGGGAAGACGTCGCCGATCGGGCAGAGCGCCACCGCGCAGTCGGCGGCGCGGTGACGCAGCAGCTGCGCCATCGCCCCGGCCTCCAGCAGGCAGAAGCGGTCGGCGAGGTCGCCGTACACCGGGGCGATCGCGGCGGTCCGGGAGACCAGGAAGACGGCGAAGCCGGCCTGGTCGAGCAGCGGCCCGTTGGCCTCGCTGTAGAGCGCCCGGTCCAGGGCCCGGGCCGAGCCCGGTGCACCGTCGAGGGCGACCAGCGCCGGCCCGGCCGGGTCGACGTAGTAGGTGCCGGCCGGCAGGCCCGCCACCTTGCCGGGGGCGACGGCCAGGTAGGTCTGCACCGGGTACAGGCCGCCGGCCGAGCCGTAGGCGTACCGGGGCACGCCGTCCTCGTCCTGGCGGGCGAGCACGGTCAGCAGCGCGTGCAGGTCGGCCAGCCGGACGGGGGCGTCGGCGAAACCGGTGGCGGCGCCGCGCAGGGCGGCGGCCCGGCGCAGGTCCAGGGTGTCGGTCGGCAGGGCGAACGGCAGGACCTCACGGCCCGCCAGGTCGGCGCGGCGGCCGGGCTGGCGCAGGCGCGCCTCCAGCCGGCGGACCCGCTCGGCGTCCAGGGCCGGGGCCACCGCGGGAGCGGGGGCGGCGGGCTGCGGCCGGGCGGCCTCGCGGACCACGAAGGCCGCGAGCCGGGCGCCGAGCCCGTTGCCCTCGACCAGCGCCGCCGCCTCCCGGACGCCGTCCATCCGGACCAGCGCCGACTCGATCTCGCCCAGCTCGATGCGCATGCCGCGCACCTTGACCTGGCAGTCCTCCCGGCCGAGGAACTCCAGCTCGCCGTCGGGCAGCAGCCGGGCCAGGTCGCCGGTGCGGTACAGGCGCTCCCCGGTGACCGGGTGGGTCCGGAACGCCCGGGCGGTGAGCTCGGGGGCGTTGCGGTACCCGACGGCCAGGCCCACGCCGGTGATGAACAGGGCGCCGGCGACGCCGACCGGGCGCGGCCGGAAGGCCTCGTCCAGGACGACCATGCCCTGATTCCGCATCGGCCGCCCGTACGGGATGCTCGGGCGGCCCGGCTCGACCGCGCCGATCGGGTGCAGCACGGACCAGATCGACGCCTCGGTGGCGCCGCCCAGGCTGATCACCTCGGCCTTGGGCGACAGCGCGCGGACGTGGTCGGGCATGCCGACGGGGATCCAGTCGCCGCTGAGCATGACCAGGCGCAGCGACTCCAGGTCGGCGGCCGGGTTGCCGCCGGCGTACGCGAGCAGCATCTCCATCAGCGCGGGGACGGAGTTCCAGACGGTGACGCCGTGCTCGGCGACCAGCCGGGACCAGCGCGCGGGGTCGCGTTCCTCCCCGGGCCCGACCAGCACCAGCGCGGCGCCGGCGGCGAGGGTGCCGAACAGGTCGTAGACCGAGAGGTCGAAGCCGAGCGAGGAGAGGCCGAGGACGCGGTCGGCGGGGCCGACCCGGAACCGGTCGTTGACGTCCACCACGGTGTTGAGCGCGCCGCGGTGGTCGATCATCACGCCCTTGGGGTCACCGGTGGAGCCCGAGGTGTAGATGACGTACGCGAGGTCCGCCGGGGTGGTGGGCACCGGGGCCGGCTCGGTGTCGGCCGGGGCGGCCAGCGCCTGCTCGAAGCCCAGCAGGGTGACGCCGGCCGGCACCGCGCCGGCCGCGTCCCAGGACTCCCGGGCGAGCAGCGCGGTGGCGCCGGCGTGTTCGAGCGAGCGGGCGACGCGGGCGGCCGGCAGTCCGGCGTCCAGCGGCAGGTAGGCGCCGCCGGCCCGGATCACGCCGATCGCGGCCGCGACCTGCTCCCAGCCCCGGTCGGCGCGCACGCCGACCAGCTCGCCGGGGCCGACGCCGGCGCCGCGCAGCGCGTGGGCCACGGCGGCGGAGGCGCGCTCCAGCTCGCCGTAGGTCACGGTGCCGGTGGCGGAGACGACGGCGGTCCGCTCGGGGGCGGTGCGCGCCTGGGCGAGGAACGGCTCGTGCAGCAGCCCGTCGGGCCGCGGGCCGTCCGTGGCGTTGAGCGCGCGGTAGGCCTCGGCGTGGGCGGCGGGCAGGGCGGCCAGGTGCGGGTCCGTCCAGGCGTCGGGCCGCTCGGCGAGGGCGGTGAGCAGGCCGGTGTAGGCCTCGAACATCGCGTCGAGCAGGCCCTCGGGGAAGAGCTCCTCGACGGCGTCCCAGGTCAGCCGCAGCCGGCCCTCGTCCTCGGAGATCTGGTGGTCCAGCCAGACCTGGGGGGTCTGGGTGATGGTGTGGGCGACCCTGGCGCCGAGTTCCCGCAGGACCCGGCCGCCGCCGACCTCGCCGGCGCCGAGCTCGCTGGTGAAGACGACCGGCATGGCGGCGTCGGCCACCCCGCGCCGGCGGGCCAGGTCGCCGCCGACCCGCACGCCGCTGACCAGCTGGTGGTCCAGGTCCTCCCAGAGCCGGTCCTGGAGTCGGCGGGCCCGGTCGGCGAAGGAGCCGGCGGTGGCGCCGTCCACCTCGAAGAGGCTGAGCGCGGTGAAGTCGCCGACCATGGCGGCCAGGTCGGGGTGCTCGCCGACGCGGTTGAACAGGGTGAGGTTGAGGGTGAAGCGGTCGGCCGCCGCCCAGGTGCCGAGCACGGTGGCGTAGGCGGCCAGGGCGAGCGCCGAGGGCGTGACCCGGCCGGCGGCGGCCCGGCCCTTCAGCCGCTCCCACAGCTCGGCGGGCAGGTGCGCCTCGCGGCGGTGGAACCTGGTCTGCGTCAGCTCCTCGGGGCGCCGGGCCAGCGGCAGCGCGGGGGCGGGCGGCAGGGTCTCCAGGCGGCCGTGCCAGTAGTCGAGGTCGCGCTGCAGGGCGGGGCCCTCGCGGCGGGTCTGCTCGGCCAGCACGTAGTCGCGGAACGAGAGCTCCATCGGGCGCGGGTCGAGCGAGCCCTGGTAGATCGCCAGCAGCTCGCGCAGCAGGATCTGCACGCTGCCGCCGTCGGCGATCAGGGTGTCGATGCTCAGGTGCAGCCGGGCGTCGGTGCCCTCGGTCCGGCTGGCGTGCAGCTCGAACAGCGGCCAGGTGTCGGCGGGCAGCACCTGGTGCGACATCCGGGCCCGGGTCCCGGCGAGGGCGTCGGCCCGCTCGGGCTCCGGCAGCCCGCGCAGGTCCTCGACGGCCAGCTGGTACGCGGGCACCTCGGGCAGGATGCGCTGGGTGCCGTCCTCGGCGAAGACCAGGCGCAGCGCGTCGTGCCGCCGCACCAGGGCCTGCCAGGCGTCCTGGAGGCGCAGCGGGTCGACGTCGGCGACGTCCACCTCAAGGTAGAGGTGGCAGGCGACGTCGCCGCCGACGGCGCCGCTGCGGCCGATCCAGTACGCGCGCTGCACGTCCGTCAGCGGGAAGGGCTCGTGGCGGCGGGCCGGGTCGGGCAGCAGCTCGACCGGTTCGGCGGGCGCCGCGGTGGCCCCGCCGGCGCCCAGCGCGTCCACGGCCCGGGCGAGGGCGGCGACGGTCGGCGAGTCGAACAGGGTGCGCAGCGGCAGCTGGACGTCCAGGTCGCGGCGGATCCCGGCGACCATCCGGGCGGCCAGCAGGGAGTGGCCGCCGAGCTCGAAGAAGTCCTCCTCGGTGCCGACCTCGTCGAGCGTCAGGGCCTCGCGCCAGATCGCGGCGATCCGCTCCTCGGTCGGCGTGGCGGGCGCGGTGCGGTCGCGGCCGGCGGCGGGGACGGTCTCGGGGGCGGGCAGCGCCGCGCGGTCGACCTTGCCGTTGCTCGTGAGCGGCAGCGCGTCGAGCGGGATGAACCGGGACGGGATCAGGAAGCCCGGCAGCTGACCGGCCAGGGCGGCCCGCAGCTCGGCCGGGGCGGGCGGGGCGGCCGGGTCCTCGGGCACCAGGTAGGCGGCCAGCGCGGCCCGGGCGGTGCCCAGGCCGTAGGCGGTGACCACGCACTGGCGGATGCCGGGCAGCGCGGTGAGCGCGGCCTCCACCTCGCCGGTCTCGATCCGGAAGCCGCGGATCTTGACCTGGTGGTCGTTGCGCGAGAGGTACTGGAGGCGGCCGTCGGGCAGGGTGCGGACGAGGTCGCCGGTGCGGTACAGCCGGGCGGTCGACTCACGGCCTGCCGTCTCGGGGGCGGCCGACTCGGGGCCCGCTGACTCGGGGTCGGACATCTCGGGGGCGGCCGTCTCGGGGTCGGCGACGAAGCGTTCGTCGGTGAGCCGGGGCAGCCCGAGGTAGCCGGCCGTCACCCCGGCGCCGCCGATCAGGAGTTCGCCCGGCACGCCGACGGGCACCCGGCGCCCGTACGGGTCGAGGACGCGCACGGTGGTGCCGGCGATCGGGCCGCCGATGGTGACCAGGCCCTCGGCCGGGTCGACCTCGGCGGTGGTGGACCAGACGGTCGTCTCGGTCGGCCCGTACATGTTGCGGATCGGGCCGCCGAGGTGTCCGGCCAGCCGGCGCACCAGCTCGGCGTCGAGGGCCTCGCCGCCGAGCAGCAGCTGCCGCAGGCCGCGCAGGGCCTGCGGGTCGGCCTCGTCGAGCAGGGTGCGGGCCCGCGAGGGGGTGCACTGCAGGTGGGTGACGCCGTGGGCGCGCACCAGCGCCGTCAGCTCGGTGTCGGCCGCGACCGCGAGGGCGGCCGGGGCGGGGGCCGGTGCGGCGGCCGCGGTGCGGCGCAGCTCGGCCAGCCGGGGCAGGGCGGCCAGCGCGACGTCGGTGTCGACGCCGAAGTCGACCAGGCAGCCGATCTCGTCCACGCCGGCCGCGGCCAGCCGGTGCACCAGAGGCAGGCACTCCTCGGCGGTGCCGATCAGCGAGCCGTGGCCCAGGTAGCGGGCACAGGCGTGGTCGAGCAGGGCCTCCTGGTCCTCCGCGGTGAAGTCGCTGCTGCGCACGTCCATGCCGAGGCCGCGGGCCAGGTTCTCGATCAGGCCGACCGAACTGCGCAGGTAGTCGCGGAACGGCTGCCAGGCGTGCGCCCGGACGTCGGCGGCGTCGGCGCCGACGTAGCTGTGCAGCATCAGGGTCACGTGCGGCTCGCCCGGGTGGCCGGCCTCGTGCCAGGCCTCCCGGTAGAGGGCGATCTTCTCGGCGAGTTCCTCGACGCTCTGGCCCAGCAGGTGGGTCAGCAGCCGGGCGCCGACCCGGCCGGCCGTGCGGCAGGTCTCGGGGTTGCCCGAGGAGGTGAGCCAGTACGGCAGCTCGGCCTGGACGGGGCGGGGCAGCACCTGGACGTCGACGGTGCGGCCGCCGGGCCCCTCGAAGGGGAGCCGCTCGCCGCGCCACAGCCGGCGCACCTGCTCGATCCCGCTGACGGTGAGCGCCTGGCGGTCCTGGTAGGCGTCCTTGGCGAGGACGAAGTCGTCGGCGTGCCAGCCCGAGGCGAAGGAGAGCCCGACCCGCCCGCCGGACAGGTTGTCGACGACCGACCACTCCTCGGCGACCCGGACGGGGTGGTGCAGCGGTAGCACCACGCTGCCGGCCCGGATCCCGATCCGCTCGGTGGCCTGGGCGATCGCGGCGGCCAGCACCGAGGGGGCCGGGAACGGCCCGCCGAAGGCGTGGAAGTGCCGCTCGGGCAGCCAGACGGCGGAGAAGCCGTTGGTGTCGGCGAAGCGGGCGCCGTCCAGCAGCAGCCGGTACTGGTCGGGGCCGGGCTCGGCGCCGGCGGTGTCGCTGGCGAAGTAGAAGAGGCTGAACCCGGGGACGGCCGGGGCGGCCGGGGCGTCCGACGAGGCCGGTGCGGTCGGTGCGGCCGGGGCGGGGGCCGCCGTGCCGGGGTCGGGGTTGACCACGACGCGGTGGCCCCGGCTGAGAGTCCAGAGCAGTTCCAGGACGGAGATGTCGAAGGAGACGCTGGTGACGGCCAGCCAGGTGGCGGGCTCCCCGTCGTCCGCCAGCACGCGGTCCATCGCCGCCAGGAAGGCGGTGAGGTTGCGGCGCAGCACGACGACGCCCTTGGGGCGGCCGGTCGAGCCGGAGGTGTGGATGATGTACGCGGGCGCGTCCGGGTCCACGGATACGGGTGCGGATACGGATACGGGTGCGGGTCCGGCGGATTCGGCGGACCCGGCCGGGGCGTCGAGGTCGAGCAGCGGCGCGCCGGCGGGCGCGGCGTCCCGGGTCGCGGCGTGCACCACGACCACGGCGGGCTCGGCGTCCTCGACCACGTGGCGCAGCCGGGCCGCCGGGTAGTCCGGGTCGAGCGGCAGGTAGGCGGCGCCGGCCCGGAGCACGGCGAGCATGGCGGCGGGCAGGTCGGTGCCGCGGCGCAGGCACAGGCCGACCCGGTCACCGGGGCGCACCCCGGCGGCCTGGAGCCGGGCGAGCAACTCGTCGACCCGGGCGTCCAGTCGGGCGAAGGTGAGGGCCAGGTCCGGGCGGCCGCCGGGCAGCACGGCCTCGGCGTCCGGGCGGGTGCGCACGGCCTCGGCGAAGGCCGTCACGACGTCCGGCGCGTCCTCGGGCAGCGCCGGGCCGTCGCCGGCCGAGACCAGCAGGGCCTGCTCGACGGGGGTGAGCGCGAGCAGGTCGGAGAGCCGCAGGCCGGGGTCGGCGGCGCCGCGGGCCAGCACCCGCTGGAGGGCTTCGGTCAGCGTGCGCACGGTGTCGTCGTCGAACAGGTCGCCGCTGAACTCGCAGACGCCTGCCGTGAGTTCGCCGTCGCGGGCGAGTTCCAGGCTCAGGTCGGTGCGACACAGGCCGTTGTCCAGCTCGACCAGCTCGACCGTGACGCCGGGCAGGGCGATGTCGGGGGCGGGGACGTTGCGGTAGCCGAACTGCACCTGGTAGAGCGGGGCGTGGCTGAGGTCGCGGTCCGGGCGCAGCTCGCGGACCAGGCGCTCGAAGGGCACCTGGGTGTGGGCCAGCGCGCCGAGCGAGGTCTCCCGGACCCGGCC
Organism: Kitasatospora sp. NPDC098663; assembly: GCF_044760075.1. Classification (NCBI taxonomy): domain Bacteria; kingdom Bacillati; phylum Actinomycetota; class Actinomycetes; order Kitasatosporales; family Streptomycetaceae; genus Kitasatospora; species Kitasatospora sp. NPDC098663. The sequence continues at coordinate 39,861 of NZ_JBIWAP010000043.1, read as the reverse complement.
GAGCAGTTCGCCGAAGGTCGGGTCGCCGGAGAGGTCCGAGCGCAGCACCAGGCTGTTGACGAACATGCCGACGAGCCCGGCGAGTTCGGGCCGGTCGCGGCCCGCGGTGGGCACGCCGACCACGACGTCCTGCTGGCCGGAGTGGCGCATCAGGACGGCCTGCCAGGCGGCCAGCGTGACCATGAACGGGGTGGCCCGGGCCGCCCGGGCGGCGCCCTCCACGGCCTCGGTGGTGGCGGCGTTCAGGGTGAAGTGCACCCGGCCGCCCCGGTGGCTGGGCACGGCCGGCCGGGGCCGGTCGGTGGTCAGCTCCAGGACGTGCGGGGCGCCCTCCAGACGCTCGCGCCAGTAGCCGAGCGGTTCGGCCAGCGCGGTGTCGGTGAGCTCGCGGCGCTGCCACTGCGCCCAGTCGGCGTACTGCACGGCGAGCGGCTCGGGGGCCGGGCCGCCCTCGCGGAAGGCCCGGTAGCGGGCGCAGAGCTCCTCCACCAGCACCGCGCGGGACCAGGCGTCGCCGACCAGGTGGTGGTTGACCACGACCAGCAGGGCGCGCTCGGGCGCGGAGCGGATCAGCAGGGCGCGCAGCAGCGGGCCGTGCTCCAGGTCGAACGGCAGGGCCGCCTCCCGCTCGGCCAGCGCGCGCTCCTCGGCCTCGCTCCAGCCGGCCTCGCCGCCGGCCGGCTCGATCACCCGCAGCACCGGTGCGGTGCGCTCCAGCACCCGCTGCACCGGGCCGTCCTGGCCGGCGGCGATGACGGTGCGCAGCGCCTCGTGCCGCTCCACCAGGCCGTCCAGCGCGGCCTCCAGCGCGGCGACGTCCAGCGGGCCGCTCAGGCGCAGGCCCACGTACTCGTTGAACACCCCGAGCCCGGGGGTGAGCTGCTCCAGGAACCAGAGTCGCTCCTGGCCGAAGGACAGCGGCGCCGGCAGCGCCGGGTCGCGCGGCGGCACGGCCGGGGCCGGGGCGGCGGGGCCGGCCGGGGTGGCCGGGGTGGTGCCTGCGCGGCCCCGGGCGCGCGCCTCGAAGGCGGCGCGCTGCTCGGGGGTGAGCCGGGCGAGGCGGTCCTCGCGGCGGCCTGCGGGGTTGGTCACTGGTTCTCCAGGTCGGCGAGGATGCGGTCTTCGATCTCGGTGGCGAGGTCGGCGACGCGGCCGCCCTCGAAGAAGACCCGGGCGGGGACGTCGACCTCGAACTCGGCCCGCAGCCGGGCCGCGATCTGGGCGGCCAGCAGCGAGTGGCCGCCGAGCTCCAGGAAGTCGTCGTCCACCCCGACCCGGTCGAGGCCGAGCAGTTCGGCGTAGATCTCGGCCAGGCGCTCCTCGGTCGGGGTGGCCGGGGCGGTGTACGGCGTGGCGAGCTCGGGGCGGGGCAGGGCCGCCGTCCGGGGGGCCTCGGCGGCCGGGGCGGCGGAGGTGCGCAGCGTGCCGTCCGCGATCGCGGCGCCGGCCCGGGCCACCACGGCCCGGCCGGGCGGGCCCTCCAGCAGGGCGGCGAAGGCGCGGGCGCCCTGCTCGGGGGTGAGCGCGCCGGCCAGCATGTCGGCCTGGAAGGCCCGTAGGGCCTCGGGGACCTCGGCCCGGCTGGCCATGCCGACGCCGGCCCACATGTCCCAGTCGACGGCCACCGCGTGGCGCTCGCCGCGCGCGGCCTCGGCCTCCGCGACGGCGGCGAGGTAGGCGTTGGCGGCCGCGTAGTCGGCCTGGCCGTAGGTCGGGATCAGGGTGGCGAGCGAGGAGCAGAGCACCAGCACCTCGGCCTCCCCGGGCCGCAGCGCGGCGAGCAGGTGGCGCAGGCCGGCGGTCTTGGGGGCGAGGACGGTGCGCATGCTGTCGTCGGAGCGCAGCTCGACGGAGCCGCCGCCGGGCACGCCGGCCGCGTGGACGACGCCGTCGATCCGGCCGAAGGCCGAACGGGCCTGTTCCAGCGCCCGGTCCAGCGATGCGGCGTCGGTGACGTCGGCCTGGACGGCCAGCACCTCGGCGCCGCTCTCGCGCACCGCGGCGAGCGCGGCCTCGTCGGCGGCGCCGCGGCCGAGCAGGACGAGCCGGGCGGCGCCGGCCCGGGCCAGGGCCCTGGCGAGGGTCAGGCCGATCCCGCCGAGGCCGCCGGTGAGCAGCCAGGTGCTGTCGGCCCGCACCCGGGTCGGGGCGGTCGGGACGGGGCGTTCGGCGGGCTCGACGGTGCGGGTGAGCAGGGCGCCCCCGCGCAGGGCGAGCAGCCGGGCCGGGCCGGTGAGCACGGCGCGCACCACCGCGTCGGCGGCGGGCTCGTCGAGCGCGGTGCCGACGGCGAGGTCGACCTGGGTGCAGCGCAGGTTGCGGTACTCCTCGCCGAGCACCTGGACCGGGCCGCTGAGCAGGGCGGCGGCGGGCCGGGGCTGCTCGCCGGGGGCGGCCGGGAAGGCCCCGGCGGTCACGACGCCGAGCCGGACCTCGTTCAGCACGCTCTCGGCGGACATCGCCCGGGCGAGGTGGACCAGGCCGAAGTAGCCGGCGGTCTCGTCCGGCGTCTCGTCCAGGCCCCAGGCGTACAGGACGGCGGTGGGCGTGCGGACCAGGCCGCGCAGGTCGGCCAGCAGCTTCGCGTACTGGGCCGGGTCGGCGGGGTCGAGCTCGTAGACGCCGCGGCGCACCCGGCGGTAGGCCGGGCCGGGCTGGACGGTGGTGACGATCTGGCCGCGCGCCGTCAGCAGCTCCACCAGGGGCTGGGCGGCGCCGGCCCGGTCCAGCAGGACCAGCCAGGTCTGGCGGCGGCCGGCCAGCGGGTCGTCCCCGGCGCTCTCGGCGAGCGGGCGCCAGGTGACGGTCCCGTGGACGGCGTCGAGGTCCGCGGCGGGCAGCGCGGTGGCGGGCGCCCGGCCGGGGACGGCGGGCTCGATCCAGTGCGGGAGCCGCTCGAACGGGTAGCCGGGCAGGTCGGCGGGGCGGGCGTCGGCGTCGACGGGCTCCCAGTCGACGGCGGCGCCGTGCGCCCACAGGCTGCCGAGCGCGAGGACGGCGCTGCCGGGCTCGTCCTCGGCGCCGCGGCGCCCGCGGGTGGGCAGCGGCGGCAGGGCGAGCCGCGGCCCGGCGGTGCCCTCGGCGGCCGCGCGGGCCAGGTCGGTCAGCACGCTGCCGGGGCCGGTCTCCACCAGCACCATCCGCTCGTCGAGCGCCGCCAGGCGGGTCAGCCCGTCGTGGAAGCGCACCGGGGCGAGCATCTGGCGCACCCAGTAGCCGGGGTCGGTGGCTTGCTCGGGGGTGATCCAGTCGCCGGTGAGGTTGGACAGGAACGGCACGGTGGGCTCGTGCAGCGTGACCTTGGCGAGCTCGGCCGCGAACTGCTCGGCGGCGGGCGCGCACAGGGCGCTGTGGAAGGCCCGCTCCACCGGCAGGCGCAGGGCGCGCAGGCCCCGCTCGCCCAGCTCGGCGGCGGCCCGCTCGACGGCCTCGGCGGTGCCGGACAGCACCGAGGCGCCCGGTCCGTTGACGGCGGCGAGGTCCAGGCCGTGCGCGGCGGCGAGGTCGGCCGCGGCCGCCTCGTCCAGCGGGACGGCCAGCATCGCGCCGGGCGCGGTCTGCTCCATCAGCCGGCCGCGGGCGGCGACCAGGGCGAGCGCCTCGGGCAGGTCGAGGACGCCGGAGAGCAGCGCCGCGGTGTACTCGCCGAGGCTGTGGCCCAGCAGCGCCGCCGGGCGCACGCCCCAGTGCCGCCACAGCGCGGCCGTGGCGTGGCCGACCGCCAGCACGGCGGGCTGGGTGACGGAGCTGCGGCGCAGCAGGTCGGCGTCGCCGCCGCGCAGCAGCTCGACCAGGTCGAGGCCCAGGTGCGGGCGCAGCAGGCCGGCGGCCTCGTCCAGGGCGGCCCGGAACACCGGGTGCGCCCGGTGCAGGCCCAGGGCCATGCCCGGGTACTGCGCGCCCTGGCCGGGCAGCAGGAAGGCGACGGGGGCGGCGCCCTGCCCGGCGCGGGCCCGGACCGACTCCCGGCGGCCGCCGCCGCGCAGCGCGGCCACGGCGGCGGCGGTGTCGTCGGCGACCACGACGCGGCGCTGGACCAGCTGGCGGCGGCCGGTGCGCAGGGTGCGGGCGACGTCGGCCAGCGGGCGGTCCGGGTGGGCGGCGAGGTCGTCGGCGAGCCGTTCGGCGGCGGCGTCCAGCGCGGCGGCGGTGCGGGCCGACAGCGGCAGGGCGACGGGGACGGCGCCCGGTGCGGCGGCCTCGCGCGGGGCTGGCTCGGGGGCCTGCTCCAGGATCACGTGCGCGTTGGTGCCGCCGATGCCGAAGGCGCTGACGGCGGCCCGGCGCGGGCCGTCGGCGACCGGCCAGTCGGTGAGGCCGGCCGGGACGAAGAACGGGCTGTCGGCGAGGCCGAGTCCGGGGTTGACGGCCTCGGCGTGCAGGCTCGCCGGGATGCGGCCGCCGCGCACCGTCAGGATGGCCTTGATCAGGCCGGTGACGCCGGCGGCGGTGTCCAGGTGGCCGAGGTTGGACTTGACCGAGCCCAGGCCGCACCAGCCGGTGGTGGACCTGTCGTCGGCGTCCTGCTCGGCGCGGAAGGCGGCGGTGAGCGCCTCGACCTCGATCGGGTCGCCGATCGGGGTGCCGGTGCCGTGCGCCTCGACGTAGCCGATGCTGTCCGGGGCGACGCCCGCGACGGACAGCGCCTCGCGGATCACGGCGGTCTGGCCGGCGACCCCGGGGGCGGTGTAACCCGCCTTGTTCGCACCGTCGTTGTTGACGGCCGAGCCGAGGATGACGGCGTGCACCCGGTCGCCGTCGGCGAGCGCGTCGGCGAGGCGCTTGAGCACCACGACGCCCGCGCCGTTGCCGAAGACCGTGCCGGCCGCCTCGGCGCCGAAGGGCCGGCAGTGCCCGTCCGGCGACTCGATGCCGCCGGGCACCGGCAGGTAGCCGGAGCGGTGCGGCACGGTGACGGTGACGCCGCCGGCGAGCGCGAGGTCGCACTCCTCGGACAGCAGGCTCTGCACCGCGAGGTGCACCGCGACCAGCGAGGTCGAGCAGGCGGTCTGCACGCTGACCGCCGGGCCGCGCAGGTTGAGCTTGTACGCGGCGCGGGGGGCCAACTGGTCGGGCTGGTTGCCCTGGAAGAGCATCGGCACGCCGAGGGAGTCCCGCAGGTCGGTGCGCGGCAGCAGGTTGTGGATCAGGTAGGTGCTCAGCAGCGACCCGGCGTAGACCGCGATCGGCCCGCGCGCCCGGTCGGGGTCGCAGCCGGCGTCCTCCAGCGCCTCCCAGGCGCATTCGAGGAAGATCCGCTGCTGCGGGTCGATGACCGAGGCCTCCAGCGCGTTGTAGCCGAACAGCTGGGAGTCGAAGCCGGCGACGTCCGCCAGCACGCCCTTGGCGGCCACGTACCCGGGCTTGCCGGCCTCGCCGTCCGGCACCCCGGCGGCCCGCAGCTCCTCGGGGCCGAACCGGCTGATCGCCTCGGTGCCGGAGGCCAGCAGTTCCCACAGCGCGTCGACGGAATCGGCTCCGGGGAAGCGGCCCGCGAGGCCGACGACGGCGACCCGGCCGTCGGTCTCGGCCTCGTCGGGAATGACCGGCTGTGCGTTCAAGGTGTTCTCCGTGGGTGAGGTGGGCTCCGCGCGCGGCGGGGCGGGCAGGACCGGGTACGCGGCCGGGGCTCAGAGCGCCATGGGGTTCAGAGCGCCATGGGGTTCAGGGCCGGCGGGCGGCTCAGACCGCCATGAGGTAGCGCTGGAAACGGGGCATCAGGAACTCCAGGGCCCGGACCTCGACGGGCGTCAGCTCCGGGTGCCAGACGTCCCAGAGCAGGACGGCGCGCTGCTGGGTGCCCTTGTTCCAGGCCTCGTGGATGAAGCTGTCGTCGAAGAGGATCACCTTGCCCTCCTCCCAGCCCCGCTCGTCGTCGCCGACCTTGATGGCGCAGCCGGGCGGCACGATCAGCGGCAGGTGCGCGGTCAGCAGCAGGTTCACGCCGCCGGTGTGCGGGGTGATGTGCACGCCGGGGTTGAGGATGGTGAACATGCCGTCGCGCGGCCCGTGCGGGCTCGCCGAGACGGCGGCGTGGGTCTCGGGGCAGCGCTCCAGGACCTCGTCGCGCCAGCTGCCGTTGCGGTACAGCTGGTAGGTGTCCCAGCCCTGCCAGCCGAGCTCCTTGGTGTACAGGTCCTCGTACGGGGCGAAGCGGGCCTGCTCGGCGCGCAGCTCCAGGAACTCGGCCTTGATCCGGTCGTACGCCGCCTCCATCCGGGCCACCCAGGGCAGTTCGGCGGTGTCGTGCCAGGGCAGGGCGCTGATCCCGGGGAAGAACAGCCGGGTCGGCTCCTGGTCGTCGTGCAGGTACTCCGGGGCCTGCTCGCCGGTGAGGATGCGCAGGCACTCCTCGACCCGCTCCAGCCCCTCGGTGCCGAGGATGCCGTGCAGCTCCGTCATCACGCCCTGAACGTCCATGTCAGTCCCTCCCTGTCGGTGCGGTCCGGGTCGTCGGCCCGGCCGGTGTGTGCTGGTCGGCGGCCGGGCCCTCGGCCCGGTCCCGGGCTTCGCGGCGGGCCCTGGCGCGGGCCCGGACGGCGCTCTGGCGGCGTTCGCCGCGCGGCTCGGCGCTCTCGGCGCCGGCCCGGCCGTCCGGGGCGGCGCCCTCGGTGAGGCCGGCCGCGAACTCGGCGATGGTGGGCCGCCCGAAGATGTCCACCAGCCGGACCGGCCGCTCCAGGCGGCGGGCCAGCTCCAGCTGGAGCCGGGCGGCCAGCAGCGAGTCGCCGCCGGCCTCGAAGAAGTTGGTGTGCCGGCCGACCGGTCCGCCGCCCAGCAGCCGGCGCCAGGCGTCGGCGACGAGCTGCTCGACCCCGGCCAGTGGTGCGGCGTCGGCGGGCCGGGCGGTGGCCCCGGGCAGCGGCAGCCGGGCCCGGTCGCGCTTGTTGGTGCGCGTTCGGGGCAGCGCGTCCAGCAGCATCACGGTGTCCGGCACGACCGCCGCCGGGAGCCGTTCGGCCAGGTGCGCGCGCAGTTCGGCGCCGGTGACCCCGGGCGCCGCGACCGCGTAGCCGACCAGCCGGCGGGCCCCGCCCCGGCCGTGCGCGGCGGCGGCCGCCTCGCGGACCCCCGGGTGCAGCTCCAGCAGCGCCTCGATCTCCTCCAGCTCGATCCGGTTGCCGCGGATCTTCAGCTGGCTGCCGATCCGGCCGACGAACGCCAGCTCGCCGTCCGGGAGGCGGCGGCCCAGGTCCCCGGTGCGGTACAGCCGGCCCCCGGCCTGCCAGGGGTCGGCGACGTACGCCCGGGCGCTCTCCTCGGGCCTGCGGTGGTACGAGCCGGCCAGGAAGTCGCTGCGCAGGTGGATCTCGCCGACCACCCCGACCGGGCAGAGCCGGCCCTCGCGGTCCAGGACCACCGCCTCGCGGCCCGGGATCGGGGTGCCGATCGGCACCCCGGCCGGGAACTCCTCGCCCGGCGCCAGCTCGCGGTGCGTCGCCAGCACGCACTCGGTGGGCCCGTAGAGGTTGTGCAGCCGCGGCCGGTCGGGGCGGTGCGCCCAGGCGGCGGCCAGCGCCACCGGGAGCACCTCGCCGGCCATCAGCACGTGGGCGAGGTCCGGCAGGTGCGAGCCGGTGGCGTCCAGCGCCTCGGTGACCAGTTGGAAGAAGGCCGGGACGGTCTGGATCTGGGTGATCCGCTCGGCCCGCAGCCACCCGGCCACCGCGAGCGGGTCGCGGCGCAGCCCCTGCGGCGGCAGGCAGAGCACCGCGCCCGAGCAGAGCGCGGCGAACACCTCGGTGTACGCGGCGTCGTAGGTGAACGGGGCCCACTGGGCGATCCGGCTGTCCGGGCGGATGCCGAAGTGCTCGCGCTGCCAGTGGGCGAACTGGGCGAGCGCCGCGTGCGGCAGGGCGATGCCCTTGGGCGTGCCGGTGGAGCCGGAGGTGTAGACCAGGCAGAGCGGGTCGCCGGGGCCGGCGGGGGAGGCGGCCGGGGCGGGGCCCGCGGGCTCGTCGGCGGCCGGCACCCGCGGGTCGACGGCCTCGATCGGGATACCGGCGAAGTGCCCGTCGGCCGAACGTAGTTCGGGGTGCAGGGCGAGCGTGCTCCCGGTGGCCAGCAGGCACACCGGTCCGGCGTCGGCCAGCAGCGCGGTCAGGCGGGCGTCCGGGTCGGCCGGGTCGAGCACCGCGAAGGCGGCCCCGGTCTTGGCGACGCCGAGGATCGCGGCGCTCTGCACCGGGCCGGCGGGCAGCAGCACCGAGACGAACCGGCCGGGGGCCGCGCCGCGCTCCAGCAGCCGGGACGCGATCCGGTCGCTCCAGACGTCGAGCTGCCGGTAGCCGACCGTCACGTCCTCGGCCCGGATCGCGGGGGCGTCCGGACGGGCGGCGGCCCGGGCCCGGAACAGCTCGGACACCGGGACGGCGTGCTCGGCGCGCGCCTCGCCCGCGGGGCGGGCCGGGCGCGGGGCGGGCAGAGCGGGATCGGTGAGCTCGACGGCGTCGAGGGGGGCTTGCGGCGAGGCCAGGGCGGCGCGCAGCAGGACGTGGAAGTGCCGGGCGAAGCGGTCCGCGAACTGCGGGCCGAAGCGGTCCGCGGCGTACTCCAGGGCGCCGCCGATCCGGTCGGCGCGCTCGTCCAGGGCCAGGGTCAGGTCGTACTTGGCCGCCCCGGTGGGGATCTGGCGCAGCACGCCGGCGGCCGCGCCCAGCCGGATGTCGGCCGGCGGCGCGTCCTGGAACACCAGCGAGGCCTGGACCAGGGTCGGCCGGCCCGGCTCGCGGGGCAGGCCGAGGCCGGCCACCAGCCGGTCGAAGGCGACCAGCGGACGGCCGAGGTCGCCCGCCAGCGCCCGCCCGGTGCGGGCGGCGAGCTCGGCGAAGGACGGCGCCCCGGCCAGGTCCACGCGCACCGGCAGGGTGTTGGCCAACGAGCCGACCAGCGACTCCAGTTCGGGCCGGTCACGGTTGGCGACGGGCACGCCCACCAGCACGTCGTCGCTGCCCGCGTAGCGGCCCAGCAGCGCCGCGTACACGGCGAGCAGCAGGGTGAACGGCGTGGTGCGCAGCCGGGCGGCGCCCTCGCGCAGCGCGGCCGTCAGCTCCGGGGCGAGCGCCACCGGCAGCGTCGCGCCGGCTCCCGTCGGCCGCGTCCGGGTCGGTGCGTCGGCGGGCAGGTCGAGCACCCCGGGGTGCCCGTCGAGCCGCTTCAGCCAGTACTCCAGGTGCTCCTGGCGCAGCGTCAGGCCCGCCTCGTCGGCGCAGCCGGCCGCGTAGCCGGCGAAGTCCAGGTCGAGCGCGGGCGGCGGCTCGGCCAGTCCGAGGCGGGCGGCGTACAGCGCGGCCAGCTCGCGCACGGCCACGCCGATCGACCAGCCGTCGACGGCGAGGTGGTGCGCGGTGCACAGCAGCACCGAGCGCTCGGGGCCGGTGCGCACCAGGGTGAGCCGCAGCGGCGGCTCACCGGCCAGGTCGAAGGGGCGCACCGCCTCCGCCCGGGCCAGCTCGGGCACCTCTGCGGGCGCCGCGTCCAGGACGGCCAGGGCCGGTGCGGCGGGCGGCGCGAGGACCAGCACCGGGCCGTCCTCGCGCAGCTCGCAGCGGGCGGCGAGCACCGGGTGCCGGGCGGTCAGGTCGGCGAGCGCCCCGGTCAGGGCCGCCTCGTCCACCGGGCCGGTCAGGTCGAGCGCGGCCGGCAGGTGGTAGGCGGGCGAGTCGGGGGCCAGGCGGTGCAGCAGCCACAGCTGGCGCTGCTGGTCGGTCATCGGGACGGCGTCCGGGGCCGGCCCGGCCGTACGGGCGGCGGGCGCCGGGGCGGCGGGCCGCACCCGTGCCAGGGCGGCGGGGGTGGGGTCGGTGTAGAACTCGGCGAGCGAGGGCGCGGCGCCGAAGCGGGCCCGGACCCGGCCGAGCAGCCGGGTCGCGGCGATGGAGTTGCCCCCGGCGGCGAAGAAGTCGTCGGTGGTGCCGACCCGCTCGGACGGCAGGCCCAGGACCTCCGCCCAGAGCGCGACGGCGGCCCGCTCGGCCTCGGTGGCCGGTGCGCTGCGCCGGGCGGCGGTGAGCTCCCCGGCGCGCAGCAGCAGCGCCGGCCGGTCCACCTTGCCGCTGGTGTTGAGCGGCAGCGCGGGCAGCGGGGCGATCACCCCGGGGACGGCGGCGGCGGGCAGCCGCTCGCGCAGGTGGCGGCGCAGGCGGTCGGGCAGTTCGTCGTCCCCGGTGCGGGCGGTGACGAAGGCGACCAGCCGGGGCCCGGCGGGCTGCCCCCGGTCCACGACCACCGCCGCCTGGCGGACCTCGGGGTGGGCGGCGAGCAGGGACTCCACCTCGCCGACCTCGATGCGGTGGCCGAGGATCTTCACCTGCTGGTCGGCCCGGCCGAGCACGACGATCCGGCCGTCCGGCAGGTGGCGGGCCAGGTCGCCGGTGCGGTAGACGGTGCCGCCGGCCGGGTCGACCGGGTCGGCGACGAAGGCGGCGGCGGTCAGCTCCGGGCGGTTGCGGTACCCGGCGCTGACGCCGGCCCCGCCGATCACCAGCTCGCCGACGGCCCCGCGCGGCACCGGCCGCAGCCGCCGGTCCAGGACGTAGCAGACGGTGCCGGCCACCGGGCGCCCCACCGTGACGCCCTCGCCGGGCAGCACCCGCCCGACGGTGGACCAGATGGTCGTCTCGGTCGGCCCGTACAGGTTCCACAGCTCGGCGCAGCGCGCCAGCAGCCGATCCGCGAGGTCGGCGTCCAGGGCCTCGCCGCCGCACAGCGCCCGCAGCCCGGGCCGGCCCGCCCAGCCGCCGTCCAGCAGCCCTCGCCAGAGCGAGGGGGTGGCCTGCATGACGGTGGCGCCGCTGCGCTCCAGCAGCGCGCCCAGCGCCTCGGCGTCGCGGACGCTCTCGCGCGGGGCGACCACGACCCGGCCGCCGGCCAGCAGCGGGGCGAACAGCTCCAGGACGGAGATGTCGAAGGTGATCGAGGTGACGGCGAGCAGGGTGTCGTCGGCCCGCAGGCCCGGCTCGGCGCGGACCACGCTGTGCAGCAGGTTGGCGACGCAGCCGTGCGGCACCGCCACGCCCTTGGGCAGCCCGGTGGAGCCCGAGGTGTACATCAGGTACGCGAGGTCCTCGGGGCCGGCGCCGGGCAGCGGCTGCCCGGTCCCGGCGTCCGGGCCCTCGTCGAGCAGCGCGGCCGGGTCGGCGGCGGGCAGCCCCTCGGCGGGGTCGCCGATCAGCAGGCGGGCGCCGCTGTCGGCGAGCACGTGCTCGGCCCGCGCGGCGGGCATGGCCTCGTCCAGCGGGACGAGGACGGCTCCGGCCCGCCAGATGCCGACGATCAGCGGCACCAGCTGCGCGCCGCGCTCGACGCGCAGGGCCACCCGGTCGCCGGGCGCCACGCCGTGCCGGGCCACCAGCCGGCGGGCGACCAGGTCGGCGGCCGCGTCGGCCGCGGCCCGGTCGAACGCGTGGCCGGGTGACTCGACGGCCGGTGCGGCGCCGTTCTGCCGGGCGAGTTCGCGCAGCGCCTCGGGGACGGTGGCCCAGGCGCGCTCGGCGTCGGGCGCCCGGTTGAAGTCGACCAGGACGCGCCGGCGCCGGTCTTCGGAGAGCACCGGAAGCTCGGCCAGCGGCCGGTCCGGGTCGGCCGCGGCGGCCTCCAGCAGGCACAGCAGCGAGTCCGCGAAGTCGGCGGCCGTCTCGGGGGCGAGCAGCGCCGTGCGGTACTCCAGCGTCGCGTCCAGCGCGCCCGAGGGGCGCGGGCGCAGGAAGAAGGTCAGGTCGTACTTGGCCGTGCCGCTGTGCGAGGGCGCCGGGGCGGTGGTGACGCCGGGCAGCTCCAGGGTGGTGGTGGGGCCGCTGTGGAAGGAGTACATCAGCTGGAACAGCGGCGTGCGCCCGCCCGCGGCCCGGCCGAGCCGTTCCAGGACCAGGTCGAAGGGGGTGTCGCGGTGGCGCAGGTCGGCCTTCAGGTGCCGGCGGGTGCGGGCCAGGGCCTGCCGGAAGCTCGGCTCGCCGCCGAGGTCGCTGCGGTGGGCGACGAGGTTGAGCAGCGGTCCGACGACGCCGGCCAGCGCGGTGCGGCCGCGGGTCGCCACCGGCATGCCGACCACCAGGTCGTCCTGGCCCGTCCAGCGGGCGGCGGTGGCGCAGAAGGCGGTGAGCAGCACGGTGGACAGGCTGGCCAGTTCGCCCCGGCCGAAGGCGCTGAGCCGGGCCGCCAGTTCGGCGGGGACGGTGAAGTGGTGCAGCGCGCCGGCCGCCGGGTCGCCGCCGGGGCCGACGTCGGACGGCAGGTCGGCGGTGGGCAGTTCGCCGCCCAGCCGGGTCTGCCAGTGGTCGATTCCGCCGGCGTGGCTGGTGTCGCTGTCGTCACCGCGCTGCCAGGCGGCGAAGTCGCCGAAGTCGGGTCCGTCGGCCGGTGCCTGGGCCTGGGTTGGGCCCGGGCCAGGGGCCTCGCCGCCGAGTTCGGCGGCGTAGCAGGCGGCCAGCGACTCCAGGAAGACGCCGAAGCCCCAGGCGTCGACCACGATGTGGTGGGCGGTGAACAGCAGCAGCGAGCGGCCCCCGCCCAGCAGGAACAGCTGGGTGCGCATCAGAGGGGGCCGGGCCAGGTCGAAGGGCACGGCCACGGCGCGGGCGGTGAGCTCGGCGAGCCGGCCCGCGCGCTCGCCCTCGGGGACGCCGGTCAGGTCGACGGTCTCGACGGCGGGGCGGACCTGGTCGGCGAACAGCTGCCACGGCTCGCCCGCCCCGTCGGCGGCGACGGCGCAGCGCACCACCTCGTGCCGCCGGGCGACGGTGGCCAGCGCCCGTTCCAGGGCGGCCACGTCCAGCGGGCCGCTGACGTGGAAGGCGGCGCTCTCGTTGTGCAGGGCGGTGCCGGGCAGCACCTGCTCGGCCCGCCAGATGGAGCGCTGGGCGTAGGACAGCGGCGCGCGGGCGCGGTCGCCGCGCAGCGGCAGCGAGGTGTCGCGGCTCATCGGCGGCCGCCCTCCGGCGAGGCGTCCGCGCGGCCGGCGGCGACGGCCGCGGCCAGCCCGGCGACGGTCGGGTCGCCGACGTACACCCGCAGCGGCACCTCGACGCCGAAGCGGGTGCGCAGCCCGTCCAGCAGGCGGGCGATGCCCAGCGAGTCCCCGCCGAGCAGGGCGAAGTCGTCGTGCCGGCCGACGGCGGGCACGTGCAGCAGCTCGCGCCACAGCTCGGCGATGCCGGCCTCCAGGCCGTCCAGCGGCTGTTCGCCGGTGCGCCCGGCCAGGGCGGCGGCCGGGCTGGGCAGTGCCCGCCGGTCGGCCTTGCCGCTGAGGGTGCGCGGGATCGCGGCGAGCCGCAGGTACAGGGCGGGGCGGGCGGCGGCGGGCAGGCCCTCGGCGGCGTGCGCGCGCAGTTCCTCGTCGGTGGCGCCGTCGGCGACCAGGTAGGCGCAGAGCACCGGTTCGCCGTCGGCCTCCTCGACCAGGGCGGCGCAGACGTCCGCCACCGCGGGGTGGCGGCGCAGCAGGTCCTCGATCTCGCCGAGTTCGACCCGGGCGCCGTTCACCTTGACCTGCTGGTCGCGGCGGCCCAGGACCTCCAGGGTGCCGTCGGCGCCGAGGCGGCCGATGTCGCCGGTGCGGTACCGGTCCGGTGCGACGAAGCCGCCGGCCGCGTCGCCCAGGTAGCCGCGCAGCGGGAACGGGGTGCGGATCTCGATCTCGCCGATCGCGTCCACCACCGGGCGTCCGCCGAACAGCACCCCGATCTCGACCCCGGGCATCGGCCGGCCGGCGGGGACGGTCTCGGCCTCGGCGTCCTCGGCGGTGAGCCGGCGGAAGACCTTGGTCATGGTGGTCTCGGACGGCCCGTAGAGGTTGACCAGCTCCTTGCCGTCCCCGAACAGGGCCCGCCACCAGGCGATGTCGGCGGGGCGGACGGGCTCCCCGGCCATCAGGACGCTGCGCAGCCGCGGCAGGGAGCCGGCGGCCAGCCCGGCGGCGCGCAGGGTGCGGAACACGGTGGGCACGCAGTGCAGCAGGTCGACCTGCTGCTCGGTCAGCCAGCGGGCCAGGGCCGCGCCGACGGGGATGGCGCCGGGCGCCGGGAGCACGGCGGTGCCGCCGGCGCACAGCGGGACGAGGGCGTCGCGCAGGAAGGCGTCGAAGCCGGGGGAGGTGAGCATGGAGATCCGGGTGCCCGGGGCGATGCCGAACTCGGCGATCTCCCAGTCCAGGAAGTGCGCGACCGCCTCGAAGCTGCCCCGGATGCCCTTGGGGCGGCCGGTGGTGCCCGAGGTGAAGTAGACGTAGCCGGCGTCGGGGCCGCTGATGCCGGTCCAGTCGTCGGCCGCCCAGGGCAGCGGGGTGATCGACTCGGCGGCGAGCAGCGGCAGTTCGCCCTGTCCGGCGACGGCCAGGTGCTGCCCGGCGGCGGCCAGCGCGGAGCGGCCGGCGGCGTCGGCGAGCACGGTGCCCGGCCGGAGGTCCTCCAGCAGGGCCGTCCAGCGGGCGGCGGGCTGGCGGGTGTCCACCGGGGCGAACGGGCGGCCGGTGGCGGCGCAGGCGAGGATCGCCGCGACCACCGGGACGGGGTCCGCGCAGGCGACCAGGACCGGGCCGGTGCCGGTGGCGAGGCGGTCGCGCAGGCCGGCGGCCAGCCCGGCCAGTTCCTGGTGGCTCCAGACCCGCTCGGCGGTGGCGAGGGCGGGGGCGGCGGCTCGGCGCTCGACCTGGTCGGCCCAGCGGTCGAGGATGCTCGTGTGGCTCACAACTCTCCGTTCATGATCCGGTGGGCCACGACCGTCAGCGGGTCGAGGGAGGGCAAGGCCTCGCTCAGACCGGCGTCCTCGATCGCCCTGGTGACCAGGTGCAGCTCGGTGCAGGCGGCGACGAAGGCCCGCACGCCGTAGCGGGGCAGGGTCTCGCGCAGGAAGTCGATGGCGCGGGCCGGGTCCTCGCCGCGCTTGAGGCGGTGGATCTCCCGGTGCAGCGCCTCCTGGTCCGGCGGGCGCAGCGCCACCAGCTGCCGGGCGGCCCGGGCCCCGGCGGCGCCCGAGGTGAGGATGCCGGCCCGGGCGGTGCCGGAGGAGCAGAGCAGCAGGTGCGGTTCGCCGGCCGCGGCCAGTTCCCCGTGCACCACGTCGACCAGCGAGACGCAGCGCGCCGCGAGGTCGGCCGGCAGGTCGCCGAGCACGTGGTGGGCGGTGATGCAGGCGATCACCACACGTTCCGCGCCGGCGGCCAGCAGGCCGCGCAGCGAGGACTCCACGGCGCGGCGCAGCTCGTCGAGTTCGCCGCTGCCGATGGCCTCGGTGCGGTCCACCACGGCGGGGTCGGACCAGAGCAGCACCCGGGGAGTGTCCTGCTCGGGGTGGAGCCGGCAGGCCCGGTAGACGGTGCGCAGCAGTTCGACGGAGGCCAGCGGGCCCATGCCGCCGACCACCCCGACCAGCGGGTGGTGCGGGCGGGTGCCGGGGCCGGCGATCGGCCCGGCGGCTGTGGCGGTCATCCCAGGCACGGCAGATCGAACTCCTCGACGAAGAGGGCGAAGGTCGCGACGAGCATCAGGTAGTCGGTGTCCAGGTGGGCGTGCACCTGCTGGCCGTCGCCGCGCTGACGCCGCGTCAGGGCGGCCACGGTGTCCGGGTTGAAGTAGCCCTGGCGGCGGACGGTCGCGGGGGAGACCAGCTCCTCGAACCAGTCGGCGCCGGTGCTCAGCAGGTGGCTGCTGGTCTGGCCGCGGAAGCCGTACTTCTGCCGGCTGAGCACCTCGCCGGGCACCAGGCCCTCGGCCGCCCGGCGCAGCACGGCCTTCTCCCGGCCGTGGGCGAGCATCAACTCCGGTGGCAGCGTGGTGGCGTGGTCGACCACCGCGTTCGCCAGGAACGGGAAGCGCAGCTCGACGCCGTTGGCCAGGGCCATCCGGTCGCCGTGGTCGCCGAGCAGGTGGTCGGCGAGCCGCAGGTGGTAGTCGAGGTAGGAGCGCTGGTGCAGCGGGTGGCGCCCGGCCAGCCGCCCGGGGTCGACCAGGCGCTGGTTGGTGACGGAGAACTCGTCCAGCCCGTAGGCCAGGTCCTCGGCGTACAGCTCGCGGCGGAACTCCTGGGCGGGCAGCTGGTCCTGCTCGTAGCCGAGGTCGACGCCCCACATCCGTTCGCGGATCTCCCGCTCCAGCCGGGCGTCCAGGCCGGTGAGCCGGCTGCCGCCGAGCCCGGTGGCGTCGAAGCGGTAGCCGGGGTAGCCGCCGAACAGCTCGTCGGCGCCCTCGCCGCTGAGCGCGCCGACCGTCCCGGCGGCGCGGACGGCCTCGGACAGCGCCAGCGAGCAGACGTTGTACGACTCGCGCACGGGTGCCTCGGCGTGGCGCACCATCGCGGTGATCCGCTCGGCCACCTCGTGCTCGCCGACCGGGACTTCGTGGTGCTCGGTGCCCAGCTTGGCGGCGACCAGCCGCTGGTGCGGGCCCTCGTCGAAGTCGCGGCCGGGGAAGGTGACGGAGAAGCTGGGCCAGGCGTGGCCGGGCCGGGCCCGGGCCATCAGCGCGCCGATCAGGCTGGAGTCGAGGCCGCCGCTGAGGTACATGCCGATCGGCACGTCCGCGAGCAGCCGGCTGCGCACGGCCCCGTCGAGCAGTTCGGCGGTGCGGTGGGCGTACCGCTCCAGCTCCCGGTCCAGGGCCTCGGGGGCCACCGGGTCGAGGTCGGCGGCGAGCGGGAAGTCGAGGTCCCAGTACCGTTCGGTGCGCACGCCGGAGCGGTCGGCGATCAGCCGCTCGCCGGGGCGCAGGGCGCTGATGCCCTCGAACATGGTGCGCGGGCTGACCAGTCCGGGCAGTGTCAGCACCTGGTCGAGGCCGCGCAGGTCGACCCGGGCGCTGACGGCGGGGTGGCGCAGGATCGCCTTGATCTCGGAGGCGAAGATCAGCTGGCCGTCGGCGACGGTGTAGAAGAGCGGGACGATGCCGGCCCGGTCGCGGGCGAGCAGCAGCCGCTGCGCGCCGGCGTCGTGCAGCGCGAAGCCGAACTGGCCGTCCAGGTGGGCCGTCAGGTCCTCGCCGTACTCGCGGTACAGGTGGACCAGCACCTCGGTGTCGTTCTCGGTGCGGAACCGGTGGCCGCGGCGGCTCAGCGCGGTGCGCAGCTCGCGGTGGTTGTAGATCTCGCCGTTGCAGACCGAGACCAGGGTGCCGTCCTCGGTGCGGTGCGGCTGGTTGCCGCCGGCGAGGTCGTTCAGGGCCAGTCGGCGAAAGCCCAGGCACAGGCCGTCCGTGGCGTAGTGGCCGTCGTCGTCGGGGCCGCGGTGCACCAGGCACGCCGTCATCTCCCGGACCACGGCGGCATCGGCCGGGCGACCGCCGCCCAGGACGAATACGCCGGTTATTCCGCACATTCTGTCCGCCCTCTCCCGTCGTGCGTTCGGAACTCGTCGTCGGAACTCGTCGTCGGAACTCGCCGATCGAAATACTCTGGAAATATCCGAAAGAAACCCGGACGAGGAGCACCGTAACAGAGCTCGGTGTTCCGGGAAAGACTCAAGATCCTTATGCGCCAAC
The DNA here is from genome assembly GCF_044760075.1 of Kitasatospora sp. NPDC098663. Taxonomy (NCBI): domain Bacteria; kingdom Bacillati; phylum Actinomycetota; class Actinomycetes; order Kitasatosporales; family Streptomycetaceae; genus Kitasatospora; species Kitasatospora sp. NPDC098663. The sequence goes on along the minus strand of NZ_JBIWAP010000043.1, from coordinate 22,396 downwards.
CGACTATTTCAGGGCACAACTGAGCTGCGGCATCGCCCGGTTGGATCTTCTCGGGGCATGCCGGAATGCGGGCTGGACCAACCCGTGAATTACCGCATAAAGTCGTGCGGGAGGCCTGTTCAGGCTTCGCGTAATTGACTGGGGAAGAAAAAGGAGCAGCGATGACCGGTTCGTCCGCCGTACAGCACGACGAGGTGGCCCGATGGACGCCGTGGCACCGGGACGCCGCGCCGAACGGGCGGTCCGGGCCCGTACGCGTCTACTGCCTGCCGCACGCCGGCGGCTCCGCGAGCGCCTACCTGCCGTGGGCCCGGTCCGGCGAGCAGCCGGGCCTGACGATCGTTCCGGTGGAACTGGCGGGCCGGGGCACCCGCCTCGCCGAGCAGCCGTCGGCCGTCATGGACGAGGTGGTCGACGGCCTGCTCGCCCTGCTGGCGAGCCGCCCGGCGGACGAACCGTTCATCCTCTTCGGCCACAGCATGGGCGCCCGGATCGCCTACGAGACGACCCGCCGGCTCGCCGCCGAGGCGCGGCCGTTGCCGCTGTCCCTCGTGGTCTCCGGCGGCCGGGCCCCCGGCACGCCGGACGTCACCCGGCTGCACGGACTCACCGACGACGAGCTCCTGGAGCGCATCGTCGGCCTCGGCGGGACCCCGGCCGAGGTGCTGGAGTTCGCCGACCTGATGCAGATGATCCTGCCGGTGCTCCGGGCGGACGTCACCCTGCTGGGCGAGTACAACGACCGGATCCGGCCGACCGTGCTGCCCTGCCCGGTGCTGGCGCTCGGCGGCGCCGACGACCTGATGGCCGGACCGGAGTGGATCACCGGCTGGCGGGCCACCACGGCGGCCGGCTTCCGCCACCGCATCCTGCCGGGCGACCACTTCTTCCTGCACCAGCGGCGGGCCGAGGTGCTCGCGGAGCTCGCGGCGCAGGCCCGGGCGTGCCTGGACACCGCGGACGGCCCCCAGGAGGGCCGGGCGCCGGGCGCCTGACCCCGGCCGCCCGGTTCCGTACGACGGGGCCGGGCGGCGGGTGGCGGTCCGTCCGGAACGCTCCGGACGGACCGTCATCGCCGGCCCTCGTCGGCCCGTCGCAGGACGGCGGCGACGACCCGGGCGATCTCGTCGATCGGCCCGGCGTCGGCGAGGTCCAGGTGCCGGGCGGCAAGCGGGTGGTCGGCCACCGGCCCGGTGGCGTGGGCCGACCAGACGGCCACCGTCTGCTGCGGCCGGTGGTCGCCGGTCGCGGTGAAGGTGGTCAGCGGCGCGTCCAGCACCCCCGGCGTCCACGCCGCCATCAGCCCGGCGTGGTAGCGGCAGGAGTCGAGGAACACCGCCAGCTCGTCCTCGTCGCGCGGCGCGGCCTCGTGCAGCGCCACGGCCAGCCGGTCGAGCAGCTCCGAGGGCTTGGGCCGCCACTGCTGCGCCAGGACGGCCGCCACCTCGGCGGCGGGCGCGCCCGTCGCCGTCAGCACCTCGGCCAGCACGGCGGTGTCGGTGACCTCCCCGGCGTCCGGCGGCGCCGGATGGCTGTCCAGCAGCGCGACCAGGTCGACCTGCTCGCCCTGCTCGCGCAGCAGCACGCCGATCTGGTGCGCGACCAGTCCGCCGAAGGACCAGCCGAGCACCCGGTAGGGGCCGTGCGGCTGGACGGCGCGCATCCGCGCCAGGTACTCCCGCGCCAGGCCGTCCAGGTCGGCCGGCCGCTCCCCGCCGCCGACCGGGCCGACGCCCTGGAAGGCGTAGACCGGCTGGTCCGGGTCGAGCCCGCGCAGCAGGCCGATGAAGCCGAGGCCGTCGCCCGTCACCGGGTGGACGCAGAACAGCGGTGCCCGGCCGCCCGCGGCCCGCAGCGCCAGCAGCGGTTCGAAGGGGGCGTCGGCGCGCCCGGGCGGCTGCCCGGTCAGCCGCTGCGCCAGCGCGGCCGGGGTCGGCGCCTCGAACAGCGCCTTCACGGGCAGGTCGACGCCGAACTCCGCGTGGATGCGCTCGACCAGCCGGATCAGCAGCAGCGAGTGGCCGCCGAGCAGGAAGAAGTCGTCCTCCGGGCCGACCGCGGGCACGCCCAGCAGCTCGGCGAAGACCGCGACCAGCGTGCGTTCGGCCGGCGTGCGCGGCTCCCGGGCCCGGCTCTCGACGTGGGTCTGCGGCTCGGGCAGCGCCCGGCGGTCCAGCTTGCCGTTGGCCGTCACCGGCAGCGCGCCGAGCAGCACGTAGGCGGTGGGCACCATGAACTCGGGCAGGTGGCCGCGGAGCCGGGCGCGCAGCGCGGCGGCCGTGGGAGGCTGCGCGGCGCCGTCCGGCACCACGTAGGCGACCAGCCGGGCGGTGCCGGCCCGGTCCTCGCGCACGGTGACGGCGCAGGCCGTCACCGCCGGGTGCTCGCCGAGCCGGGTCTCGATCTCGCCGAGCTCGATCCGGTGGCCGCGCAGCTTCACCTGGCTGTCCACCCGGCCCAGGTACTCCACCACGCCGTCGGGGCGGTGGCGGGCCAGGTCGCCCGTGCGGTACATCCGGGTGCCCGGCGCGCCGTGCGGGTCCGCGACGAAGCGCTCGGCGGTGAGCGCCGAGCGGCCGAGGTAGCCGTACGCGAGCTGCTCGCCGGTCAGGTAGAGCTCGCCCGGCACGCCCGGCGGGACGGGGTTGAGGGCGGTGTCCAGGACGTAGCCGCCGGAGTTCCAGACCGGCCGCCCGATCGGCACCGGGTGCGCCTGCTCGTCCGCCGGGCCGCACTCCCAGGCCGTCACCTCCACGGCGGCCTCGGTGGGCCCGTAGAGGTTGTCCAGCCGGGCGCCCGGGAGCACCTGCCGGAACCGGCGCACGGTGGCCGCGGGCAGCGCCTCGCCGCTGGCCACCACCAGGCGCAGCCCGGTGCACTCGGCGGCCCGCGGGTGCTGGAGGAAGACGTCCAGCATGGACGGCACGAACTGGGCGACGCTCACGCCCTCGCGCTGGATCAGCTCCGCCAGGTAGGCCGGGTCGCGGTGCCCGTCGGGCTTCGCCAGCACCAGGGTGGCGCCGGTGATCAGCGGCCAGAAGAACTCCCACAGCGAGATGTCGAAGCTGGCCGAGGTCTTCTGCAGCACGCCGTCCCGGGCGCCGAGCCGGTACTCCTCCTGGCCCCAGCGCAGCCGGTTGGCGATGGCGTGGTGCGGGACGAGCACGCCCTTCGGCCGCCCGGTCGAGCCCGAGGTGTAGATCACGTAGGCCGGGTCGCCGGGGCCGGGGGCGGTCGGCGTGACGCCCTCGGGTGCCGGCAGGTCCTCCGGTGACAGGCACGGTACGCCCTCGGCGGGGCGCAGCGCGGCGGCCTGCTCCGGGGCGGCGATCACCGCGGCCGGGCGGGCGTCCGCCAGCATGTACGCGAGCCGGTCGGCCGGGTAGTCCGGGTCCAGCGGCAGGTAGGCACCGCCGGCGCGGTGGACGGCGCACAGCGCCACCACGAGCTCCACCGAGCGGGGCACGGCCACCGCGACCCGGCTGCCCGGGCGGACGCCGACCGCGGCGAGCCGGCGGGCCAGCGCGTCGATCCGGCGGTCCAGCTCGGCCGGGCCGAGTTCCCGGCCCTCGAACACCAGGGCGGGGGTGTCGGACGGCGCGGCGAGCCCTGCCGACACCAGGGCGGCCAGCGTGGTCGGCGCCAGTTCCCGCCGCTCGCCGGCGGAGCGCTCCAGCAGCCGCGGCCGCTCGCCCTCGGCGGACAGTTCGAGCCGGGAGATCGGCCGCTCGGGATCGGCCGCGGCCGCGCCGAGCAGCCGCGTCAGGCAGCCGGCGATCGCCTCGACCGTGGCCCGGTCGAACAGGTCGGCGCGGTACTCGACGGCGCCGGTCAGCTCGTCGTCCGGGCCGGCGGGCGTGCCCAGGGTGACGGTGAGGTCGAACTTGGCCGGCGCCGGGCCGGCGGTGAGCAGCTCGCTGTCGAGGCCGGGGATCTCCACGGCGGCGCCCGCCTGCTCCATCACCAGGGCGACCTGGAAGAGCGGGTGGCGGCCGGGGGAGCGCTCCGGGTTGACCAGCTCGACGATCCGCTCGAACGGCAGGTCCTGGTGGGCGTAGGCGGCGAGGTCGGCGTCCTTGACGCGGCGCAGCAGTTCCCGGAAGCCCGGGTCCCCGCCGGTGTCGGTGCGCAGCACCAGCGTGTTGACGAAGAAGCCGACCAGGTCGTCCAGGGCCTCGTCGGTGCGCCCGGCGATCGGGGTGCCGATCGGCAGGTCGGTGCCCGCGCCGAGGCGGGTGAGCAGCGCGGCCAGACCGGCCTGGACGGCCATGAAGAGGCTGGCGCCGTCGGCCCGGGCGAGCTCCGCCAGGGCGCGGTGGTCCGCGCCGCTCAGCCGCAGCGGCACCCGGCCGGCCTCCTGGCCGGTCCCGGCGGTGCGCCGTCGGTCCACCGGCAGCGCGATCTCCTCGGGCAGGCCGGCCAGCGCCCCGCTCCAGTACTGCCACTGCCGGGCGGCGGTGCTGCCCGGGTCCTCGTCGTCCCCGAGCAGCGCGAGCTGCCACTGGGTGTAGTCGGCGTACTGGACGGGCAGGGCGCTCCACTCGGGGGCCCGGCCGGCCGTGCGGGCCTGGTAGGCGGCGCCCAGGTCGCGGGCGAGCGGGCCCATCGACCAGCCGTCGCAGGCGATGTGGTGGACCGTCAGCAGCAGGACGTGCCGCTCGGGGGCGAGGGTGAGGAGGTGGGCGCGCAGCGGCGGCTCCGACGCGAGGTCGAAGGGCTGGGCGGCGGCGGTGCGCAGGGCCTCGGCCAGGCCCTCCTCGGTCACCGTGGCGGTGCCGGAGTGCCGCAGCAGCGGCGGGAGTTGCTCCGGGGCGAGGATCCGCTGGCGGGGGGCCGCGTGCTCGCCGCGGGGGAGCGGGAAGACGGTGCGCAGGGCCTCGTGGCGTACGGCGCAGTCGTGCAGCGCGGCGGCGAGGGCGTCCCGGTCCAGGGCGCCGGTCAGGCGCAGGGCCAGCGGGATGTGGTACGCGTCGCTGTGCGGGTCCAGCTGCTGGAGGAACCAGAGCCGGCGCTGGGCGTGCGAGAGCGGGATCCGCTCGGGGCGGGCGGCGGCGGTCAGCGCCGGGCGACATCGCCCGGCGTCCACCGCGCGGGCGAGCCCGGCGGCCGTCGGGCTCTCGAAGACCGCCCGGATGGGCAGTTCGGCCCCCAGGGCGGTGCGCACCCGGCTGACCAGCCGGGTGGCGAGCAGGGAGTGGCCGCCGAGCGCGAAGAAGTCGTCGTCGGGGCCGACCTCGGCCACGCCGAGGACCTCGGCGAGCAGCGCGCACAGCGCGGCCTCGCGGGCGTCCCGGGGGGCCCGGGAGCGGCCGGTGGCGGCCCGCAGCTCGGGCTCGGGCAGAGCGGAACCGTCCAGCTTCCCGCTGGAGTTGAGCGGAAGCCGGGCCAGGACGGCGTAGGCCGCCGGGATCATGTAGTCGGGCAGCTGCCCGGCCAGCAGCTCGCGCACCTCGGCGAGGTCGGGGGCGTTCCCGTCCTCGGTCACCAGGTAGGCGGCGAGGTGGCGCTCCTCGGCGCCGGCGCCCCGGGCCAGAACGGCGGCCTGCACGATCGCGGGGTGGCGCAGCAGCACCGCCTCGATCTCGCCGGGCTCGATCCGGAAGCCGCGGATCTTGATCTGCCCGTCGGCCCGGCCGAGGTACTCCACCTGGCCGTCGCGGCGCATCCGGGCGAGGTCCCCGGTGCGGTACATCCGGGCGCCGGGCGGGCCGTACGGGTCGGCGACGAAGCGCTCGGCGGTCAGCGCGGGGCGGCGCAGGTAGCCGCGGGCCAGGTGCGGCCCGGACAGGTAGAGCTCGCCGGGCACGCCGAGCGGGACGGGGCGCAGCAGGTCGTCCAGCAGGTACGCCCGGGTGTTGTCGAGCGGGCGGCCGATGACGGGGGTGCGGCTGTCCGCCAGGGAGCAGGCGAGCGCGTCGACGGTGCACTCGGTCGGGCCGTAGTAGTTGAACACCGCGACGTCCGGCAGGGCGGAGAGTTCGGTCCACAGCGCCGGCCCGACGGCCTCGCCGCCCAGCATCAGCACGGCCGGGCGGTGGTGGCCCTCGGCGAACAGGCCGGCGGCGGTGAGCGCCGGGACGTACGTCGGGGTGAGGTCCAGGAAGTCGAGGCGCTCCCGGCGGACGTAGCCGACCAGGGCCTGCGGGTCGAGCCGGACCTCGTCGCTCAGCAGGTGCAGCGGGTGGCCCTCCAGCAGCCAGAACAGCGGCTCCCAGGCGGTGTCGAAGGTGATCGAGGCGACCAGGCCGAGCTGGAGGCGCCGGCCCTGCGGGCCGCCGGACGGGCGGACCATGCGGGTGCGGTGGTGGTGCATCAGGCTGCTGAGGCCGCCGTGCGGGATCACCACGCCCTTGGGCACCCCGGTCGAGCCGGAGGTGTGGATGACGTAGGCCGGGTCGTCCGGGCCGGTGGGGCCGGTGCGGTCGGCGTCCGTCAGGTTCCCGCCGGGGTGGGCGGCGACGGCGGCCCGCGCCCCGGGCTCGTCCAGCACCAGGACGGGCGCGCCGTCCGGCAGCCGGCCGGCGCCGGCGGCCGTGGCGAGCACGCAGACCGGGGCGGCGTCGGCGAGGACGCCGGCCAGCCGCTCGCGCGGCATGGCGGGGCTGACCGGTACGTAGGCGGCGCCCGACTTGAGGACGGCGAGCAGCGCGATCAGCAGGTCGGTGGTGCGCGGCAGCGCCAGGACGACGTAGCGCTCGGGGCCGGCGCCGCGCCGCACGAGCTCCCGGGCGAGCCGGTTGGCGCGCTCGTTGACCTCGGCGAAGGTGAACCGGCCGTCCTCGGCGACGAGGGCCGTGACCTCGCCCTCCAGGGCGGCGCGCTCCTCGAAGGCGCCGTGGTACGTCACGGCGGGGGCGTCGTGGCGGGTCGCGGTGAGGGCGCCGTCGTGCGTCGTCGTGGCGGCACCGTCGTGCGGCACCGCGGGTGCGTCGTGGTGCGGCACCGCGGGGAAGGGCAGGGCGGGCCCGTGGGCGCGCTCGAACAGGTCGAGCCGCTCCTCGGCGCCGAGCAGGTCGTACCCGCCGATCCGCTGGTCCGGGTCGGCGGCGGCCGCGGCGAGCAGCCGGCCGAGCCGGGCGGTCAGGGCCTCGGCGCCCGCGCGGGTGAACAGGTCGGTGCTGTACTCGACGAAGCAGCCGAGCCCGGCCGGGGCGCCGTCGGCGTCGTGCACCTCGCGCATGTTGAAGGACAGGTCGAACTTGGCTCCGCCCGGGCCCGCCTCGGTGATCTCGGTCTCGATGCCGGGCAGCGCGAGGGAGGCCTCGGGGGTGTTCTGGAAGGCCAGCATCACCTGGAACAGCGGGTGCCAGCCCAGCGAGCGGTGCGGGTTGAGCGCGGTGATCAGCCGCTCGAACGGGAACTCCTGGTGGGCGAAGCCCTGGAGGTCGGTGCGGCGCACCCGCTTGAGCAGCTCGCGGAAGGTCGGGTCACCGGAGGTGTCCAGGCGCAGGACCAGCGGGTTGACGAAGTAGCCGACCACGTCGTCGTAGCGCTCGTCGGTGCGGCCCGCGATCGGGCTGGCGATCGGGATGTCCGTACCGGCCCCCGACCGGGTCAGCACCGTCGCCAGCGCCGCCTGGAGCACCATGAACATGCTGACCCGGCAGGAGCGGGACAGCGCCAGCAGCTCGCGGTGCAGCTCGGCCGGGAGGTCCCACGGGAAGTACTCGCCCCGGTGCGACATCGCGGCGGGGCGGGGGTGGTCGGTGGGCAGCTCCAGGAAGTCCGGCAGTCCCGCCAACGCCTGGCGCCAGTAGGCGAGCTGGCGCCCGCCCTGGCCCTGCGGGTCGTCCAGGTCGCCGAGGTTCGCGTGCTGGCGCACGGCGTACTCGGCGTACGTGCCGGGCAGCGGGGACCAGACGGGCGCCCGGCCCTGGCTGCGGGCCAGGTAGGCGGTGCTCAGGTCGCGGGCCAGCGGGGCCAGCGACCAGCCGTCGCCGGCGATGTGGTGCAGCACCATGAGCACCACGTGCTGCCGCGGGCCGAGCACGAACAGGTGCACCCGCAGCGGGGCCTCGGCCTCCAGGTCGAAGACGTGCCCGGCCCCGGCCTCGATCAGGGCGGGCAGCTCCTCCTCGGTGACGGGCACCACGGTGAGGACCGGCGGCAACTCGGCCATCGCCAGCACGTGCTGGCGCGGCACGCCGTCGCGCTCGGGGAAGACGGTGCGCAGGGCCGCGTGCCGCTCCACCACGTCGGCGAGGGCGGAGCGCAGCGCCTCGTGGTCGACCGGGCCGGTCAGCCGCAGCGCCACCGGGACGTTGTACGAGGCGTCGCCGCCTTGGAGGCGGTCGTTGAACCAGAGCGCCAACTGCGCGTACGACAGCGGTGTCTCCGCGGGCAGGCTGTGTTCGCCCAGCACGGGGCATCCCTCCAGGTGGAACCGCCCCGCCGGCCGGGTGGGTCGGGCGGGCCGGACGGTGGTTTCCGGTGGCTCTTGGCCGTTGTGGGCCCCGGCCATGGTGAGTTGCGGGCACGGTGAGTCGCGGGGCGGCGTGGGCCCCGGGGCCGTCGGGGGCCGCGGCCGTGGTGAGTTCAGGCCGCGGTGCGCCCCGCCGTTGTGATGAGCGGGCCGTGGTGATGTGCAGGCCGCGGTGATGAGCGGGCCGTGGTGAAGTGCAGGCCGTGGTGAGTCGCGGGCCGCCGGGGGCCCCGGGGGTCCTTGTGGGCTCCGGGGCCGTGGGGCCCGCCGACGTCCCTCGGCGGCGGGACTACCGGCTACCGCGTTGTGCGGGCGGGAGTCACGCGGTCCAGCGGTAGGTCATGTCCGGCTCGTTCTCCTCGTTGCGGCTGCCGTCGTTGGTGTCCACCACGACGAAGCCGTGCCGCTCGTAGAAGGCGCGCGCCTCGGTGTTCTTCTGGAAGACGTGCAGCGAGAGCTCCTGCGGGCTGGCCGACTTGACGGCCTCCAGCAGTACGGTCCCGATGCCGCGGCGACGCGCCTCGGGGCGCAGGTAGAGGTGGTCGAGCAGGTTGCCGTCGAGCGAGGCGAAGCCCAGCACGGCCCCGGTCCCGGCGTCCTCGGCGAGCCACACCCGGGTGTCGGGGAGTACGACGTGGGTGATCCAGCTCAGGGTGGCCTCGTCACTGTGCAGACGGGGCAGGTACGGCATGGTCGCGGTGCGGGAGGCCAGGAAGACCTCGGTGACGACACCGGCGTCCTCGGCTACCGCGGCCCGCAGGCGGACGTTCGCGGTGAGCGGTCCGTCGGACTGCATCCACATCTCCTCGGTCAGGTGTGTGAAGGGGCGGTGGTGCCGCGGGTGACGACCGAAGGAGGAATACGTGATCTACACCCGTCGTGCGCGGACGCTACGGTCGCGAACTACGGGTGATGGAGCCGAATTTCCCCCCGGATGGGCCGACACAGTGCGTCCCGGCGGCATTGATCTTCGAGCAACCTAACACCTGGTCATGGACAGGGGAACCCCCGAAAGCAGGTTCCTGACAAGTCGATTCTGCGGTTAGATGATCGCGCGGGCCCGGCCCCCGGGGAGCGAGGATTTCGGCGCACCGGGCGGTGACATTCCCCGACTTCCCTTGTACCTTCCCCGACGCCGAACTTCCCCTGGCTGCGCCCGACTTCCTCCGCCTTCCCCCGCACATCCCCTGCTCTTCCCCGGCGCTTCTCCCGCCTTCCCCTCCTGCCTTCCCCGACTCCCCGAAAGGAGCGCCCGCGTGGACACTCCTGCCGTCCGAATCAGCGGCGCGGTCAAGACGTTCGGTGCCACCACCGCGGTGGGCGGCCTGGACCTGGAAGTGCCGCCCGGCATGTTCCTGGGCCTGCTCGGGCCCAACGGTGCGGGCAAGTCCACCACCATGCGGATGCTCACCGGGCAGACCCGCGCGGACGCGGGCACCGTGGAGGTGTTCGGGCACCGGATGCCGGAGGACTCCCGCCGCGCCCGCTCCCTGGTCGGCGTCGTCCCGCAGCACGACAACATCGACCCCGAACTGACGGTGCGCCAGAATCTCGACGTGTTCGTCCGGTTCACGGCCCTGCCGCGCGAGCGCTACCGTGAGGCGGTCGACCAGGCGCTGGCCGCCGTCCGGCTGACCGACCGCGCGAACACCCGCGCCGACGCGCTCTCCGGCGGCATGCGCCGGCGGGTCCTGCTGGCCAGGGGCATCGTCAACAACCCGCGGCTGCTGCTCATGGACGAGCCCACCGTCGGCCTGGACCCGCAGATCCGGCAGGACCTGTGGGACGTCATCGACGGGATGCGCGAGAGCGGCACCACGGTGGTCATGTCGACCCACTACATCGAAGAGGCGGAACGGCTCGCCGACGAGGTGGCCGTGGTGACCGGCGGCCGGGTGATCGCCCGGGGCACCCCCGCCGAACTGCTGCGCGCCCACGCGGGCGTGCAGGCCGCCGAGTACCGGGGCGACGCCGCCCGGCGCGAACTCGTCGAGGCCGAGGCCGCCCGGGCCGGACTGCCCAGCCGGCGGACCGGGCCGGCGGTCTCCGTGCTGCGCGCCGAGACGATCTCCGCGCAACTGCGCGAGCGCCTCGGCCCGCCGGACGTGCTGCGCCCGACCTCCCTGGAGGACGTGTTCGTCGCGCTGACCGGAGAGCTGTTCGGCTGAGCCCGGGCCGGCCGCTCCCTCGCCCCCTCGTCCCCCTCGCCTACCGCCCGCCTGCCCGCCCCCACAGAGAGGACACCCGATGACCACGGCGACGCCCATGCCCCGCACCGAGGCCCAGACCGGTCCCGCCCCAGGCCTCCCGCCCGCCCTGTGGCCGACCATGCGGGCGGTGTGGCTGCGCGAACTGCTGCTCTTCCGCCGCTACTGGCCCGCCATCACCTTCGGCTCGCTGATCGAGCCGCTGGTCTACATGACCGGGTTCGGCATCGGCTTCAGCCGGCTGATCGACTCGGTCCAGGGGCACCCGTACCCGCAGTTCGTCGGCGTCGGCATGGTGGTCACCTCGGTGCTCTTCGCCTCGGCCTTCGCCGGGATGTTCGAGAGCTTCAACCGCCGCAAGTACCAGAAGATCTACGACGCCGTCCTGTGCCAGCCCGTCGACGTCTGGGAACTGGTCACGGCCGAGGCGTCCTGGATCGCCGTCAAGTCCTCCGTCTACGGCACCGCGCCGCTGCTGGTCTGCCTCGCCATCGGCCTGCCGCCGGGGCCGGAGCTGCTGCTGGTGCCGCTGGTGGCACTGGTCTCCGGCTTCGCCTTCGCCCTGCTCGGCATGTGGGTGTCCTGCCTGGTGCCGGCGATCGACTGGCTGCGGCTCGTGGTGTCCGGCGTGCTCACACCGCTGGTGATGGCCGCGGGCGTGTTCTTCCCGCTGGACGGGCTGCCCGACTGGGTCCAGGGGGTGGCGGCCGTCAACCCGATCTACCACTGCACGCAGCTGGTGCGCCACGCCGCCTTCGGGACGCTCGGGGCGGGCGACGCCCTGCACGGGGCCGTCCTGGCCGCATTCGCCGTCCTCGCCTGGTTCCTGGCCGTCCGCGGGATGCGCCGCCGGCTCATCGACTGAACCGGCCCCGGACCGGACACGAACACCATGCAGCACGCAGACCGAGGAGAACCACCCCGATGACAGCCCGCGTCGCAAGCCAGCGCCGTTTCCTGATGTGCCGGCCCAGCCACTTCGGCGTCAGCTACTCCATCAACCCCTGGATGCACCCGGAGAAGCCGGTCGACGGCGCACTCGCGCTCGCCCAGTGGACCAGGCTGCGCGACCTCTACCGCGAACTCGGCCACACCGTCGAGGAGATCGCCCCGCTGCCCGGACTGCCCGACATGGTCTTCGCGGCCAACGGCGCGACCGTGGTCGACGGGAAGGTCCTGGGCGCGCGCTTCCGCCACGCCGAGCGCACGGCCGAGGGCCCGGCCTACCTGTCCTGGTTCCGCGAGCAGGGCTGGTCCGAACTGCTGTGGCCCGAGCACATCAACGAGGGCGAGGGCGACTACCTGCTGGCCGGCCGTCGGCTGCTGGCCGGCACCGGCTTCCGCACCGACCCGAGGTCGCACGCCGAGGCCCAGGAGTTCTTCGGTGTCCCGGTGACCAGCCTGACCCTGGTCGACCCGGAGTTCTACCACCTGGACACGGCGCTCGCCGTCCTCTCCGACGACGAGATCATGTACTACCCGCAGGCCTTCACCCCCGGCAGCCGGGCGGTACTGCGCGAACTGTTCCCGGACGCCGTCCAGGCGACCGCCGAGGACGCCGCCGTCTTCGGCCTCAACGCGCTCTCCGACGGCCGCCACGTCCTGCTCCCCGAGTCGGCCACCCACCTGATCGGCGAACTGCGCCGACGCGGCTTCGAGCCGATCGGCGTGGACCTCACCGAACTCCTCAAGGCGGGCGGCAGCGTCAAGTGCTGCACCCTGGAACTGCGCGGCCGCTGACCGCACCGGCAAACCCACCGGTTTTCACCAAGCACGAGAGGACGACGTGGTGACGAACCCCTTCGACGACCCCGACGCCGACTACCTGGTCCTGGTCAACGCAGAGGGCCAGCACTCACTGTGGCCCGCCTTCGCCGCCGTGCCCGAGGGCTGGAACACGGTGTTCGGCGCGGCGCGACGCCAGGCCTGCCTCGACCACATCGAGCAGACCTGGCCCGACATCCGCCCCCGAACCCTGGCCCACGGCTGACCGCCGCCCCACCCCGCCCCGCCCACTCGCCCCGCCCGGTCGTGCCGCAGAAACGCAGCAACCCTCCCTGGCTCGCAGACGGCTGCCCGGGATCAGTGACCAGGGGCGGGCACGGCAAGCGCCCGGCGGCGGATTTCGGCGGCTTTGTCGGTATCGCTGCCCGTGACCGCATCGACCCCGTCGGGTGCAGGCAGTCCCTCGGCGGTCACCGCGACGAATGAAGCGTGTGGGTTGGCCTTGGCGGCGGCGTTCAGTGCCTGTCCGAAGGCGGGGCCGACGGCGACGACCAAGTCGCAATGCTGGGCAGCGAGCCCGGCGAGGTAGGGCAGGGCCTGGTCGGCGGTGGGGGCTGGGACGAGCAACTGCTGGATGTTCAACTGGTGCTGCTGGCTGGCCTCCTGGAGGGCGGTCCAGATGGCGCTGGTGTCGGTTCGTGAAGCGGCCTCGGAGGCGTCGCCGGTGAGGCAGGCGGTGCGGCGCCCGGCGATGTTGGAAGGGGCGATCGGAGCCGGGTGGCTGTTCCCGTCGTCGTCCGTTCCGAGAGTGAGCAGGACCGTGATGGCGGTTACGGCCGTTGCCGAGGTGAGTACGAGCAGCCAGCGCAGGTGAGGGCTGGCGGGGAACTTCATGGCGGGCTACTCCTGGCGTTGGGCCGCGACGTGCGGCGGCGCCCAGCGGGTTGGTCAAGTCTCGCCCAGGAGTTTCTTTCGCTTGGTAAAGAAAATGAAAAAATTCTTAAGTCCATGTCTGGAAATTATGGGAAAGCATGGCACGTAACGGTCATGATCCTGCCAATTTCGCTCTGTGCCAAGAGGGCTGACACCAGATAGGAAAGACGCGGACCGGCACCAGGGGAGGGCCGGCCGCTTCGTCTGTGTCTGTGGGGGACTGGTCGTGCGTCGCTTGCTTGCATTCATCACCTCTCTGCTCGTCCTGCTGACGGTCGGCACCCAGGAGGCGAGCGCGTTCACTGCTGCCAACGCCCCGACCCCGACCGTCACACCGAGCACTCCGCAACAGGTCAGCGGCGACCCGAGTCAGGGAAGCCACACGGTTCCGTCGTCACAGACCAAGAAGGACGAAAGCGCCCCCGGGAAGTCCGCGCACCAACCGGGCCCGGGTGAATTGCCCGAGGCCAAGGCGATGCCGGGTGACACCACCCCGCATCCCTCGGGCGACGGGCGGCCCCGGATCCCGGTGAAGGGTGAGGCCGTCACCCCGCCGCCGTCCTTGGAACACCACCCCGGCGACGCCGGATCCGGCAGTCCTCAGTCCGGCGGTACGGTGCAGCCGAAGGCTGCCGCCTCGCCACAGGACGACACCAAGGACGGAAAGGGGGCGAAGCACCCCACCGCCAGGTCGGCATCGCCCTCGGAGAATGACCTTCAGGCCCACAACGACGCCGCCACCGGTGCCGGCTCCCCGGGCGTTCCAACGGAGGGGGCCGAGGTCACCGTTGCCCGGACCGACAGCACCTCGATGTACCAGAACCTGGACGGTACCAAGACCCTGCGTGTCTACCCCCGCCCCGTGCACTACCAGAAGGCCGACGGCAGCTGGGACGACATCAACACCAACTTCACGCTCGACCGCGCCGGCCGTTGGGCCGAGCAGGCCAACAGCCAGCAGGCCAGTTTCGCAGTCAAGTCCGACGACCCGTCGCTCGTGAGCTGGTCCCTGGACGCGGAGCACGTGGTCTCCTACGGCCTGGCGGACGTGGCCCCGGTGCGCGGCGTCGTCCAAGGCGACACCCTGACCTACCCGCTCGCGCGCCCTGCGAGTGACGTCGTCTACAACGGCCTCGCCCAGGGCATCAAGGAATCCCTGCTTCTGCACGACGCGACCGCCCAGACCAGCTGGGTCTTCCCACTGCACGTCACCGGGTTGACCCCGGGGATCGGGCCGACCGGCGAGGTGCAGTTCAAGGACGCGTCCGGCGTGGTTCGGCTGACGATTCCGCGCGGCTTCATGATGGATTCGAAGGTCGACCCGGCATCCGGCGACGGTGTGGTCAGCGACGGTGTCAGCTACCGTCTGATCGACCAGAACGGCGTGCCCGCCCTGCAGATGGACCTGGACGCGGCCTGGCTGCACGACCCCAAGCGCGTTTTCCCGGTCACCGTGGACCCCTCGACCGTGAGCATCGGCGTCGGCCAGTCGACCTTCGTCCGTTCCGATCAGAAGGCGAACTTCTCGACCGACCCGCTGCTGCGGATCGGTACCTCTGACGGCGGTGCCTCGAAGGTGAACAGCTACCTCTACTTCCCGGGCGTGGCCAATGCGTTGTCGAACGACTACCTGCACGCCGTCACCCTCAATCTGAACAACACGCACTCCTATGAATGCTCGCCGCATCCGGTGTACGTGAACCAGATCACGAGCGGGTGGGACGCGGCGACGATCAACAGCTATCCCGGTGTGTCGATCGGTCAGCAACTCGGCGCTGCCAGCTTCTCCGCAGGCGACTCCTGCGGCGGTGCGAAGTGGGAGCCCATCGACCTGGGCAGGAACCACAACGACGCTGGCGTCCAGTTGGTCGAGAGCTGGGCCCGCGGCGGTGCCAACTACGGCCTCGCGCTGACGGCCAGCACCACGAACTCGTACGACTGGAAGAAGTTCTCCAGCGCCAACAGTGCCTACCCGCCGTACCTGTCGATCGTCTACAGCGACTGGGCCGCTACCTACGCGCCGGCCGGCAGCTACATGCCGCCGACCTACGACACTCCCGGCTACCAGCAGGTCACCCTGACGAACATGGCGGCCAACTGGTGGAACTGGCAGAGCATGCAGGTCAAGGCCCGCTTCTTCGACTCGAACTGGAACGAGCAGTGGTTCAACGCTCCGCCCACCGGAGTCTCCGGGCTGGTCAAGACCTATGAATCCGTGACCGTCAACGGGGTGATCCCACCGCTGCCGCTCGGACGCTCCTACTACCTCTGCTGGGACGGATACGTCGGCGGGACCACGTCCTTGCACGACTCCTACTCGATACCCTTCGGCAACTGCACGACCGTGTCCGGGGTCAACACCTCGCCCCAGCTGGACATGCTGGCGCCGCTCAACGACACGGTGGTCGGCAGCCTCACGCCGCAGCTCTACGCCACCGGCCACGACCCGGACAACTATCCCGGCACGGGACTGGACTACTACTTCAAGGTCTACACCAACCCTGCCTCGGGCGATCCGCAGCTCGTCGCCGAGTCGGGTTGGCAGCCCAGCGCCTCGTGGGCCGTGCCGCCAGGCAAGCTCGCCTGGAGCACCAGCTACCTGTGGAACGTCATGGTCGGCGACCACATCGGCGCGAGCCCGCAGTCCGGCATGGTCTCCTTCTCCACCCAGGTCCAGCAGCCGGTCATCACCTCCCACCTGGGTGGTGCCGTCGGCGACGGAGCCGGACGCCCCTTCGACGCAAAGGTCGGCAACTACACCACGTCGGCGACCGACGCGGACGTCAAGAGCATCGGACCGGCTCTGACCGTCAGCCGCTCGTACAACTCCCTGGACCCGCGCACCTCGACGCTGTTCGGCAGCGGCTGGACCTCCAACTTCGACATGCGGGTCCAACCCGACAACGACGGAACCGACTCGGTCGTCCTCACCACCGCCAGCGGCCGGGCCGCCCGCTTCGGGGCCGATCCGAACAAGGGCGCCCTGTACACGCCGCCACCGGGTGAGTTCCAGTCCCTCAGCAAGGCCGCCGCCGGCTTCGATCTGATGGCCAAAGACGGCACCCGCTACGAGTTCCATGCCGCTTCGGGCGACGGATACGCGCTGTCCCTGGTGCGGGACGCGCTCGGCCGAACCCAGGAACTGAGCTACGGCAACGGTGTCCTGGCGGCGGTGAAGGACACCTCCTCGGGCCGGGTGCTGCACTTCGAGTGGACGACCGGCAACCGGCACGTCGCGAAGGTGTACACCGACCCGGCCACCGGAACGGACTGGAACACCGCCCAGGCCTGGACGTACACCTACAACACCAACAACCCCGACGAGCTGGACCAGGTCTGCGCGCCGGCGACCGGGGGGAACACCGCCCGGTCCTGCACCGCGTACTCGTACACCCCGGGCTCGCACTTGCGCTCGGCCGTCCTCGACTCCGCCCCCGTCTCGTACTGGCGCCTCGGCGAACCCTCCGGGAGCACCGCGGCCAGCGAGGTGATCGAGAACCAGGGCAACGACAACGCGACCTATTCCTCCAGCGGCGTGACCCTGGGTACCCCCGGGCCAGCCGCGTCCGCGACGGCGGCGACGTTCGACGGAAGCACCGGCTATGTGACGCTGCCCCAGACCGAACTGTCCACGTCCTCCTATACCTCGGTCGGGCTCTGGTTCAAGACCACTGGCTCGGGTGTGCTGTTCAGCTACCAGACGGAGAACTTCCCCGGCAGCGGCACCACGGCAGGCGACTACACCCCAGCGCTCTACGTCGGCACGTCCGGAAGGCTCCACGGCAAGTTCTGGGCCGGCTCCTCCATCCCCATGCAGTCGTCCAAGGTGGTCAACGACGGCCAGTGGCACTTCGCGATGCTGTCGGCCTCCGGCGTCTCCCAGACGCTGTACCTCGACGGCCAGGCCCAGGGCACGCTGGCAGGCCCGGTCCTCGCACCGGGACAGCGCGCAGGGGCCATCGGCGGCGGCTTCACCAGCGCCTGGTGGCAGGACAGCCCCTTCGACGACTTCACCGGCCGGGCCAGCTACTTTACCGGCAGCATCAGCGATGTGGCGTTCTACAACCGGACCCTCGGCGCCCCGACCGTCCAGGCCCTGTGGCAGGCCGGCAGCCAGCCCTCGGCCGAGCTGTCCGGGCTGAAGCTCCCCTCCGGCAAGACCCGGCTCGCGGTCACCTACGACACCGCCAAGGACCGCGCCTCCCAGGTCACCGACGAGAACGGCGGCACCTGGAAGCTCGACGCCCCCACCGTGACCGGTTCCTCCCAGAAGTACCGGGGCACGGTCATGGGCTCCCGGCCGACCGACTACTGGCGGCTGTCCGACGGCGCCGGCGTGCAGGCCGCGAACCAGATCTACACACCGCGGCCGACCCCCAACAACGGCACCTACTCCGACGTCGCGCTGGGTGCCGCAGGGCCGATGACAGGCTCCACCGGATCGGCCTCCTTCAACGGCAACACTTCCTGGACCGAGCTGCCGGCCTCCTACGCACCCCAGTCCGGCCCAGGCGCACTCGGGGTGTGGTTCAAGACCCGCAGCGCCGGCGTCCTGCTCAGCTACCAGTCCTTCCCCGTCAACGCCCCCCACTCCCAATGGGGCCTGCACTGGAACCCGGCCCTGTACGTCGGCACCGACGGGAAGGTCCACGCACAGCTGTGGACCGGCGACGCCTCTCGCACCATGGCCAGCGCCGCCACCGTGAACGACGACAAGTGGCACTTCGCCGTACTCTCCGCCGACAGCCCCACCTCCCAACGGCTCTACGTGGACGGCGCACAGAGCGCCGGACCGCTGGACGGCACCATCACCCCCAACGGTGTCGAGCACGTCTTCGTCGGCGCCGGCGCCGTCTCTCTCGGCTGGCCCGCCGCCCCGGGCGACGACTCCGGCCACTTCAAGGGCCAGATCTCGAACGTTGCCGCGTTCCCCCACAGCATGGACAGCGCAACGGTCGCCAACCTCTACCAGCTGGCCACCACCAATGGCGCAATCCAGTACGACGCGGCCGTCGTCGACGCCCACCCCACCGGCTACTGGCGCATGGACGACACCACCGGAAACCAGGCCACCGAGCTGATCTCCTCGGCCGCGCTCGCCCAGAACCGCGGCAGCTACCACAACACCACCTGCTGCCAGCCCGGCCCCTGGGCCTCCGGCACCTCCACAGCCACCGGCTTCAACGGCACCAACGCATACGTCCAACTGCCTCTCAACACCGCCCCCAAGCACTGGGGGGCGGCCACCGTCGAACTCTGGTTCAAGACCACGACCCCCGGAGCGCTGTACAGCTACCAGTCCTTCCCGATCGACGGAAAGCCGAACGGCCCGACCGACCACTGGAACCCGGCGCTCTACATCGGCTCGGACAAGAAGCTCTACGGCGCGCTGTGGACCGGCTCGGCCGACAACGCCCTGGTCTCGGCCTCCACCGTCACCGACGGCGCCTGGCACCACGTCGCCCTGACCGGTGACGGCTCCGGTCAGACCCTCTATCTGGACGGCGCCCCCACCGCGACCAACAGCACCGCGCTGCCCATCACCTACAACGGCTCGGCGTACGCCTACCTCGGCGCGGGTTGGACCGGCGGCTGGCCAAACCCTCCGACGGGCCAGGCAAGTTACTTCAACGGAGCCATCGCCGACTTCTCGATCTTCCAGTACCGGCTCACCAAGGACACCGTTTCGGGCCACTACAACCGGGCAATCTCCGCCGCCACGGTCGGCGGTCTGGACGCGGCGGGCGCCTACCGCGCCAAGATGGTCCAGGACGGTGCCATCGGCTACTGGCGCCTCAACGATCCGTCCGGCTCCGGCTACGCCGCGAGCCAGCTCGGCGCCGCCCGCCCCGATGTCAACACCGGCAACCTGACCGACGTCCTGCTGAACGGCAACGGCCCCTCCAGCGACCTCAACCAGAGGTCGGCCGTGTTCAACGGCACCACCTCGCAGATCCAGCTCCCGCCCGACGCCGCCCCCACACGTGGACCGGCCAGTGTCGAGCTCTGGTTCAAGACCACCAGCGGCGGCCCGCTGTACAGCTACCAGGACTTCCCTGTTGGGTCCCCGCTCGGGAACACCTGGAACCCGGCGCTGTACGTCGGTTCGGACGGCCGCATCCACGGAGAGTTCTGGATGGGCTCGGGCGCCGTGATGACCTCCGACCGAACGGTCAACGACGGCACATGGCACCAGGTGGTCCTCGCTGCCGACGACAGCGGCCAGACCATCTACATCGACGGTCGTGCCAGTGCCTCCGACACAACCGGGCGCAAGATCACCTTCAACGGCACGCCGTACGTCTACCTCGGTGCCGGCACCACCACCGGCTGGGGCTGGCCCGGCGGTGGAGCCGATCACTTCAACGGCAGCATCTCGGAAGCCTCCTATTACACGAGCCGACTCGACGCGGACACCGTCACCGCCCACTACAAGGCCATGGGCGACGGTGGTACCGCCACCCCGGTCACCACCGCCGTCGTCACGGACCCGACCGGCTACAACCTGACCTACCAGTACGACACCCGCTCCTCCCAGCTGCTCTCCCGCAGCGACGGTTACGGCAACACCACCCGCTACAGCTACGACACCGCCGGGTACCTCTACGCCGTCACCGACCCGAACGGACACACCATCACCACTGGGCACGACGCCCGCGGCAATACCGTCTCCCGGACCACCTGCCGCGGCGCCGGGAGCTGCCAGACCAGCTACGCCACGTACTACCTGGACACCGGGAACCCGTTCAACCCGGCCAACGACAAGATCCTGACCTCCAGCGACGGCCGATCCTCGGGCCCCGGTGACACCACGTACACCACGCGGTACGCCTACGACGCCAACGGTCAGCTGACCTCCACCACCGTCCCGGCCACGCCCGACTTCCCCAAGGGCCGGGTCAGCTACACCGTGCGCACCGACGCAGGCACCCAAGCCCAGGGTGGCGGAGCGGTTCCGGTCGGGTTGGTGCAGACGCGAACCGGGCTGCTCGACGCGGCGGCCTACCCGGACCCGGGCACGGTCCCCTCCGACCAGCAGACCACGTACACCTATCGGAGCAACGGCGACGTCGCAGCCGTCGTCTCGCCACTGCGACCCAAGGTCACCTACGGCTACGACAACCTTGGTCGCACCATCATCCAGTCGTACAGCTGTGACGACTGCCCGGGCGGCACCACCTCCGCACCCCGGGTGCTGGAGACCAGCTACAGCTGGGACGGCCAGGGCAACCAGGTCACCCGCACCGACCCGTACACCACCGACGCCGTCACCGGCACCAAGCACACCCGAAAGACCACCACCGCCTACGACCTGGACAGCAACCAGGTCAGTCAGACCCTCGCCGACACCACCGGTGGCGACCCGTCGCGCACCACCACCTGGACGTACGAGCCCGACACCAGCCGGGTGAAGCAGGTCAAGGATCCCGGCGGTCACGTCACCTCGTACACCTACGACCGCTACGGCAACGTCGCCACCCGTACCGACGCGGCTGGCACCGCCTACAGCTACAGCCATTCGCCAATGGGTCAGCTGCAGCAGACTGCCGTGAGCAACTACACCGGCAGCAGCGCAACCCCGACCGCACCGCGCTGGCAGGTCATCGGCTCGCGCGCCTACGACCCAGCCGGCCGTCCCGCCACCGACACCGACGCCATGGGGCGCACCACCCACACCTACTACAACGACGACAACACCATCGCCGAGATTGACCTGGACGGCTACCACAACACCGACGGCACGATGCGCAACGTGGTGCTCCAACAGAACACCTACGACGACGCCGGTCACCTCACCCAACAGGTGACCGGCGGAGGCAAGACCACCACCGCCACCGCCTACGACGCGGCGGGCCGGGTCGTCAGCACGAGCGTCGACCCCGGCGGCCTCAACCGCACCACCACGTACACCTACGACGTGGCCGACCGCCCGACCACCGTGGTCAGCACCGGCGGCGCCGACGCGTCGGTCTCCGCCGAGACCGACTACGCCTACGACGCCACCGGGAACGTACTCAAGCAGACCGCCCGCAACCAGCCCGCCGATTCCGTGCTCGCGTACGGCTACAACAGCCGCGGCCTGCGCACCAGTACCGTCAGCCCGAACGGCAACGCGGTCGGGGCCGACCCCGCCCCGTACACCGGCAGCACCGGCTACGACGAGGCCGGCCGGCCCACCGTCACCACCGGCCCGCTGATCAGTGCCGAGGCCTACGATCCGACCAGCCGCGGCAGCAAGCCGCAGCAGGTTCGGCCGATCGGCCGAACGGGCTACGACACCTTCGGCCAACCGACCTCCCAGGTCGACGCACTGGGCAACACCGTCACGTACACCTACGACCTCGACGGCAACCGGGTCGCCGTGGCCGGCGCCGCCTACACCGACCCGCAGTCCGGCACCACGATCACCCCGGCCTCGACAATCGAGTACGACGCGCTCGGCCGGCCCGTCACGAGCGTCGTCGACCCGGGCGGCCTCAAGCTGACCCGTACCAACCGGTATGACCAGTTCGGCAACGTGGTGCAGACCACCCTCCCACCTAGTGGCGGGGCCACCGCCCCGACCGTCACCAACTCCTACGACCTCGACGGCGAACTGCTCGCCACCACCAGCCCCACGGGCGCGGTCGGCCAGGCCACCTACGACGACCTCGGCCGGCGCATCACCAGCACCGAGTTGGAGCGCTACCCGGCCGCAGCCGCCTACACCAGTACGTTCACCTGGGACGACGCTGGCAATCAGCTCACCTCCACGCTGCCGGGTGGCGCCACCAGCAAGGCGGCGTACAACGCCGTCGGCCAGGTGCTCAGCGCCACCGACCCGGCCGGTGTCACCGTCCGTTCCGCCTACGACGGGCTCGGACGGACCAGCCGGGTGACCAGGGCCGACGGCACTGCGACCACCACCGGCTACGACCGGCTCGGGCGGACACTGAACACGACCGACCTGGACACCTCGGGTGCCACCGTGGCCAGCCAGTACGCCACCTACGACCTGGAGGGGAACGTCCTCAGCGCCACCGACAAGGTGGCGAGCAGTGCCGACATTGCCGCGCACGCGCGGAAGTTCAGCTACGACCCGGCTGGACAGCTGGTCCAGCAGGTCGAG
>NZ_JBIWAP010000042.1:0-79800 GCF_044760075.1 Kitasatospora sp. NPDC098663 | reverse complement strand
GGTCACGGTCGTCGTGGACACCCTGGGCTCCGCAAGATTAAACCGCGCGCACCACACCCATTAGTTCCTTTATGCCGCGCGGCGGGGGCCCCAACCTGCCGCCCTCTAGGCGCGGGTTGCGGGCCCCCGCATCTTCATACCCACCAAGGCGAGGGAGAGCACAGCATGGCCGTGATGCGGCACGTGGCGGGAACCTTCGACACCGGGCAGCAGGACCCCACGCAGGTTGGCTGGAAACCGCGCGGCAGCGCCCAGTTGCCCGCCTCGCGGGCGACGGGCGCCGTGTGGGCCGTCGGCTTCGAGGACCGGGAGACGTCCACCGTCTCGGCTCCGGGAGGCCGGGCCGAGCTGCTGACGGCCGGGTGCTGCCTGGCCACCGAGGCCGAGAGGCACGAAGCCGTGGAGCAGGCCGGCGCCGGCCGCTGGCATCACGCGGCCCGCCTGCCCGGCAGCTACCTCACCGTGATCCGCAGCGGCGAGCAGGTCCGCGTCATCGGCGACCGAGCCGCCACCGTGGTGGTGCACTGGCTGCTGGACGGCGGCACCGTGCTGTGGTCCACCTCGGCGCTCGCGCTGGCCGCCTACCGGCAGGCCGAGCCCGACCTCGCCCGGGTCCTGGCCGCGTTCACCGTACGCGGCGCCGACCTGCTCGGCGAGCACAGCTGCTTCACCGGCGTGAACCGGGTGCCGCCCGGCCGGGCGCTCGTCCTGGAACCCGGCCGGGCGCCGCGCACCGAGCCGCTGCCCCCGGCCGGGCCGCTGGACTTCGCCACCGGCGCCGGGCTGCTGGAAGAGCGGCTGACCGTCGCGGTCGAGCGACGTGCGCTGCTCCCGGGCCGCCTGTCCGCCGACCTGTCGGGCGGGATCGACTCCTCGACCCTGACGGCGCTGGCCGCGCAGTTCACCGACCTGCTGGCCATCACCTTCACCGACCGGCACATGCAGGACGAGGACGACGGCGTGTACGCCCGCCGGATTGCCGCGGACTACCCGGCCGTCACCCACCGCATCGTCCACGGCGACACCGAACGGGTCCACCAGTTCGACGGCCTCGCCGGCCCTCTGCCGGTCACCGACAGCCCGTCCCTCAGCGTGGGCCTGCTGGCCGTCAAACGCGCCCAACTCGCCCCGGCCCACGCCTGGGGGAGCGGCGTGCACCTGACCGGCCGCGGCGGCGACGACGTCCTGGACGCCATCCCCATGTCCATACTCGACCTCTACCGCGCCGGCCACCGCATCGAGGCAGGGCGGCGCCTGGCCGCGTTCGCCCGGGAGCGCCGCTGCTCCACAACTGCGGTGCTGCGCCAGACCCATGCCACGCTGCGCACCCCGTACGGGCGGGCCCTCGACGCGCTGGCCGACACGATCTCCGGCCGCGCACCGTTGGACCGCAGCCAGCTCCTCGCGCCGTGGGAGTCGCTGTCCTGGTGCGGGACGCTGCCGGCCGCCGCGTGGCTGACCCGCGACGGCCGCGCCCGGGTCGCCGCCCTCCTCACCACGCCACCCGAATCCGGCAGCGGCCCGGCGCAGCTGCACGAGCGGCTGTTCCTGGAGCGGATGGGCGAGGAGCACGCCACCTACGACCAGATCGCCCGCCAGCTGTTCCAGGTGCCCGTCCACGCCCCCTTCCTGGACAGCCAGGTGGTGGACCTCTGCCATGCCGTGCCCGGCTGGCAGCGGCGGATTCCCGGTGACTTCAAGCCGATCGCGCGCGCCGCGTTCACCGGCCGCGTCCCCGGCTACCTGCTCGGCCGCCGTACCAAGACCGCGATGACCCGCACCGTCGCCACCGGCCTGCGCGCCAACGCCCCGTTCATCCGGGCGCTGTTCAACACCTCGCTGCTGGCCGGGGCCGGACTCATCGACCCGCGCCCGGCCCGCGCCGCCCTGGAGGCCGCGCTGCGCGGCGAGCCGGCCGCGCTGGCCTGCCTGCACTACCTCATCGCCACCGAGCTGTGGCTCGCCACCATCCCCACCGGCCGGGACACCTGGTGGGAGCCGATCGAGGAACACGAGGAGATCACGTGGTGACGCCGAGCGGCGCGGTCCACTCCTGCACCAGTGCCTGGGGAACCGCTCTGATGGACACCCGCCACGGGCCCGGCACGTGGCGCTTCCTCGACCCGGTCGGCACCGACCTGTGGCGGGCCATCACCAGCGGGGTGCCCGCCGACCAGGCCGTCGACCGGCTCGCCGCGTACTGGCAGCAGCGCGGCCAGGACCCCGACACCGTCCGGGCCGACCTCACCGCCGTGCTGGCCGCCCTCCGGCGGGCCGACCTCCTCAACCCGGCCAGGCAGCCCATCGAGGCGGCCGACGCGCAGCCGAGGGTCCACTTCGCCGCCCCCGGCCCCACCGGCCTGGGCCTGCGCCTGGCCGCACCGCTCGCCCTCGCGGTCACGCTCGTACTGCTGCGCCTGCCGATCCGGTACAGCATCGCCGCCGCCCGCCACACCACCGCCCTTCCGGCCCGCCCGGCCACCGTCGCCCAGGCCCAGGCCGCGCACTACGCGGTGCGCCGAGTGGCACGCTGGTGGCCCGGACGGGTCGCCTGTCTGGAGGAGTCGCTGGCCGCGTTCCTGACCGGCGCGCTCACCGGCCGCCGGGTGCGCTGGGTGCTCGGCGCCGCGTTCCTGCCCCGCGGTGCGCACGCCTGGACCGAGGCACACGGCGAGATCATCGGCCAGGAGCCGGCCGACCGCGTCTGGCGCTACCTGCCGGTCCTCCAAGTCGGCCCCGCCGCCTGAGAATTCGCCACCACCGACACCCGTTACACCCGTTCGGGTGAATCGTTGGCCCCGGTGTGACGACAACACACCAACCCGAGGCCGCCCCGGGCCAGCGGCGACGCTCCCTCTTCCGCGCCCGCCGCTCCGAGCCCGCTGGCGGGGCACTCCCGCAGTACACCGTCAGCGCCGAGCGGCACGACAACGCCGGCACCGACGGCCTCTCCACCGTCCTCCGCCGTCTGCCCCACCTGTGCGCCATCGTGGTCCGACTGGCCTGGGAGGCCGATCGGCGCGCGGTCAAAGTCCTGGGCGCCCTGCTGCTCCTCGGCGGAATTCTCGCCGCCACCACCCTCTACGCCACCCGCGGCGCGCTGATCCCGCTGTTCACCGCCGGGCCGCTGGAGGAGCGGCTACGCCATGCCGCCCCGGCCCTCGCGCTGATCGCCGCCGTCGCCGCCGCCCGGTCGCTGGCGGCGGCGGGCACCACTGCCGTCACCGCCCGAATCGGGCCCCGCGTGGACGGCCTGGCCGAACTGCGCTACCTGGACGCCGCCACCCGCGTCCCCCTCGCCGCCTACGACGACCCGCAGTGGTGCAACCACAGCGAGGCCGCCAACCGCGCCAGCAAGGACACCCGGCTGATGGTTGACTCGATGGCCGCCACCGTCGCGGGCCTGCTCGGCCTGCTGGCCGCCGTCGGCATCCTCGCCGCCCTCCACCCGCTGCTCGTCCCGCTGGTGCTCCTGGCGGTCCTGCCGCGCGGGGCGGCAGCGATCCGTGCCGCGCGCGCCGAGCACCTGGCCGAGCGGCACACCCTGGCCGACCGGCGGCTGCGGCACACGCTGATGTACCACACCGCTGGGCGGCCGACCGCGCTGGACGTGCGTGCCAGCACGATGCGGCCGTGGCTGTTGAGGGAGTTCTCGACGCTCGTGGACCGGCTGGACCAGCACGCCCGCCGCGTCGGTACCACCACCGCCCGCTACCAGCTCACCGGGGACGTACTCGCCGGCGGTGCGATGCTCCTGGTGTACGGCACGCTGCTGTGGCTGGTCGTCGCCGGACACGTCCCGCTCGCCGCCGCCGGAACCGCGGTCGTCGCCGTCCAGACCAGCCGGGCCCTGCTCGCCAACCTGGTCACCGGGCTGAACACCACCTACCGGGTCGGGCTGTACCTCGGGGACTGGGAGAGCTTCATTGCCGACGCCGCGCAGCGGGCCCGCCCGCTGCTGGAGCCGGTCGACGTGCCGGCCAACCCGAGTGTGATCCGCGCCGAAAACGTCACCTTCTCCTACAACGGCTCCACCAACCCGGCGCTGCGCGGCGTCAACGTGATGGTCCGCCAGGGCGAGGTGCTGGCGATCGTCGGCACCAACGGGTCCGGCAAGTCCACCCTCGCCAAGATCCTCGTCGGCCTCTACCACCCCGCCGAGGGTGCCGTGACCTGGGACGGCGTGGACCTGGCCGCCGCCCCGCCCGATCAGATCTGGACCCGGCTGGCGATCCTTCCCCAGGACATCGCCCGCTGGCAGACCGACGCCCGGCAGAACATCACCCTCGGCACCGACCACGGCGACGACGCGATCCTCGCCGCCGCCGCGCAGGCCGGCGCGGACGACGTGCTCGCCGGCCTGCCGGACGGCCTGGACACCAACCTCGCCCCAAGCTTCTGGGGCGGTCGGGACCTGTCCGGCGGCCAGTGGCAGAGGCTGGCCGCCGCACGCGCGTTCCTGCGCGCCGACGCCCCGGTGCTGGTCTGCGACGAGCCGACCTCAGCCCTCGACCCGCTCGCCGAAGAGGCGATGTACGAGCGCATCCGGCGCCTGGCCAAGGGCCGGACGGTCATCCTGATCACCCACCGGCTCGGCTCGACCCGCTCGGCCGACCGGATCATCGTCATGGACAAGGGCACCGTCGCCGAGGAAGGAACCCATGCCTCGCTGCTGGCCGCCGACGGCGGATATGCGGCAATGTGGCGCACCCAGGCGCAGACGTACGGCGGTCACTGACCAAGAGGTGGCGAACGGACACGGGCCCTTCGGAGTGCAATCGCGCTCGGGTCCGGGCCCCGAGGAATCAAGTTCGCAGGCAGTGGTCCCCCTACTCACGTCCGCTTGGCCGGCGGCGGCACCTCGACGATACGGCCGAAGGCGGCGCCGATGCGCAGCGCAAGGATGGCGCGGCCGTGGGCGTTGGCGAAGCCGCGACAGATCGCGCCCTTCGTGCCGCGTGGGGCGAGGGCGGGCAGGGTCGAGTGGCAGACGATGTGCCCGTCGTCGGCGAGGGCCTGGTCGGCGAGCTGCCGTACACGGCCGGGGGCGAGGTGCATCAGGTTGCCCGGGCGGTAGATGCAGGTGTCGCACAGGCGGGCGAGGACTCGTACCTCCCCGGTGGCGGGGTCGGCGACGGCCGGCGCCGGATCGTCGTCGGGCTCGGGCTGCGGATTGCTGTACCTCACGGTGTCCCCCTGGTTGTGGTCGAAGAGCCTGTGTGGGCCACGGCCGGGGCGGGCGCTCAACGCCTGCCCCGACCGGGCGGTCAGCTGTGTCAGCCGCGACGGCGGCCCTCGCGTTCTTCTCGGACTGTGTCAAGGAGGCCGTCCGCAGAGCCCGTCATCACGATCTGCTCCATCAGGAGCTGGGCCAGAAGGTAGCGCGGGTCGGCGCTGCGCGCCCGTTCCAGGGCGATGAGCGCGGCCGGGACTTCCCCGGCGACGGCAGCGGTGAACGCGGCGAGCGTCAGGGGGGCGGCGACGAAGGTCGTGTCGGCGGTGGCGCAGTGGCGTGCCAGCAGCGCCCATAGATCCCGGGCGCGAGGGAGCTCGGCGGGTTCGATGTACTCGAGCGCGATGTCCCGAAGGGGACGGTGACGCAGTCCGACGATCAGCTCCGCCGTCTGCTCGGGGGTTAGGCCCTCGAGCGGTGTGCCGTCTCCCCCGTCGAGCAGCAGCCGGTCGAGGACGGCCGTGAGACGTTTGGTCTCGGCGTCGAAGCTGCTGGCCTGTACGCGGTCGGCCCGCTCGCCGACGGCGTGCGGGATCGCGGCTCGCTGGGCCTCCGCCTCCTCCCCTGTGACGGGTTCGAAGGCGGCGGCGATCGCGGCTTGGCTGGGCGGTGTGGGTATGCCGACGGCGCGGGCGTTCATGGTGACCACGCCCGGGTTGTCCGGGCCGTCTACGGGCATGCCCTCGTGCCGGAAGTTGGGGTTGTCGTGGTGGTATACCCACCAGTGGGTGGGGGTGACGAACAGGGCGGCGAGGGTGTCGATGCCGTGGGTCTCGGCGGACAACAGGAGCGCGTCCGCCAGCACCCGGTGCCGGGTCATCGCGGCGTAGCCGTCGCCCGCGTCCTGCTGGTTCGCGCACACGTACAGCAGGATGTCGGCCGGGCCCGTGGTGAACTGCTGCAGGCGGTGCAGCGTGCTGTGCAGCATACGATGCGCGGCCTCGTTCGGGTTGTCCTCGCCAGTGGGAAGTTCGAACTTCTGGCTGAAGATCGGGTGGTTGTTCAGGGTGTCTCGCGCGAGGACGATCACCATGCCGTCGGGGCCGTCGGGCCGGTAGCTCAGGAGGTAGGGCAGTGCTTCGACGGCCTGGGCGGGGCTGCGGATGTCGAAGGCGGGCACCGTGTTGATGTTCAAGGGGATCTCTCTGCTCGTGGTCGGTGGGGGTGGGCAGGGGCCGCTCGACTCGCGGCCCCTGCCGGGGGCGGTCAGCCCGTGACGGGGTTGCCCCGCATGGCGCGGTACTCGCGCAGGTGCTCGCGCAGGTGGTTGAAGCTCGATCCACTGTTGAACCTGCCGAGGAGGAAGTGCGTCAGGTCCTGGTCCGGGAGGCACATTTCGGCGGCCTGGAGGGCGAGTCGAGACCTGGCGTCGTCGCCGAGCGCCCAGGCCGAAGGAGCCGACGAGGAACTTGCCCTGGGTGATCGCCATGGAGTCCACCACGGCGAGCCGCCAGACGATCTTCTGCGCGCCTATGGCGACGTTGACAGCGACGCGGTATGCGCCCTGGAGGTCGGTCTCCAGCTCCAGGTCCTCGAAGTCGAACGGGTGGAGGACGATGCCGCTCGGCGGGTAGTAGGCGAGGACGGCGCGGGTGGCCGCTCGCCGGATCGCCGCGCTCTGCTTGTCGGTGTCGGCCTGGGCGTAGGTCTGCACGCCCTGGGTGTTGACGATGCCGGTGATCTTCTCGTCGCCGCCGGCGCCGTAGAGGATCTCGTTGTCCTCGGTCATCTTGACGCCGTCGACGAGTTCGCTGTCGACGATGTCGCGCAGCCGCGGCTCGTCGGCGAGCGTGTTCTTGTGGACCGGGATGGTGTGCGCGATCTCGGCGACCGGGTAGGTGACGGTCTTGAACGTCAGGTTCGACTGCGGGGCTCGCGCGTACACCTCGACAGCGGCCGTGCCGCCGGGCGGCACCTCCATGGCTCGCTCGGGCACGATCGCCGCCGCGTTGGTGAAGCCGGTGACACGCACCCCGTAGAGCAGGTTCGCGGTGGTGGTCTGGGAGGGGAACAGGTCCCGGATGCGGCCGGGCCGCACGGCGCGCGGGACAATGTCCAGGTGCTCGGGAGTGCCGAAGCCGAGGACACCGGCGGTGCCGGCGCTGCGGCTGAAGACGTCCTTGCGGCCGAGCCGGTCCAGGGGGCTGCCGTCGATGGTGACCATCTGGTCGAACGAGCCGCGGAAGCCGGCGGTCTTGAGGCCCTTGAACTCGTCGCTGTCGAGGAACTGCTCACCGAGGGACTTCACCTGGCTGGCGAGGTGGACCGCAAGGGCGGCGTCCTTCGGGGCGAAGGGCTGCGAGGTGGGCTCGTTGAGGAAGGCGTGGACGGTCGCCGCGCCTTCCAGGTCGGTGATGAGCTGCTTGATCTCCTGCGCCTCCCCGAGGGCCTTGCGGAAGGCGGCGGCCTTCTCGGCCGAGACGGTCACTCCTCCGTCCTCGACGGCGAAGGACGCGCTGATGGTGTCGAGCTCGGCGGCCTTGGCGCGCAGCGCGCTGTTCAGCTCCTTGAGTCGGCTCTTGTCGATGGTGGTGGGCACGGTGTGGCGCTCCTTGGGATGGTGCCGGGCCACCCCGCCAGCGCGGGACGGAAGAGGTCCAGCCGTGTGACCGGTCAGCACCGGATCACCACGGCGATCGGCACACCGTAGGAAGAGCTGATCGTTAGTGTCGCGTCGAGGCTCACGGCGCGTTCCCCCGCTGCTGTCAGCGCTGCCCGACGCTCTCAAGTCGTCTTTTCATCAGCCGATTTGGCTGTGCCCAGGTCGGCTTGGGCTGGTGAGTGTGGTGCTGTTCGGCAGGGTGCCGGACAGCCGGCCATCCGCCGGTCAATGCGCTGGAGACCCATGTACCCCTTCCCCCGACCCCAACTTCCGCCTCTGGATGCCCCCATGGGCTGGTCTGCCGAGGCCGGCCATGACGTGAACCCGTTCCTGATCATCGACGGGCGGGAGTTGCGGGTCGTCCAGACTCCTACCGGGTGGGCGCTGCTGATCAGCACTTCCTCCACGGTCGAGCTGTACGGGCCGTCGGAACACCTCCGCGCAGGCGCAGGAGTGGCTGCATCAGTACGCGGCATGGCGTCTGTGGCCGCTGGCCCGCACCCGCGGGCCCTGGGGCTGCCTCGCCCTGGCTTCGGAGGGCTGGATGACCGCGCTGGCGCGCACGGCCCTGCCCCCAACCGTGCAGGTGCACCTCGGCGTGCAGGAGGCCGAGGTGCACGCGGCCGCTCACCTGATCGCCCCGGCTGGGTGGTCTACCGAGGGTAGTACCAGCCTGCCGCCGGGGGTCCGGGCGGTCGAGGAACGCTTCTGGGTGCGGGAGGGCTACCGGGCGTTGGCGACGTGGGCCACGGCCGACCTGGGGGCGACTACGCGGGCCGCCTACCAGAACCACGAGCTGGGACGCGGCAACTACTCGCCGATCGACCTGGCCGAACAGCCCGGCGTCTCGCACGCGGCGATCTCCGCCGCCGCAGCCGGGCGCAGCTGGAATCCCGTGATCAGCAAGGCAGTTGGCGCGCTGGCGAGGCGGTAGCACTCTCGCGAGACGGTGAGCACGGCAGGGTTCTGGGTGCCCACGTTCCCGACGTGTCGTGGTCGGCAGGTCTGGGAGGATAGCCGTGGGGCCGACCCCACTTCGTCTGGGGCCGGCCCCGCGGAAACCCTCGGCGGGGTCAGGCGAGGTGGTCCAGGGTGCCCGCCTTCGCGCCGAGGAGCATGGCGCCGATCTCGCCACGGGTGAAGACGAGCGGAAGCTGGTCGGGCCTCTTCGAGTCGCGGATGGCCACGAGATCTCCAATCGCGCCGAACTCCACGCAGTTGTTGTTGCCGCCGCTGTAGGGGCTCTTCTCCCACGTCACGGTGGAGAAGTCGATCTCGGCGGGGTCAGGCTTCACGGTCACTGGGGCTGAACTCCTTGATCATTTCGGTGATGCGGGTACGGGTCTCCGGCGGACCGAGGGCTCGGGCCCGCAGGTGGTCGAAAACCTCGTCGTAGCGTTCCACGTCTTCGGCCGCTTCGAGACACACCGACTTGGTCAGGTTCTCCACCCAGACGACAGCCGGGGCGGGGCTGGGGAAGGCCATGTGTATGAAGCTGCCATAGCCAGCTGGATGGAGGCCGATGCCGAAGGGGAGGATCTGCACCACGATGTTGGGCCGCCGGGACATCTCCAGCAGGTGGCGCAGCTGGCCCTCCAGGATCTCCCGCGTGCCGCGCAGGCGCCGGAATGCCGCCTCGTCGATCACGGCCCACAGCTTCGGAGGCTCGTCCGCCTCCAGTAGGTCTTGGCGTCGCATGCGGACCTCCACGAGGTCTTCGACGCTCTTGCCGTCGAGGTCGACCCGCATGGCACTGATGACGGCGCGGGCGTAGTCCGCGGTCTGCAACAGCCCCGGTATGAGCTGCGCTTCGTAGGAGTGGAGGCTGGTCGCGCTGGACTCCAGGGCGACGTAGCCCGAGTACTGGGTCGGGGCCATCAGCGCCGAGTACTTGCGCCACCACGAGTTGCGTTGGGCGTTGTCGGCCCGCACCAGGTCCAGCAGGTCTTCGCGGACCTCGGGATCGGTGACGCCGTAGTGGTCGAGGAGCGCTTTGACGAGGACCGGGCTCGTGCCGCGCTGGCCGGTCTCGATGCGGCTGAGGCTGCCTTGTGTGATCTCGACGGCCTCGGCGACCGCGGTCAGGGTCATCCCGGGGATGGCTTCGCGTAACGCCTTGAGTCGGGGCGCCAGTTGGCGTCGGTACACGGACTGGGGTGCTGGGGGCCTCTTCGCCATGGGGCACAGTCTGGCGGGTGGACCGGCATGGGGGCAACGGAACTGAGGCAATGTCAGAGGGGCATATTGCCCAACCACCTTCCGTAGGGGCATGCTGTGAAGGCGGCAACGAGGAGTGAGCGAAAGGTCACTCCTTATGACGTCGCGTGCTGCCGCGATCCGTTGCACAGAGCCCGGATGCGCGCCCCCACCTCGGCCTCAGCCCGGCGCCCTCTCGTCGGTCCCGTCGATCTCGTCCAGCCCGAGAACCACCTGCACAGCCACTGCCCGCGATCCCGAAGGCACCGGCTGGCAGCGCGCCACCCGTCCCCCGCTGCCGCCGGCTCCTGCCGGGCGGCCGTGGGCGCGAAGACCTGAAGGAGCCACGCATGGACCTGTTCCTGACCGACTCCGAGCGCGAGGAGACCTCCTTGCTGCTCGCGTCCCTGGCCGACCAGTACGCCAGCGCGGAGGACCCCGAGCTGCTGGAGCGCGCCCCGGTGCTCGCCCGGGCGCTGCCGCACCGGGTCCAGGAGCACCTGAACGAACTGCGGCGCCGCGAGCCCGGCTACACCGTGATCCACGGCCACCACGTCGATGACGCCGAGGCTGGCCCCACCCCCGCGCACTGGAACGCGCTGCCTGACCCGTCCCCGACGCTGGCGCTGGACCTGACGCTCGTGCTCTACGCGGGGCTGCTCGGCGACGCGTTCGGCTGGGCCACGCAGCAAGACGGCCGGGTGATCCACGACGTCCTGCCGATCAAGGAGAACGAGGGCCAGCAGCTCGGGACGGCGGCCGACGTCCTGCTGGACTGGCACACCGAGGATGCGTTTCACCCGCTGCGCCCCGACTGGCTCGCCCTGGCGTGCGTGCGCAACCCCACCACCACGGCCACGACCGTCGCCGTCGTGGACGACCTGCGGTTGAGCGCGGCGGACCGGCGGGTTCTGGGCGAGCCCAGGTTCCGCATCCTGCCGGACAACTCGCACCTGGTGTCGAACAACTCGGCCGCCGGCGGAGCCGATTTTGAGGGAATCGAGGCGATGTTCGCCGCGCCGCCGGCGGTCGCGCTGCTGGAGGGCGGCTACCTGCGGGCGGACCGCTCGTTCTGGGGGGCGATCGACCCGTCCGATACCGAGGCACTGGCCACCCTGGAGCGCCTGACGCGCGAGATCGACCGTCGGCTGCGCAACGTCGTGCTGGAGCCGGGCGCCATCTTGATCGTCGACAACTTCCGGGCCGTCCACGGCCGGGTACCGTTCGAGGCCCGCTACGACGGCACGGACCGCTGGCTCAAGCGCGTGCTGGTCACCCGGGACCTGCGCAAGTCCCGTGCCGCCCGACCGAGCCTGCTCGCCCAGGTGGTGGGCTGATGCGACCGCTGGTGGAGCGCGCCCTCCTGGAGGACTTCCTGCGCGAGCGGTACCACGAGGCCGACATCGACATCAGCTCCAGCGGTGTCGAGCCCTACACGGTGGCGGATCTTCGGGGCCTACTCGGCTTCGACATGGAGGAGCTGGCCGTGGTGTCCCTGCGGGACTCGCAGTCCGCTGGTGGCGACGAGCTGCGGGCACTGATTACCGCGCGCTACGGCCTCGGCGACGCCGGACGGGTGCTGGTGGGCAACGGCTCGACGGAGGCCCAGCTGCTCTGCCTGGCGGCGCTGCTGGAGCCGGGGGACGAGGTGGTCGTCGTGGAGCCGGCGTACCACTCGCTGCTCGCTCCGGTGCGGGCGCGCGGCTGCCGGGTGCGCCGGTGGCGGCTGCGGCCGGAGGACGGGTTCCGCCCGGACCTTGAGGAGTTGCGGCGCCTTGTCACCAGCAGCACGCGGGCGGTGATCGTGAACTTCCCGCACAACCCCACCGGTGCCACCCTCACCTCGGCGGAGCTGACCGAACTCGTCTCGATCGTGGAGCGGCACGGCTGCTACCTGCTGTGGGACGGCGCGTTCGAGGACCTGGTGTTCGACGCACCGGCGCTGCCGGCCCCGACGCACTACGAGCGGGCCCTGTGCTTCGGGACCATGTCGAAGGCGTTCGGTCTGCCGGGGCTGCGGGTGGGCTGGGGCATCGCGGCGCCCGAGATCGTGCATGCCGCCGTGGGGGTGCGCGACTACACCACTCTCGCGCTCTCGCCGCTGGTCGAGTGGGTGGCGCAGCGGGCGCTGGACGGGGCCGAGCACCTGATCGAGCCGCGCATGCTGACCGCGGCCGCCAACAGGCGGCTGGTGCACGGATGGCTCTCCGCACGCCCGGACCAGGTGTCCGCCACCGCGGGGGCGGGCGTCGTCGTCTTCCCGCACCTCACCCGCGTCCCGGACACGATGGCGCTGTGCGAGCGGCTGATGCGCGAGTACCGGGTGCTGCTCGTACCCGGCGAGTGCTTCGGCGTCCCCGGCCGTGTGCGACTCGGCTTCGGAGGTACGACCACCGACCTCGCCGCCGGCCTGGACGCCCTCTCCCACCTGCTGGACACCATGGCCGAGGAGGCCGAGTGAACCACGACGACGACACCTTCCCGGGCATGTGGTGGCACAGCGTGGCCGCCAACCCCGACGGTGTGGCGATCGACAGCCCGGCGACCGGGACCCACACCTACGCCGAGCTGCACCGGCAGGCCGAGTCCACCGCGGCGCGGCTGCGCGCCGCCGGTGTCGCGCCCGACGTCCTGGTGGGCATCCGGACGGCGGACCGGCACGCCTTCTGCCGCGCCCTGCTGGCGGTGTGGCTGGCCGGTGCGGTCGCGGTGCCGTTGAACGCGGACGCCCCGCCGGTGTGGGTGCGGGAGGTCTCCGAACGGGTCGGCTTGGCCGGCGCCCTGGTGGACGGCGA
Source organism: Kitasatospora sp. NPDC098663 (assembly GCF_044760075.1). Taxonomy (NCBI): domain Bacteria; kingdom Bacillati; phylum Actinomycetota; class Actinomycetes; order Kitasatosporales; family Streptomycetaceae; genus Kitasatospora; species Kitasatospora sp. NPDC098663. Next base: position 66,974 of record NZ_JBIWAP010000042.1, on the reverse strand, counting down.
GACACCGGGCACCGTACTTCTTCAGGAGCCCGTGGTGGCGGGCGCGCGAACCGTGCCGGGCGCGGCCTACGTCATGCACACCTCCGGGTCGACCGGACGGCCCAAGCCGGTCGCGCTCTCCCACCGGGCGCTGGGCGCCTACTGCCGGGCGTTCAACGACGCTGTCGGCCTGAGCGCGCGGGACCGTTTCCTCCAACTGGCGCCGCCGTCCTTCGACGTGGTGTTCGAGGAGCTGCTGCCCGTGTGGTGCGCGGGTGGCACCGCGGTCCTGACGTCGGCGCAGCCCGACGATCCTGCCCAGCTTCTGCGCGAACTGGAGCGGCGAGGCGTCACTGTCGCGGAACTGACCACCGTCTACTGGCAGTTGCTCGTGCAGTACCTGCGCGTCCAGCCGACTCCGGTGCCGGTGTCGCTGCGGTTGCTGCTCATGGGCGGCGAGCAGGCACCGCCCGCGTTGATCGAGGAGTCCTTGGAGCGGGGGCTGCCGATGGCGCACGTCTACGGGGTGACGGAGGCCGGCATCACCTCGACCGTGCGCATCTTCGACCTGGAGCGCCCGGTGCCCAGCGACTCCGTGGGCGCCGCGCTTGGGAACAGCACCGTACGGGTGATCGGTGAGGACGGCGTCCCGCTTGACGCGGGAGAGGTCGGAGAGGTGTGGATCGGCGGCGAATGCCTCGCCGACGGCTATCTCGACGCTCCTGCCGCGACGGCCGCCCGGTTCGTAGAGGTGCCGGGCGCCGGTTCTCTGCCGCCGGGGCGTTACTACCGCACCGGTGACCTGGGTCTGCTGGACACGACGGGGGAGCTGCGGGTGCTGGGCCGCACGGACGCCCAGGTCAAGGTCAACGGTACGCGCGTGGACCTGACGGAGCTCGAGCGCCACCTGGCGGCGAGCGAGGTGGTGGCCCACGCGGCGGCCGTGGCCGTGCCGGGCACGCTCGGCGGAGCGACGCGCCTGGTGGCGTTCGTGGTCCCCGTCGCCGGAACTGACCCGGCCGAACTCGCGGCCCGGGTGCGGAACTGGCTGGCCGGGCGGGTGCCCGCGCACCTCGTCCCGCACCGCGTCGTGACTCTGGACGCGCTCCCGGCGACCGCGCACGGCAAGGTCAACCGGCACCGCCTGCCCGACCTCCTGCCCGCCACCGGGCCCGACGTGCCGGACACGGCTTGGGCAACGGCGACGCAGCGCGCCGTCGCCGAGGCCTGGCAGGGGGCGCTGGGCCGCCCTCCTGCGGGTCCTGACGAGCGGTTCGCGGAGGCGGGCGGGACCTCGATCGACCTGCTCACGTGGGTGGTCCGCCTGGGAGAGCGGGGTATCGACGTCACGGCCGCTGACTGCCTGGACAACCCGACCGTGCGCGCGCTCGCCGCCCACGTCGACGGCGAGGAAGAGCAGGCGCCCGCCCAACGCCACCTCGCCACCCAGCAGAACGAGGCACGAGACGTCCTGCGCCGGCGCCGCACCGGGGCGGAGGGTAGGTCATGACGCCGATCCCCGAGGACGCCATCGCGGTCGTCGGCATGGCCGCCCGTGTGCCCGGCGCCGACAGCGTCCAGGAGCTATGGGACAACGTCCTCGCCCACCAGAGCAGCGTCACCCGCTCCACGGACGGCTCTCACCTCTACGCCCGGGGACACCTGGATACGGACGTCGCTCTGTTCGACCCCGCCTTCTTCGGCATGTCGCCGCGCGAGGCCCTGACCTGCGACCCGCAGCAGCGCCTCCTGTTGGAGTGCGCCTGGCAGGCCCTGGCCGACGCGGACGCCGGCCGCCCGCAGAACACCCCCGTCCGCGAGCGGACCGCGGTGTTCTGCAGCACCAACCACAGCGGCTACCGCGACCTGCTGGCCCGCTCCGGCCCGATCAGCGCTCTGGAGTTCGAAGCCGGCACCGCCCAGGACTTCGCCGCCACCAGGCTCGCCTACCGGCTCGGACTGCGGGGACCGTGCGTCGCCGTGCAGACCGCCTGTTCGTCCTCCCTGGTGGCGGTCCACCTGGCCTGCCAGGCCCTGCTGCTGCGCGAGGCCGATCAGGCGCTGGCCGGCGGAGCGTCCATCGTCCTGCCCCATTCCCCGGGCTGGCAGTACGAGAGCGCGTCGATCCACAGTGCCTCCGGCGTCTGCCGTCCCTTCGACGCCGCCGCTGACGGCACGGTGATGGGCGACGGCGCGGCCCTGGTGGCGCTGCGCCGCCTGGAGGACGCCGTGGCCGACGGGTCGCGCATCTACGCGGTGATCCGCGGCTCGGCCGTCACCAACGACGGCGGGCGCTCGAACGGGTTCACCGCGCCGAGCGGGAGCGGACAGGCGGAGGTGATCCGTGCGGCGCTGGCCCGCGCAGGCCTCGACGGCGGGCAGATCGGCTACGTCGAGACGCACGGCACCGGGACCGCCCTCGGCGATCAGGTCGAACTCCAAGCTCTCGCCGACGTGTTCGCCTCCCGCTCCGATCCGGGTGGCGTGACGCTGGGGTCCGCGAAGGGCGCGATCGGGCACCTGGACATCGCGGCCGGCGTGATCGGGCTGATCCGCGCCAGTCTGGCCGTGCACCACGCCGTGCTGCCCAGCACGGTCAACCACACCACGCCCGCCCCTGCCCTGGCCTCCGGCGCCGCGCCCCTGCGGGTCCTGACCCGCCCCCAGCCCTGGGCGCCGACCGAAGGGGTGCGCAGGGCTGGGGTGAGCAGCTTCGGCGTCGGCGGCACCAACGCCCACGTCGTCCTGGAGGAGCCCCCGCCGTCGGACACCGCTGCCGGGCCGCGTTCGGCAACGCTCCGGGATGCGGGCTACCGGCCCCGCCGGATCTGGCCCGAGCCCGGCACCGGCACCGGCACCGGCACCACCGCCAGCATCGGCACCGCCGAGCCCGCCGGGGCACAGGTGGAGTTCCGGCGCAGCAACTGGACCCAGTGGTCTGGACACCGCGGCGCCGAGGCTCCTCGCTGGGCGCGTGTCGTCCTGATGGCCGAGCAGGACCACACGGGCCGCAGGCTGTTCGACCTGCTGGCCGGGGCGGTCCCCGAGGGCACCCCGGTGGTGTGGGCGCCGGACGGCCTCGTCGAGGCTCCGCAGGGCAGGGTGCTGGTGGTGTGCGGGTACGCGCTCGGTGCCGGCTCCCAGCCCGCGCGGCGCGCGTACGACGCCCTGGCGTCGTTGGTCGCCAGCACCGCCGCCTGGCCCTCCGCCTGCGGCGTGGACGTCGTGGCGCTCACCCGGCGCGCGCACCCGGTACTCGGCACCGAGGGCGGCGACCCCCGGGCGGCCACACTCACGGGCCTGGCCCGGGCGCTGTCGATGGACGTGCCCGCGGTCCGCATCCGCACCCTCGACCTGGACGGCACTCAGCCCTGGGCGCTGGCCGAAGCGGTGCGCCGCAGCGTGGACTGGGCCGCCGAGCCCGTGCTTGCCCTGCGCGGCCGACGCTGGTGGAGCCCCACCTACACGCCCGTGCCCGAGCCCGAGCCCGAAGCGGGTGGCGGTGTGTCGGTCGTCGTGGGTGTTGGGCAGATCGGCGCGGCCGCCGCCCGCGTCCTCGCCGCCACCGGCGGCACGCTGGTGCTCGCGGCCCGGCCCGGCCCCGGCCTGCGCAACGCCCAGCGCCTCGCCGACGACTTCGCCGCGCAGCCGGCCCGCATCGTCGTACGGGAGTGCGACGCCACCGACCCCCGCGCCCTCACGGCCCTCATCGCCCGCGTCACCCGTGACCTGGGCCGGATCGAGCGGATCGTCATGGCTGCCGGAATCTCCGGCCAGGCCGCCTACCAGGACAGCACCCGCCTACCGCAGTGGGACGACGAGCAGCACTTCGTCCTCAAGATCGACGCCGCCGCCACGTTGCGCGCCGCAGCCGCCAGCCACCACGTGCGGCGCGTCGTGCTGATGTCCTCCCTCGCCGGGGTGCTCGGCGCAATCGGCCTGTCGGCCTACAGCGCGGCCTCGGCGGCGACCGACAGCCACGCCCTGCACGCCGAGTACGCCCACACCCGCTGGCTCAGCATCGGCTGGGACGCCTGGCAGCACCACGACGCCACCGCCTCGGCCCATGAACAGCGCATGGTCCAGGACGGCCTCACCCCCTGGGAAGCCGAACAGGCCCTGACCCGCCTGCTGCTGTCCGACCAGAGCGGACACGTCCTCGTCGTCAAGGGCGCGTTCGAGGACCGCTACGAGCGGTACGTGCGCGCCCCGTTGAGCACCGCCCACTCCCCCGAGCTGCTGGCGCTGGCCGACAGGCCGCAGGCCGACCTGCTCGCGACCCTGCTGGATGCGTGGCGCAGCTGCCTGGCCGACCCCGACCTGGGACCGGACGACGACCTCACCGCGCACGGCGCCGACTCCCTCACCGCGATCGACGTCCTCGCGCGGGTCGGCGCCCAGACCGGCCGCGTCCTGCCCACCGAGCTGTACTTCGCCGCCTCCTCGGTACGCGACCTCGTCGCCGCGATCGAGTCGACCACGGCCGCCGGCCAGCCCCCGCACCCCGCAGCGGTCCGGAGCTGGGGCGAAGGCGGCCGGTCGACGCTGTGGTGCATGCATCCGATCAGCGGATCTGCCGACGCCTTCGCCGCCCTGGCCGCCCACCTCGGCGACAGCCACCAAGTCCACGCGCTGCCCGGTCCGCCCCTGTCCGACGTCACGGGCGAGATCTCAATCGAGGACCTGGCGCTCCACCACCACCAGCAGCTCACCGCGAGCGTGCCTCGCCCCGATGTCGTCCTCGGCTTCTCCTTCGGCAGCCACCTGGCCCTGGCCGTCGCGCAACAGGTGTACGACACCACCGGGCACGCCCCCACCGTGGTCGTCCTCGACATGCCCGCGCCCTCAGGTCCCGGCCCCCGCAGCATCACCCGGGTTCCTGCTGCCGAGATCGTGGCCGCCATCACCAGCCACCGTGCCCGGGAAACCGGTCGGCGCCTCGTTGTGGACCCGTACAACCTGCGCCATGACCCTCCCGAGCAGGCCATGGCCGATCTGCTGGACGATCTTCGCGCCCAGCAGGTCGTGCCCGAGTCCTTCACCACCGAAGTGGCTGCCCGCCTCGCCTCCGGCTACCGCCACCGCCTTGCCGCTGCCGAGCGCTTCCGGCCTCGTCCGTACCCGGGCCGCATCGTGGTGGTGCGCGCCGCCGAGAACGAGTACGACGACTCGCTGCTCGCGGGCGTCCTGCCCGCCCCGTGCGACGACTCCTCCTGGGGCTGGGCCGCCCTCGCGCAGCAGGGCCACGCCGTCTACGTCCTGGATGCCCACCACACCACGCTCCTCCAGCACCCGAGCGTGGCCGGCATCGTCCACCAGAACGCCCCACGTCCGGAAGGACCTTCGACATGACGCTTCGAGCTGTCTGGGCGCCCGACGCCGCGACCGCCGCCCGTACGGCTGGCTGGGACGACCTGCTCGCCACCGGCCACGCCGACGAGGCCGCCCCGCTACACGTCAACGCTGCCCTCGCCGCCCGCCACCCCGACGGCCCCACCGTCGCCTACTGGTCCGACCCCGCCTGGCAGGCCGCCCTCGACACCACCCCGATCGTGCTCACCGCCACCGCCCGCGAACTGCGCATCGAGCTGCCCCCGGTCTGGCGCGCCGAAATCCACCTCGCCTGGGACGGCGCCAGCCTGCTGATCTCCTCCGACCTGCGTACCCTCGCCTGGGCCGTCGGCGCCCGCACGCCCGACCCGGACGGTGCCGCCGCGTTCCTGACCGGCGAACGCTGGACCCGCGGCCTGCTGCCCTCCCTCTTCCGCGGCGTTCTCACCCTGCAACCCGGCCACGCCGCCGTGATCCGGCCCGACAAAACGATCCGCGTCGAAGCGACCTGGACCCCGCACCGCGACCCCGCGTTCGCCTCCCAGCCATTGGAGGCCAGCACCGTCCAGCTGCGCGACCGCCTCGATGACCTCGCCGATCGCATCCTCACCCGGCACCGCCGTGTCGCCTGCCTGTTCAGCGGCGGCCTGGACTCCACCCTCATCGCGGCCGCCCTGCTGCGCCGCGCCCCCGAACGCGTGGTGCTGCTCAACGTCGGCAGCGATCTCGGAACGCCGGCCGAAGAGCGGCTGCGGGACCGGTTCCTGCACCAGTACGGGGCCACGAGCGAGCCGGTCGACCTGCCCGCCAAACCCGGCCTGGTCGCCGCTCTGCGCGACGTCAACGCCATGACCGCTCTCCCCACGGGATCTCCCTTCGCGGCGGCCTTCGAGGAGATCCTCGCCGTCGCCCACGCCGACTTCGACTGCGATGCCATCGCCACCGGCGATGGCGGCGACGAGGTCTTCGCCGAACGAGACGAGCTCCTGGTCGACCTGCTCGCCCGCCACCCGCGGGCCCTGCCGACGGCCCTTGGCCACCACGCGGTGCGCAGCCAGCAACGGGGTCTGGAGGCGCTGAAGCGCGCTCACCGCACCCTGCGCTACCTGCGCGGGCACGCCCCGGCCCCCGGCCGTACGGCCTCCGTCCTCGACACGCTGCTCGGTGACGCGCTCGCCGAGCGCGTCATCTCCGCCCGGGCCCGGGCCCTGCATGCGGACCGCGAGCGGTGGCTCCAGGGCTGGACGTGGTCCGCGCTGGGCTCTGCACGCAGGGCAGCGGCGGTCCCGGAGTGGGAGCCCGCCAGCACGCAGGCGCCCGGCATGGCCGTCCTCAGCCCCCTTGTAGACGCCCAGCTCATCGCCCCCGCCCTCGCGCTGCGCCGCACGGCCCTCCAGCCCTCGGTCGCCGGTTTCCAGTCGAAGTGGCTGCTGCGGCAGGCGGCCCTGGCCTGGCTGGACCCGCAGATCGCGCTCCACCCGAAGATCGGCAGCGCCGACGGGACGATCCTCCAGGCCGTACGCGCCGACGAGCACGGCGACCTGCTCGACCTGCTCGGCTCCACCACCGCGCAACACATCGGTCTGCGCCTGCCGTCCGAGGCCGACCGGCCCGAGCACCCGCTGTGGCACGGAGAGGAGTGGATCCGCCCCGCCGCCCTGACCGCGTGGCTCGACCAGCCCGCTCCCCGTCCGCAACAGCCTTCCGTGACCCTGAGCAGCCCGCTGGCCCCGCCCGCCATGGAGCGCCCGCCGCTGCCCGCCTCACGGCACCGGCGGCGCGCTTCCCGCCGACACGTCGTTGCCCTGGCAGTGCTCAACGTCGCCCACCAGCTGCGCCCCGGCACGTCCGTTCCGCCCGCCCGGGTGACCGCCGCCGATCCGCGGCTCGGCGAGACGCTGACCGACCTGGCACGCCGGGCCTGCGCGTTCCCTCTCGTCAACGGCGCCTCCCAGCCCATGAGCCAGGCCCTCGCCCACTTCCTGCGGCTGCGAGGACGCCGTGCGACGGCAGTGTGCGGCGTCCAGGAGGGACGCCCCGGGCCCCGGTACTGGGTGGAGACCGCCACGGCGCACGTGGACGTCCACGGCGCGGAGACCCCCCTGACCCCGGCCCCGAAGATGACGGGCGCTCACCTGTCGAACTCCCTTCCGACCGAACGACGTTAGGGCCGATCGGGCCGCTCGCTCGCGTACCATGCGGGCCAGCGGCCCGGCCCACCGGCACCGACCGAACCGCCGCCTGGCCGCCGTCACGGCGAGAACACACCGCACCCGGAGGACCCCCGTGCTCAACCCCAGCGAGATCGACGCGCTCTTCGACCCGGACCTGCCCGCGCCGGCCTTCTGGGAGCAGCAGTACCCCACCCGTCAGCTGCCCGCCGGTGCCGAGGTCACCCGGTTCTGCCCCAGCCCCACCGGCCACGCCCACATCGGCGGCATCCACGTCGCCGCGATCGACGCGGCCATCGCCCGCCAGAGCGGCGGCACGTACTTCGTCCGCATCGAGGACACCGACCAGGCCCGCGAGGTCGAAGGTGCCGTCGACCGCTTCGACCGCGCGTTCCACCACTTCGGCGTCGCCTCCGACGAGACCGACACCACCGGCCTCTACGGGCCCTACACCCAGTCCCGGCGCGCCCGCATCTACCAGACCTACGTCCGCGAACTCCTGCGCCAGCACCGCGCCTACCCCTGCTTCGCCACGAAGGACGAACTCGAGGCCCTGCGCGCGGACCAGCTCGCCAAGAAGGTGCCCAGTGGCTACTACGGCCAGTGGGCGCCGTGGCGTGACGCCGACGACGACGCGGTCCGAGAACAGCTCGCCGCCGGCGTCCCGTACGTCGTGCGCTTCCGGTCCCCGGGCACCGACGCGGGACGCACCAGCTTCCACGACCGCATCCGCGGCACGATCGAGATGGACGACAACCGCGCCGACACCGTCATCCTCAAGACCTCCGACAGTCCGCTGCGCCTGCCCACCTACCACCTCGCCCACGCCGTCGACGACCACCTGATGGGCGTCACCATCGTGATCCGCGGCGACGAGTGGCTGTCCTCCGTCCCGGTCCACCACCAGCTCTTCGACGCCCTCGGGTTCCCCCGCATCCCCTACGCCCACATCGCCCCCCTGATGAAGCAGGAGGGCAAGACCCGCCGCAAGCTCAGCAAGCGCAAGGACCCCGAGGCCGACGTCGAGTTCTACGCGCAGGCCGGCTACCCGTCCGAGGCCGTCCTGTACTACCTGCGCGGCCTGGCCAACGGCCGGCTCGCCGAGATGCCTCTCGACCAGGCCCTGCGCGAACGGGTGCGCCTGGAGGAGTGCGGTGTGACGGGCGCGCTGGTGGACCTGCCGAAGCTGGAGGACATCTGCGCCGACCACGTCGCCGCGCTGCCCGGCGCCACCATCCTGGACCGCGTCAAGGAGTGGGCGAAGGCCTACGACCTGCCGCTCGCCGAAGCGCTGGAGAACGAGGAAGACCTCGCGCTGCGGGCCCTCGCCGTCGAGCGCGACGGAGCCGACAACCCGCGCAAGGACCTCCGCAAGTGGGCCGACTTCCGCACCCACTACGGCTTCTTCTTCCAGCAGCTCTTCGACCTCGTCACTGATCCTGCCGACCCGCGGCTCGGCGGCCTGGCTCCGAACGTGGTCCAGGAGCTCAGTCGGCGCCTGCTCGACCGCTACCAGCCCCTCGAAGACGGTGCCGCCTGGTTCGACCAGATCCGCGCCGTCGCCGCCGAGTTGGACTTCGCCGACAACGCCAAGGCCTACAAGCAGAACCCCGACAAGTACGTGGGCTCGATCAAGGAGGCGTCGCAGGTCGTCCGCGTGCTGCTCACCGGATCGACCCGCAGCCCCGCTCTGCACCTGGTGGCGGCGACGCTCGGAGAAGCCGAGGTGCGCCGACGTCTGGACGCCGTGCGGACGGCCTGACCAGGGTCCGGGATGCCGAAGGGGCGGACACCGTGTGTCCGCCCCTTCGGCTACTGAGTAGCGGGGACAGGATTTGAACCTGCGACCTCTGGGTTATGAGCCCAGCGAGCTACCGAGCTGCTCCACCCCGCGTCGGTGAGACCGACTGTACGGCACGAGCCGGTGGTCACAAACCTGGTTGCTGCGCGGTCGGCGCTGATGGGGTCAGCGCGCGAGTTGTCCGGCGAGGGTGGGCGACGGCTGCGGCACCTCCCCGAAGTCCTCGTCGTCGCACAGGATGGTCAGCCGGTTGATGACGCTCTCGAGGGCTGAGGGGAGTCGTGGGTGGAGCCCTTCGTGGCAGCGGGCGAGTATGTCGCGCCGGACATTCTCGGGCAGCAGCGGAGTCAGGGCCTGGAGGGTACGGCGGGTTCGCGGTTTGGTCGGGGCTCTCTCGGCCTGGCCGCGCCAGTGGGCCGCATCTCGGGTCTCGCCGAGGGTGAGGTGGTACAGGTGCAGCAGGTATGCGGCGGTGGCGTTGCCGGAGCCGGCGGCGAACTGCCACCAGAACTGGGCGGCATCCGCGCGGTTGGTGACGAACAGCAGGCTGCCGAAGACGAGCGCCCCTTCGGGGTGGACCTGGTCGGAGTTGACGAGGCGGTCGAGGGACCAGCCGGCCTGGGGCGCGTTGAGGACGAGGGCGACGGCCAGGTCGAGTTCGTGGAATGCCTGCTCGTGGTCGGACGGGAGGGGGGCCGGAGCCGCCGTGATGTGGGCGGCTGCGGCGGGCGGCGCGGTGCTGGTGCAGGTGAAGATCCTGACCTCCTCGGGGTCCGTGTCCGGGCCCAGGTCGAGGTGCGGGTCGGCGTGCCAGGTGAGCAGGCTGGGGTGTTGGTCGGCGGCGGGTCGGCTCACTGGTCCTCCTTGTGCCGTTCGGCGAGTTCGGGCTGTCCGATGGCGTTGGCGAGGCGGCGGCGGGCGTGGCGGAGGTTGGAACGCAGGGTCGACAGGGGGGTGCCGAGGAAGTCGGCGACCTCCTGCTCGTCCAGGTCCAGGCAGTACCGGAGTACCACACTGTCGTGTCGCCGCTCGGGCAGTTCGAGGATCGCGGTCATCAGGCCGATGCGCTCGGGCAGCGTCTCCAGGCTGATGCGGGCCTGGCGGCGGAAGTGGTCGATGACGGCATCGAGCGCCGCGGTCTGCACGGCGACGGGCTCGCTCTGCGCGGCGCGCCAGGCCGCGAGGTGCTCCTTGAGGAGCCTCCACGCGTAGGCGGCCGGGATCTCCTGCCGGAGGGCGAGGGCCCAGTTGCGGCGCAGGTGCTGCTTGGTCGCCGCCACCACCAGCTCGGGGCCGTTGTCGCGGGGGCCGACCTGGGTACGGACGAAGCCCAGCCAGGCGCGTTCGTGCGTGGCACAGAACGCGTCGAAAGTGAGCGTCAGGCGCGCTCCGCCCGGCGTGGTTCCGCTGGTATCGGTCATGGTCCGGCCTCCCCTACGGCCGCCGGCGTTGGGCGGCTCGTCCCGGTTGATCAGCATGGCGGTGTCCCTCCCCGTACCGGCGTACTGCCGGTACTGGTGTGCCTCGGGGAACTCGTGTCCCCCTGAGGCACATGCAAGCGCAGGAGGGGCCTCTGGGTGCAAAGGAGGCGCAAAGAAAATGACAGACGGTAATAGTATGACTACTACATTAGCTGATCGGTTGTCGGGTCGCCGTGTCTTAGGTTGGTCAGTGCGGTCAAGCACCGACCCGGGCAGTCGAGTTCGCCCGTCCGAGCGGCGTCGGGGTTGACATGCAACGGCCTGGGGCAGAAACCGCAGGAGCAGCCGCCGGTGGCGCGCCGTGGCGCGCTCCGCATGGCGCAGCACGGACAGCAGTGCAGGACGAGACGGCCGGGGGCACGGTGGACACGCGCAACGACGAGGACGACGAAATCGACCTCCAACTCCACCGGGCCCACTCCGCCCGCATGTACGACTACTACCTCGGCGGAACAACGAACTTCGCCGCCGACCGCGAAGCCGCCGGCCAGGCGATCGCGGTGTTCCCCTCCGCCCGAGTCGCCGCCCGCGCCAACCGCGCCTTCGTGCACCGCTCCACCAGCGCCCTCGCCCAAGCCGGCATCGCCCAGTTCCTCGACATCGGTACCGGCATCCCCACCTCACCCAACCTCCACGAGGTCGCACAGGCCGCCAACCCGCGGGCTCGGGTTCTCTACACCGACAACGACCCGATCGTCTTCGCCCACGCACGCGCCCTGTTACTGAGCAGCCCCGAGGGGCTAACGACCTACCTACAGGCCGACATCACAGATCCGACCACGATCCTCTCCTCAGAGGAGCTGGCACGGACCATCGACGTCACCGCACCCGTCGCCCTGAGCCTCAACGCGCTGCTCCACTTCGTACCCAGCGACCAGGCCGCCTACCGGATCGTGGAACAGCTCAAGAACGCCCTCGCCCCAGGCAGCGCCCTGGTGATCAGCCACGGCACCCCCGACTTCGGCCCGGCCGAGGCCGAGCGGATCACCCAGGTCTACGCCGCCGCCGGCACCACGGTCCGCATGCGCACCCGCGAACAGATCGAGCGATTCTTCGACGGCTGGGACCTCCTCGACCCCGGGGTCTGCCCTACCCACAGGTGGCGGCCGGACGGCGCCGAGCAGGAGATCACCGAAGCCCAGGTGAGTGCCTACGCCGCCGTCGCGGTGAAGCGGTGACCACTGCTGCTAGTGAAGCACCATCGGCGCCAGCGGATGCAATGGTTCGGCTGCGAATCCCGAACCTTCCGCACTGACCAGTCAGTTCGTAGTCCGCGCATCGACGAACAGAGCGAGCGCCGCACTGATCTCGCCCGGCTGGAGCATCTCCGTGGCCAGGGTCTTGCTCTCATCAGCCGGAGGTTCGGGCGGCTGCCAGTCGATGCCGGCGGCGGTGAGCACGGCGACCAGGTGTTGCACGGCGGAGGCGAGCCGGTCGGCGTTCTCGCCTGAGAGGACCTGCCCTGCCTTGTGCTGGAGGTCCGCGAGGGTCTTCATCTGGGAGGCGACCCGTTCGATGTCGGGCGCGAGGGCGGCCAGCGCCGCGTCGGGACCGGTTCCCTCGACGTCGAGGACCAGGCGCACGGGGCTGGGCTGGCCGACGGTCGGAACGCCGTCTCCGGAGAGCGTGTACGGGACTTCCCAGCTGGTCGAGCCGAAGCCGCCCTCGGTGTACCTCCAGACGGTGGCGATGACCCGGTCCGGGTAGGTGCCGATGATCTCCACCGTGCCGGACTCGAGGCGGTCGTCTTCGGTGGGACGCAGGCGCTGCTCCACGGCGGAGGCGATGGCGTCGATCCGCTCCTCCAACGTGCCGGCCAGAGGCGCCAGTTCCACCTGGGCCTCGCCCAGGACCCCGCGGGCCTTGCCGGGGTGCTGCTTGAGATCGAGCGTGGACGTGTGCTCATTCGCGCCGAACAGCACCGGACTGTACTCGTACAGGTCCAGGTCGGTGATGCGGCGAACGCCCTTGATCCGCTTGGCTGTTCTGACCTGGTAGCCGATCGACCACTGCACCTGGTCACCGAAGAACAGCAGGTTGGCGTACATGTCCTTCCCTGCCTGGGTGGCCAGGTTGCAGCGGCCCTTGACGAGGAGGGCGCCGGCCTCGGCGGGCCAGGGCTGCCCCTTGGGCAGGGCGGCGGGCAACCGCGGGTCGCCGGGCAGCAGTTCCTCGGTGCGCTCGGTGCGGGCCGTCCACACGTTCCAGTCGTGCGACCACACTCCCTTCGGCGTGATCTCCGTGAGGGTGCGGGCGTAGGCTCCGGGCTCGATCACGTCACCGTCGTGGTCGCGTAGTCCGGTGATCGACACGAGCGTGGTGAAGGTGCCCTCCTGGTCGTCGGTCTCCAGGACGCCGAGGGTCGCCTGCTTGTGGTCCAGCGTGCTGCTGGGGGTCGGTGCCACCGTGTCGCTCCCGGTTCGCTGGGTTGGTGGCGGTCACGGTAGGCGGAGGGCGGGCTTGGGTCTCGTTCTACTCGTCGTACCAGTTGTCGTCGTCGGTCTCGGCGCGGACCTGCTGGACGTGCCAGTCGCCGGGGCCTGCGAGGATGACGATCTCGGACTCGTCCAGGCAGCCGATGCCGGTCCCGGGCACGGCCAGGATGCGGGTGACCGGAACGTCGCCGCTGATCGTGTAGCCGTCGGGGACCTCGCCGCCGTGCGTGGCGAAGTCGGTGGCGACGTGTTCTTCGGTGGTGAAGGACGACAGCGGGCGCAGGGGCAGGTCCGTGACTGTGCCCTGGCCGTCGATCTGGCTGACGTGGGTGTCGTCGTAGCCGCCGGTAAAGCCACGGTGGACGGTGACGTGGGTGACGCCGAGGCCGGCGAAGTGGTCTTGGGTGTTCTGCCACATGGCGGTGAGGAAGGCGCGCAGCACGGGCCCGTCTTCGGCGAGAGCCTGGGCGGTTTCGGCGTCGAGGTGGGTGTCCCCGTGCTCCCAGGCCATGGTGTCGGCGAGGTTGAAGGCCTGGCGGGCGCTCTCCTGGAGGGCGAGGGCATCAGGGTCGTGGTCGTTGGAGGTCGCCGCCCACCCGGCGACGTGGTGGGAGACGGCCTCGGCGCGCGCGAAGTCCCGGTACTCCTCGGCGTTCATCCTCACATAGCCCCAGGGCTCCCGGCGGGCGCCGCTGTCGAGGTCGGCTTGCTCGACGTAGTCGGCGTAGCCGGTGGCCCCGGACTCCGGGCGGTACGCGGCGAGGTGTCCGGCACGGACCCGGGCGAGGCGGTCGCGTTGCCGGTCGTTCAGCAGCTGCTCGTCGGGAACGCCGTCCATCCGCCGGGCAAGCGAGTCGCACATGGCGGCCTTGAGCTTCGCGGGGGACCTACCCCGCTTCCCGAGCAGGTCGTCCTGGCTCACGGCGTGGTCGTCCGCGAGGGTGCCCGGAAGGCCGACTCGGCCGGCACCCGGGTGGCGGGCGAAGCGGCCCTGGTGGTCGCGCGCGTGCCGGGCCTCGTCCCAGAGCCAGCTCTTGCGGCGCAGCCGAAGGGTGACAGCGGGAAAGTCGTGCACCGCACCGCCTTCTGCCGGGGATCAGGACGCCGGCAGCGTGACACCGGGCCCGGGGCGGTGTCACGCCGAGCGGTACGGGGCTACTCCGCGGTCTGCCAGTGCCGGGGCCGGGGCCGGCCAAGATGATGACCTCCGACTCGTCCAGGCAGCCAAGCCCGGTGACCGGTGTCGCGATCACCCGCTCTGCGGGCACGATCGCGCTCATCACGAAGCCGGGTCCCTCGTCCGTGGCGAAGCTGTGGGCGACGTCCGGGTCGAGGGAGAAGGCGGAGAGGGGGCGCAGCAGCGGGTCGGAGAGGGTGCTGCCGTCGGCTGTCCAACCGGCGGGTGGCCGCCCGTCGGGGGTGGCCAGGCCACGCCACACTGTCAGGGAGCCGAGGTCCGCCTCGGCCAGGTGGTTCTGGGTGCGGTCCCACATCGCCGCCAGCATCGCCGCGTGGCCGGTACCGAAGGCGGCCCGCTGGTCGACGGTCTCCCGCGCGATCTGGTCGGTGCTGGGCCAGTCGGCGGCCGGGTGCAGCCCGAAGGCGTCTCGTGCGGTCTCCTGAAGGGCGAGGGCCCGAGCGTCCTCGTCGTTGGAGGTCATCGCCCAGGTGGCGACCACCTGGTTGACGGCGTCGAGCCGCAAGAGCTCGCGTGCCCGGTCGGCATCAACGTGAATCCAGGATGCGTCCGCCGGGGAGTCGCCCGGCCAGACGGTGTTGGCGATCCCGGTCGCGGGGTCCTCGTACGCGTGCACCTCCCCCGAGCGCACCTTGTCGAGCCAGGCCCGGTCGGGCTCCAGCAGCAGCGTCTCGTCCGGCATGTCCCGCAGATCGCGAGTGATCCCCTCCACCACATTCGCCTTGTACGCCTTCGCGACCCGCTCGCTCTGCCCGTCCCGGAACACGAAGCCGTGCTGCTCCTCATCGAACCGGGGCTCGGAGCGCGGAGCCCTGGACGGACGGCTCGCGGCCACTCGGATGCGCTCCAGCAGCGAGTTGAGCCCCGCGCCGGAGCCGTGCGCGAACCGGCCGCGGCCGTCCCGCGGGTGCAGGTGCTCCTCGAACGGCTTGTCCTTCGCGCGCAAGCGCAGGCGGACGAGCCGGACGGTTCGGATCGGGTGGCCCACGCGTTCCTCCGGTCGTGGAACAGCTTGACGTGGCGCATCGTGTCAGCGGCGCGGACCTAAGGTCGCTACGGTATGTCAGAGGTGTCGTACGGCTCCACTACGTGATCACGAGGACCGGATGTGTTCAACGGGCCACCTTGAACCGGGATTCGAGTGCTCCCCGTATAGCCGTGGGAGGAGTCCGACTGACCGAGACCACCGGAGCAGCCCATGACCGTCAACCCGAACCGCCGCGACGTCCTGCGCTGGAGCACCGCAGTCAGCTGCGGGGCACTGACCGCCGCATTCGGCATCACCGCGGCCACGCCGGCCGCAGCGGCCTCGTGGAGCAGCGGGAGTTGGATGTCCGGGCTGCCCAACGGCCTGTCCCTGACCCAGTTGACCATCCCGGGCACCCACGACTCGTGCTGCACCGATCCGTCGAACGGGACCGAGTGGTCGCACACCCAGAACTGGGGCGTCGCGGAGCAGCTCCAGCGGGGCATCCGCTTCCTGGACATCCGCTGCCAGCGGTTCCCGCTGAACGACCGCGAGACCAAGAACTGGCTCGGTGTCTTCCACGACCGCTTCTACCAGGGCAGCACGCTGGCCATGGTGATGGACCAGTGCCGGGCCTTCTTCAAGCAGTCGCCGCGCGAGGCTCTGGTCATGCGGATCAGGAATGAGAACGCGGGCAGCAACCAGATCAACTCGGTGGAGTTTCTGCGCCGCATGCAGTACCACCTGGACGGCTTCGGCTACCGCAATCTGTTCTGGACCGCGCCCCGGTGGCCCAGCCTCGGGGAGGCCCGCGGCAAGATCGTACTGCTCGCGGACTTCGATACCAGCTCCGACTCCACGTGGGACGTGATGCACTGGGGCAACTCCGGGCTGATGGACACTCAGGACCAGTACGAGGGCATCGGCACCGATGCCAAGGCCCACGCCGTCGTCAACCAGTTCGACCAGGCGTACTACAACCAGGGCTCGTCGAAGATGTACATCAACTTCACGAGCTACGCGGGCGGGAAGTGGCCCAAGCTGAACGCGGACGCGATCATGCCGCCGGTGTTCGACTACCTGAACGCCCGCAGGAACGAGGCCCGCCACTTCGGGATCGTTCCGATGGACTTCCCCGACTTCCACACCAACGTGCTGGACCTGCTGATCGCAAAGAACTTCATCGGGCGCTGACCCCGGGCCTCCGAGCCCAACCACCAGGGTGTCGGCCCTCGCCACGCGGCGCGGGCCGACACCCTTTTCCTCACCGCGAACGGTGCCGTGGTCGGCTGCGGAGAAGCGGGCGCGCCGCAGGACCCTTGCAGCCTTGCCGGACCGGGTGCTCGTCGCTAAGACCGTGTCCTATGTGGTGATGGCTCGGAAAACCGGCCGGACTCAAGATCGCTCAAGGCTAGGATCCGAGGTGTGAATTTCGTAGCGCTCAGAAACGACGACCAGGACAAATTTCGTAGCGCTCAGAAACGACGACCAGGACAAGGGGGCCGCCGATGCGCGGGGGTGTGAGGTCTGCGGCGCGCCCCTGAAGCCGAAGGGCAGGGGCGGGCCCGCCCGCTACTGCACCGACGACAGCTCCTGCAAGTCGAAGGCCTCCCGCCGGCGCCTGGCCGAGACCAGGGCGCGCGATGAGCAGATCCTCGCCGCCGTCCAGCACCTGGCGCCCGCGCCACCCGGCGGAGCCGACGCCATGGCGCCCGGCCCGCTCCAGCGCGTCGTGGCCCTGGGTGAAGCCCTGGCCGGCACCGCCTACCACTACGCCGCCACGCTCCAGGGCGGCGGTGACAGCACCGAGGCGCTACAGCGGCTGCGCCAGGTGGTGACGCTGTTCTCCGGCCGGCTCATCGACGCCGCCGAGCAGGCCCATCAAGACATCCTCACCACCCCCGGAATTTCGGAGCGCCCCGGAATCCCGGCCCCATCAAGCCCGGCCGCCGCCCGTGATGCCCGCGGCCCGCCGCCGGCTCGGCCTCGGCCACCTCGCCTCCGCCTCGGCCCCGAACGAACGGGACTGACCGCGCCCGCTGCTCGGCGAGCACCAGGACGTCTGGCCAGCCGCCGCGCCCAGGCTGTCGCGCCCCTTGTCGCGTCCGGTCGCCCGCGGCTGTCACGATGAGGCTGTCGTGCCCTGTGACGTGGGGAGACACCACTGAACCCCTGCATGTGCCTGGGCGCGACAGCCCGGTGCGACAGTGTCCCGTTGCAGGATCTGCCGGTGCGCAGGCCGGAGTTGAAGGGCACGGTGGAGAACCTCAACCACTGCGTCAGCGTGATGTTCCTGGTCGCGCAGCCCGTCTACCTCCACGCCCCGCCGCCACGACCGGCCCGCACAGCCGTTGCGGGCGCACGCCGAGCGCGGGCCGCCCGACGTCCTGCCGGTTGCCGCCGTCGACCGGTCCTGCCCGCCACCGCCACGAAAGTGCCAGGTCAGTCCGGGTGATTCACGGCCCGAGGCCGTGTCTGTGCCGCAGGCGTGGAGGCGGTTGCGGCTCAATGGAGACGGCCCGGAAACCAGCCAGCCGGTTCCGCGAGTCCCCCAGCGATCCCCTTGAGGAGTCCCCTATGCGTGCGCGCAACAAGCTGTTCCTCGCCACAGCCGCGGTCGCGGCGACCGGTGCCGTGTTCGCCGGTGTTGCGGTGGCGGCCGACCCGACCGACACCACCACCGCCCCGTACGCCCAGGCCGCGGTCTCGGTCGACGCGTCGGGCAACGCCACCCACAGGGCCGGGCCGGTCGAGTCGGTGACCAAGGACGGCACGGGCCGGTACTGCATCACGCTGAAGAGCACCGTCGACGTGGCCCGCTCCGTCCCGGTCGCCACCCTGGACAACGGCGCCAACTGGAACAGCGAGATCTACGTCAGCCGCGGCGGCGGCTCCTGCCCGGCGAACTCGGTGCGCGTCACCACCGCCACCAACGGAGGGGTCAAGGACCAGCCGTTCAACCTCCTCGTCCCCTGACACACCCCACGCCCCGCCGCCTGCGTGTACCCCGCTTCCCGGGCACACGCAGGCGGCGGGGACGGGTGCGCCTTCACCAGTGCCGCAGCCGCGGGAAGCCGGGCACGGGGCGGAGCCGACCGGGCTGTCGCCGCAGGCGATGGTGGTCAACGGGACCGAGGTCGCGTTCGTTCTCGGCGGCAGCGCGTCCGGGGCCTGGGGCGGGGTGGGCACGGTGCCGGGGTGCCGGTCCTCGTGGTCGAGGTCGACCGCGCCGCCATGACGCCGGCCGGTGTTGCCGCGAAGCCCCCCCGGCACCGAGAGCTGTTTCGCATCAGGGTCCGTGGCAACGGCCCGGCTCTCGCCGGCCGGGAGGTCGCCGACCGGACGGTGCACTGTGGCGCCGCGTCTGCCCGGGCCGGCGCCCCCGCTGCCGAGTCAGAACTGCAAGGGGAGGGAGTAGGAGGCCTCGTCACCGTACTTCCAGGCGCCGAAGGTTCCGGAGGTGAGGCCGAGGACCACCTTGATGTCTTCGTCCTTCATGCGGTCCCCCCGGACGGTGAACTCCGGTGAGTGGGGGATGTCGGCCGTCTCGTACTGCCAGGTTCCCGTGGACGCCTTGTGGCCGAAGGTCGCGCGCTGGGCGAAGTTCGAGACGAATTTCGTGGTGGTGTTCAAACGCCCCCGGATGACGTATCCGGTCGGCCCGTCGGCCCAGGCGGTGCCTTCGAACCGGACGGCCATGCCGGTCGCCTCCCCCGGGGCGAACGAGGTGGTGACCTCCTGAGGGGGCCCGCCCAGTTGAGCGGTCGCTTTGTCCCCGTAGTGGAACTGGCCGCTGAGACCGGTGTTGATCCCGATCCTGAGGTCCACCGTCTCGTTCTTGAGCCGGACACCCCGGGCCTTCCGACCCTCGATAGTGAAGACGTTCTCTTCATGGCCGTCGATCTCGCGTTCCACGTAGGTGTACTCGGCGGACGTGCCGCCGTGTCCGAGTGCCACCGTGTTCTTGAAGTTCGTGCTGGATCGATCGAGCAGGCAGATCACCTTGATCGTGCCAGAGAGGACATAGCCCTCGGGCCCGTCGGGGTCCACGAACCCTTCGAAGGACGCGTTCAGCCGGGAACCATCGTGGAACTTCACCTTGACCTTGGGCACGCTGTGACCTCTCATCGGCATTGCACGCAGTGGCATTTCAGAGCCACCCGGTGATCAAAATCAGGATAGGTTCCGAAGGCCACGAGCCCCGTCACCGGCATCGCCGGCCACTCGAACGAGCGACCTCGCTGCCTGGCGGCTTGGTCAAGGACGAGGACAGCGAAGAACCCGAGACCGCGCTGCGCGAGCTGATCGAGGAGCTCGGCCTCGACGTGGCGGCTCTGCCCACGCCGCCGGTGCTGCGCTTCGCCCAGGACCAGACCACCCGCCCAGCGGCCGGGCGAGACCACGCCGTTCCGGCGCCGGCACCTGGTCTACGCTGCCACTTGCCCGACCACTTGGCGGGGGCCGTCGCCGCAGTCGAGCAGGACGAACGCCGGTGCGCCTGCGCTCGGGCCGCCCCTTCGTCGTTGCCCTACAGCTCCGTCCACCCGCACGCCCGCCCACACCGCGCACCGACCGAGTGCCAGACCGGCCGGGCCGCGCTGCACCAGGTTCTCGATCCGGGCGGTGTCGGCCGGGAGGCGAGCCGCCCGGCCTGCGCCCGCTGCTCGGCGAAGTTCTCGGACGAGCGGTGGGCGGAGAAGGAACAGGGCTGGGGCGATGACGGGCTGTGCGCCGGCTGCCGCCAGCACCTTGGCCGCCTCCTCCCGCGTACCCACGTGGGCACCGATCGGCAGCGGGTTCGTGGCGTCCGGCATCTGGATGGTGAAGGTGTCCTTCATCGGCGCCGCCTGGGCTGCCTGGGCGCTGGTCAGGAGCAGCGTGATCGAGGCGATCACGCTGGTGAGGAGTCGAAGCGTTCCGGTCTTAGGCAGGAGAATGCGCATGTGGGCGCCTCCGAGAGTCGGTTGCGGAACATCCGGCGAAGCGCCGGGCACAACCGAAGTTATCGAACACTTCAACGAACATCTGGTGTTCCTAGAAGTCCCCTCCCGCGGCCGCAGCGACCCAAGCGACCGACTAGCCGGAGACTTCGCACATGGGCGTGAAGATCGATAGCCAACTGGCGACGGCATCGGAATCTCACGATGCGGACGCAGTGGCAGGGTCCGATCCTACGTCGAACCCCGCCAATTCAGGCATTCGATCTTCACTCTCCCGAGTGACGTGCGAAGGACGGGACTAGCGAAACCTTCACGAGACTTCGCCTAAAGCCCAGTGGATCAGGCGGGGTTGCCGTCACCCTGCTGGGCGGCTTCGTCTCGCAGTTGTTGCGGGGCAGCCTTGCCGAACGGCTGGGTCAGGACGCGCCGGGCGGCCTCCTGCCTGGAGACGCGGAGCACCTGGGCGAGTCCGTCGAGCGTGGTGACGGGCTCGCCGTTCGGGTGCCGAATGTCCCAGCGCCGGCTGCGCAGCCAGTCCTCGTTGAGCTGCTGGCGGTCGCTGGGGGGTGTTCCGGTGGTCATGCTTCATCCTCACACGGGGGCATGGGCGGGGTGCTCGCGGTCCTGCGCCTGGGGCGGATGGTCAGCGTTCGAGTCGCCAGGCCAGACGGCAGCGACAGTTGACGGACTGTCCGGGCAGGGCTGTGGTGTCACCAGGGTGGCGCAGCAGGTCGTCGCCGATGGTGAAGGGCTGGCCGTAGGGCTGGGTCTGGCCGTCGGCCGCGTCGTGGTCGGGCCTGGTGCGGCCGTCGTCGTGGGCGACCCAGCGACGGACCAGGCCGGTGCGGGCGCTGGCGGCGGCCTGGTCGCGGGCGCTCCCGACGGTGGCGGTGGCGAGGTGGTTCGCCTTGACGCTCGCCCAGCTCGCGAGGGAGCGGCCCCAGTCGCGGGTGGCCTCGGCGATGCCCGCCAGGCTCTTGCCCTCCAGGTCGGCGCCGGCCACGTCGTCGGCGAGGGCGTGGGCCTGCTTGGCGAGCCATGTGGTGAGCAGCGGGGCGATCGTGGGCCAGACGGCGACGGTGGCGGTGCTGGTCGAACCGAGGGCGGCGTGCAACTCGGTCGCGGCCGTGGTGGCGGCCTGTTCGATGAGGGGCTGGAGGGCCTGGGCGGCCTCCTGCTGCCAGGTCGCGACGTCGATCACCTGGTGGACGGGCAGGTCCTTGACGCCGGTACGGGCGGCGGTGTCGCCGCGGTTGTCCCAGTGCCGGGTGCCCTTTCGGTGCCGGGGGGAGTTGAGTCGGGCGATGGTGCGTTCCGTCCAGCGGGTTGCGAGCGTCTGAAGGGCGTCGTCCAGGCGGCCTCGGAGGGAGTCGGCCGCGGTGTCGTCCAGAACGAGGTCGGCGGTGGGCGTCAGGGCCTTGCCTGCGGCCGGCGCCGGGGGCGGTGCCGTGGTGTCGGGGGCCGTGGCGTCGGCGGCGCGGGCGGGCAGGGCGGTGCGGCCGGAGGCCAGCCACAGGGCCCGGGTCGCTGGCGTATCGTCGATCTCGTCGGCGTACCCGGCGAGTTCGGCGTAGGAGCGGACCGAGCGGACGCCTGCGGCGACTTCCTCCCGGGCTTCGGACAGGCGCTTGGTGCGGGGCTCGCGCAGCACGTCCACGTCGGAGGTGTCGAAGTAGACCTCGTTGTCATCCCCGGCGTCGTCCTGAAAGGCGTCGGCCATCAACCGCAGGTGCGGCGGCATGGTGATCTCCCAGAACGTCGTCTTCTCGGCGCGGGCGTTGTCGAACGTCCTGCCCGAGGCGTTGCCGAGCTGGGACTCCGGGACACCGAACGCGGCGAGCAGTTCGACCTTGGAGATGGCGGCGACGGTCTCGTACGCCATGTCCCGGGGCGTGACGCAGTCAGACCCGGGCCCGCCTCAGTCACTACAAATGCCGAGGCCACACCCCATAACTGTGATTGCAGTACTAGTCCCGGGGGACCACCCAAGCAGTCGGGCTATGGCCCCTGCCACCTCCCTCGATTCCATGGAGAGCACCCATCCTCCTTCTCTGGCTGTCACTCTCCACGAGGGTCCGCCCAGGTGGAACCTCCCCTACGCAGGTCCGGAATCCCCATGGCCGGGTGGAGCCGCATCGTATGCAGCAGACGGTGCGAGAGAGGATTCATGAGCAGGGGACACCAGAACCTCCAGCGTCGAGCGTCCCGAGGGACTGGTGGAGTCCCCCAAGAACTCCGCCTCGAAGATCGGCTCCAGCAAGCTCCGGACCGCGCCAGCCGACCCTGTTGGGACGCATCGTGCGCCCGTCATGGACCGAGAGGGTGAACCCTCGGTCGGTTTCGGCGGGCTGCAACCCGCCCTCCGAGGCCTCCGACCGTGCCTGTGCCAGGCTGGCTTGATCAACGCCGGGGACACCCTCGAACCACGGGCACGGAGCGAACGGAAGTACGGCCGCTGTGAGCGCAGATGCCCGGGTCTCACCGTCAACCCGTCGAACGCTCGCGGTCCGGTTGGTGAGCCGTCTGGTCGAACTCGCCCTGGCACTGATTGGACTGGGCTTCATGCTCTACATCGGCGATCCCAGGAATCTGTTCGGCGTACTGCTGCTGTGGGACGTGCTGGCCGTCGGCTACCTCACCATGGGCGCCATGGTCTGCAGGCGCGAACGCAACCGGACCTCGGCCGAGGTCAAAGCCACCGAACCGGTGTGGCTCCGCACCCTCGGGGAACGTCGGCTGGGATTCGCCCTCACCGTCATCGCCAGCCTGATGGGCCTGTCCGCCGCCCTGGGGGTGGCGCTCTTCCAAGGGAACGCCACAGAAAGCGTGTTCGTGAAAGTCCTGGGCGTGGTCACCATGGTCTGCGGGTGGATGCTGCTCCACGCGGGTTACGCCCGCTACTACCAGGCCCTGTACTACACCGTCCCCGAGCAGGAGGCAGGTCTCGACTTCCCCCGGGAGAGTTGGCCGGCGGCCGTCGAGTTCCTGTACTTCTCCTTCACTCTGGGTACCACCTTCGCGGTTTCGGACGTCAATGTGACCAGCCGCCTGTTCCGCTGGCACGTCACTGTCCACAGCGTGATCGGCTTCTTCTACAACGCTGTCATCCTGGCCTTCGCGATCAGTCTGCTGACCGGTAAGTGACCGGCGGGAAGGCGGGCGGCCCGGGTCCGTGGGACCGGGGCCTCCGCACTAGAGGTCAGGGTTTGAGACCGATCACGCCGACGAAGACGGGTCCGGTGAGTGGGAGCAGGAAGTTGGAGATGGTGTAGGTGATGGTGTAGCCGAGCATGGGGACACTGGACTTGGCGACGTTGCCGATCGCGGTGATGGCGGGTGTGGAGCACTGCTGGCCGGCGATCGCACCGATCAGGATCGGTTTCTCGATCCTGAGGACCTTGCGGCCGATGAACAGCCCCAGGAACGCCGGCACGAGGACCATGGCGATGCCGGACAGCGGCAGCAGCAGCGGGTACTGCTTGAGCAGCGGGCCCGCGTCGGGGCCCGCGGCCATACCGGTCACCGCGATGAAGATGGTCAGGCCGAGGTCCTTCATGGTCTGTGCCGCCACCGGCGGGTAGGCGCCGAAGGTGGGGCGCTGGGCGCGGAGCCAACCGAAGATCAGGCCGGCGATGAGACAGCCGCCACCGGTTCCCAGTGCCAGGTTGGCACTGCCGAGCTTGACGGTGATCATCCCGAGCAGGACGCCGAGGCAGATGCCCAGGCCGATGTAGATCCAGTCGGCGCTGTCGGCACGGACTTTCGCGCCGATCATCTTGGTGAAGCGCTCGACCTTGGAGCCGGTGCCGACAATGGTGATTGTGTCGCCCTGGTGCAGTTCGGTCGAACCGACGGCCGGGATGTCCTGGTCCACGCGCTGAATGCCGGTCAGGTAGACGCCCTCGGTGACCCGGGGCCGACTGGTGCGTACGGCGTCGACGGTCTGACCGTTGACCCGCTTGTCGGTGATCACCACCTGGCGTACCTTCAGCGGGCTGTCCAGACCGGGGACTCCCGGGGTCTCGGGGCCCAGGTCGTGGCCGGTGTCGATGACCGCCTGGCGCCGCCCGACGACCAGGACATGGTCACCGCGCTGCAGTCGCAACGTGCCCGACACCTCCAGCATCTCGCTTCCGCGCCTGACGCCTTCGACGGACGCACGCTGGCTGACGGCGGTCTCCAGTTCGTCGATGCTGCTGCCCTCTCCCTGGGAGACCAGATAGGTGCGACCGACCAGGCCGGGCAGAGCCGCGGTCTCGCCGGCCTCCAGTCCCGCTCCGGCGCCACGCATCTTCTCCCACAGCTCCCGGCAGGCGTCCGCCAGGTTGATCCGCATCAGCATCGGGAAGAACTGGCTGGTCAGCAGGACGATGCTGATCAGCCCGAAGAGATAGCAGACCGAGTACGCGGTCGCCACGTGCGCCTGCAGCTCGCTGGACTGCGCCGCGGTGATGCCGGGGAGTTTGCCGATCGCCTCCTGCGCGGTGCCGACCACCGCGGACTCGGTGGCAGCACCGGCCAGGATTCCCGACGCGGTGCCGACGTCCAGGTCCGCGCTCTTGGCGATGCCGATGGCCATGAGCACCACGACCAGGGCCTCCATCACCGACAGGACCGCGAAGCGCAGCCCCTTGATGTTGAGGTTCGCGAAGAACTGGGGGCCCGCCATGTAGCCGAGAGAGAAGATGAACAGCGCGAACGCGACGTTCTTCACGTCCGCGTTGACGCTGACGTTCTGCGCCCCGATCAGCATCGACACGATCAGGGTGCCGCAGATGCCCCCGAGCTGGATCGGGCCGATCCGGAGCATCCCGATCAGGTAGCCCAGGGTCACGCAGGTGAACACGGCCAGCACCGCGTTCTCACGCAGCAGACTCATCGCCAGGGCCCCTCTCACACGCAGTAGTGATCATCTCCGCATCAGACCCCACTCGGAGTGCGTCGCTGCCCTACACATGCCGGGCGGGTGAATCTTTCGTCGGCTCGGAGTAGCGCACCGGGCCGACCGGCTACCTATGGCGGTATCGCACGCTCGAGGTGCAATGAGGAGTGCCATGCCCAGGAGTGAACGAGCGGCACCTGGCACCGTCTGAAGCGGTATGCCGCCCGCCATACCAAACCCCCGGTGGGCACCACCATCACCGTTCCCGGGGCTCAGGGCACCGACCAGCAGTGGACCCGCGAGCCGGCGTCGCTCCTCAACGCTCTCGGCGCGGAGCTGCTGCGCGCCGGGGGGCGCACTGCCGACGTCGAGGCCGACCTGCGTGACGTCGGGGCCCGCTACGATATGCGCGTCCCAAGCTTCATCGTGCCCACCGGCCTGTTGGTCCAGGTCGACCAGGCTTCCAAGGAGGCGGACGGTGAGATCGACTTCGCTCCCGTGTCCGGCGGCGATCTGAGACTCGACCAGGTCCAGTCGCTCCAGGACCTGATAGTGCGACTTCGCCACGAGCCCGTGTCCTTCGACGAGGCCCGCGTGGCCCTGGAGCACGAGAGGTCCATGCCGGAACGCTTCAGCTCGGCCGCCTCGGTACTCGGGTACGCGCTGCTGACGCTCGGGCTCGGGGCGATGCTGCACGCCACCACGACGGCGATGGCCGGCTACGCGGTACTGGGCGCGACCGTGGGCCTGCTGCGACTGCTGACCTCGCGGTACTGGCCGGCCACCGGCCCCGTCGTCCCGGTGGCCGCGGCCGTGCTGGTCACGGCACTGGCCCAGTACTTCGCCGGTCCCCTGCTGCACGAGGCGCCGGAGAACATCTTCATCCCGCCGCTCATCGCCTTCCTCCCCGGCGCGGCCCTGACGATGGGGGCGATCGAGCTGGCCGTGGGTGACGTACTGTCAGGGGTCGCCCGACTGGCCGGGGCCGTCAATGTCCTGATGCTGCTCGCGCTCGGCATCCTGGTCACCACCGACACAGTCCACCTGCGGCCGAGCGCACCGCCGGCACCGGAACAGCTCGGCGGCTGGGCCGGGTGGTGCGGGGTACCGCTGCTCGCGGGGGGCACGCTGTACTACTCCGCACCCGCCCGCACCCTAGGCTGGCTGACCTGCGCCCTGCTGGTGGAACGCGCCGTGCAGACGGCCGGCGCCGCGGTCGGCGAGACCGCCGGCGCCGACGTCCGGCAACTCGAACAGAACCTGGTCGACCTCGGCTACGCCAAGGGGCTGGACCTCAAGGTGGACGACAAGTTCACCGGCGCGACCGCGGTCGCGGTCAAGCGCTGGCAGAAGGCGCTGGACTTGGAGGAAGACCAGCGTCTACCGCAACGACCTCGTGCCACCCGGGCAGACCAACAGCCTCACCGTCCTGTCCGCCCGCCTCGACCTCCTCGACGCGCTGCGGGGCCGACTCCGTGCCGGACGCTGGCTCGACCAGGCCGCCGAACGGCTTCCCGTCACCGTCCTCGGCGACGCCGCCGCGAAACGTCTCGGTGTCACCGCCCCCGGCGAACGCGTCTGGATGGCCGGCAAAGGCGTACCCGGGCAGTGGCACGAGGTCCTCGGCATCCTCCAACCCAACGAACTTGTCCCCGAGATCGACGACACCGCACTCGTAGGCGGCCCGCAGGCCGACGCGCACCTCGGCGGCGCCGGCACCCCCGCCACCGTCTACCTACGCGTCCACCCCGATCGCGTCGCCGCCGTCCAAGCCGTCGCCGGAGCCGTCTACGGATACGCGCCACCCAGGGCTGGCCCGCCGTCGTTCCCGTCGTCTGGGCCGCTGCCGGACCGGTCATGGCCGTCGCGGTTGGCACGATCGCGGGCCTCTACCCCGCACTGTGCGCCGTCCGCATGGCCCCGACCACCGCGCTGCGGGCCGCCTGACGGCCATCATCCTGGTTGCAGTTCTGGTTGCGTTCACCCCCGTCCAGTACCGTTCAGAGGTCAGCCAGAGGGTCACCGCGCCGCAGGTCAGGATGCCTGCGGCCTCGCCCGGACAGCCGGACGAACAGTTGGAAAGCGTATTGGGGCAACCCCGCACGAGTTCGAATCTCGTATCCTCCTCACCCGCCAACCATGGCAAACGAAGGACCCGACCGCACTGCGGTCGGGTCCTTCGTCGTCTCTGGTCTCATCTTCTGGTCTCAGTTACGATTTTGGGGCCCCACTACGTCTGCACGCCCCAGCCACGAAGGGTCTGGCGGCGTGGCGTTCACCCGGGACTCCGAACCAAGTCCACCAGTGGCACCAGTGCCAACGGGCGCCGTGCGATCCACATCTGGGGCGACCGCCCTGTCCCGCGCCACCTCACCGGGCACCCGGCCGTCTCCCTGGCACGGCGAGCTGCAAGAGCCCGACCTGGCATGCGGGCGGCTTGGCACAATGCGCTGCCGGCCAACAACGTGCTTGGTCGGTTCAGCAAAGGGGGGGAACGGTCATGGACGAGCTGGGTGACGGTGAGCGGATCCTGGCCCAAACCGCAGCGCTCTCCTCCGCACGCGGCGACCTCGACACAGTCGCTCTCCTCCGCGCGGTGCGCCGACTGGACTTCACGCAGACCGACGACGGCGATGTCACAGAGTCCACCTGCCACGGCTACTTCTGGGCCGCCGTGTTCTACGTCGAAGACGTAGATTGCCCAGCGCTTGAAGACGACGTCTTGGCACACGTCCTGCCCACGCTGGTCGAGGTCCGCGATCAGAACCAGCGAACTGCGGTCAACCAGATCGCCGTCCGCCCCCTACTGACGAAGCCAGATGCTGACTGGCGCCAGTCACTCGCCACCACAACAGCCCCTCCCCCGGACACTCGCACCAAACCGGATCACCGAGGTCACTCGACGGCGCATCTTCGACGCGCTGCGACTTCACAACCTGCAGTGGGCCGGCTCTCTCGGCGACGTTGAATTCCCCCAGCGCATCTACGCCTTGGATCAACTGCCCAGCGGCGACTCACGCTTCAGTCCGCCGAAGGCGACATCATCCAGCAGCGGTTCAACAACGGCGACTGGGCTTGGCTCAGTCCTTGGCATGCCGATGCTCGTCCACTTCGAGGGGGTGGTGCCCCTCGTTGTGGTGCCGGCCCTTGTGATCGGTCACCTGGTGGGGTCGGGCCGCGGGCTCCGGCCAGATCCCCTTGTCCACCACCCAGTGGACCTGCCCTGGATCATCGAGGTCGAGATCCGGGTAGACGCCGAGGACCACATCCTCGAACTGCCGCGGACCGGAGATCGGCTGCCAGCGCCCGCCGATGCGCACCAGCCGATGGTGTTCACCGGGGCTGGCCGCGGCGACAACCACGGGAAAGTCCTCGTAACCCTCGGGTACGGTCGGTGTCCGCATGACTGCTCCTGCTTCTCTACGTCGGAAGCCCCCCTGCCACGAGATCACAGGTCGCCCGTGGGCGCACCGTGAGGCGTGTCCAACAACTGCTGCACCAGGGGTGCGGCCAGCCGGAGGACGTCCTCCAGGTCGGCAGCGGCCAGATCGGGCAGTCGCAGCAGCTCCCGCTGGACGGTGACGCCGAACATCACGGCACCGATCAGCGCCGCGCGCAGCCTGACGTCCGGGCCCTCCAGGGTTGCCGCCACCGGATCGATCGACCCGGCGGTCACCTTCTCGCGCAGCAGTTGGGCCGCGTCCTCACTGGTCATCGCGGCCCGCAGCAGCGCGATCATCGGCACGTCGGGGTGATCCGTGAAATCGGCGAGCATGCTCCGCAGGTACGACTCGCCCTGACGCCGGGGGTCCTCGGCGGCGAGTTCACCGAGATCCACCTGCCAGTCCACGGCTTCGCGGAAGAGCTGCTGCTTCGTGCCGAAGTACTGGATGACCGAGGACTTGTCGCAGTCGGCCTCGGCGGCGATCGCGCGAATCGTGGCGCGCTCGTAGCCGTGGCGGGCGAAGACCACGCGGGCCGCCTCCAGGATGCGACTTCGGGTCCGCTCACCCTTGCGCACGGTCTGCGACATCTGCGTTTCCTCTCACGTGACGGCCGAGATGATCGTACGCGGGCGGAACGGAGCCAACGGAGCCGTCCCGCCCGCGATGACAGGCTCAGCCCAGATGTGCGGGGGTCTTCGCCTGGTCGGGCCGGGGGCGTGGCGCGTTGACCGCGAAACCCACCACCGCGAGCGCTGCGACCATGAGGACCGCCGCGCCGACGAACGCCGCGGTGTATCCGTGGGTCAGGGCGTCGGCAGCACGTGAGACCAGGGCGAGGTCATGGGTGGCCAGCCCGTGGTAGAAGGCACCGTCCGCGTCCTTCAACCGGGCGTCGGCTGTGGTCGTGGAGATGGTCGACAGGACGGCGAGGCCCAGCGCGCCGCCGATCTGCTGCGCCGTGTTCAGCAGCGCCGAGGCGATGCCGGCGTCGTCGTGGGCGACACGCGAGACCGCGCCGAGGGTCATCGGCAGGAATCCGGTGCCCAGTCCCACCGCGGTGACGAACATCGCGGGCATCAGGTGGGTGAGGTAGGACGAGTCGGGGGTCAGTCGGCTCAGCCACAGCAGCCCCGTCCCGGCCAGCACCAGACCGGGCACGGTGAGCGCGCGCGGGGCGAACCTGGCGACGAGCTTCGAGCCCGCGCCGGTGGCCGCACCCATGCCGATGCTGAACGGGATGTAGGCCAGACCGGTTTTGAGCGGGCTGTAGCCGAGCACCTGCTGCAGGTACAGGGACAGGAAGTAGAACATCGAGAACATGCCCGCCCCGATGAACAGCATCGTGACGTACGAGCCGGCCCGGTTGCGGTCCTTGAGTAGACGCAGGGGAAGCATGGGGGCACTCACCCGGCCCTGCAGGACCACGAACACGGCCAGCAGAACGACGGCGGCGGCGAAGAAGACGAGCGTGCCGGCTTCGGTCCAGCCGTGGTCACCACCGCGGGTGATCGCGTACACGAGCGAGACCAGTCCCGCGGTGCCGGTGACCGCGCCGGGCAGGTCGAGCCGACCGCGCATCCGGCTGCCGCCGTCGAGGACCTTGGTGCCGACCAGGACGGTGATCCCGATGGGGACGTTGACGAAGAAGACCCAACGCCAGTCCAGGTACTCGGTGAGGATCCCACCGAGCAGCAGCCCGATCGTGGCACCTATGCCGGACATACCGGCGTACACGCCCATCGCCTTGTTGCGCGCGGCCCCCTCGGGGAACGTCGTGGCTATCAGGGAGAGCGCCGTCGGTGCGGCGATCGCGGCCCCGACACCCTGCAGTACGCGCGCTGCGATGAGGACCTCCGAGCTGCTGGCGAAGCCGCCGAGCAGCGAGGCCAGGGTGAAGACCGCGATGCCTGTCCGGAAGACCCGCCGACGCCCGAAGAGATCACCGGCGCGGCCACCCAGGAGCAGTAGCCCACCGAAGGCGAGGACGTAGGAGTTGACCACCCAGGCCAGCCCGGAGGCGGAAATGTCCAGGTCGGATTTGAGGCTGGGCAGGGCGATGTTGGTGATGGTGCCGTCGAGCACCACCATCAGCTGGGCCGAGGCGATGACGAACAGGGCCAGGCCCAGGTGGGGGCCGCCGCGGACGGGGGCGGTCCTGGGAGGTGCGGTGGTTCGGGCGGGCATGCGGAACTCCAAAACTGTACAAGCGTTTAGATTTCTCACCCTACAGCCCCGCTCGGACCCCGGAAATCCTCCGGCGTACGGCGTGCGGTCTTGCCCAGCAGCGCGGGTGTGCCGCGCTTGGGGATGTGGCGCGCGCGACATGCTGGATTCAGGGATTCCATACGGCCAGAAGGCGACCCGGTCGTCGTCAGCTGCTGTCCGCTGCCGTGCAGAACGCGACCATCGGTCCGGGCACTCGGTCGCCCGGGCGGCGCTCGGGGCCGCGGTGCGGACCGCCGTCAACGCGGTGATGGTGCGGGTCTCCGCACGCGCCGCCCGGTGGAGCAGTTCCGCGAAGGCCCGAGGAGCCTGCCGGCGAGCGGCGGGCAGTGGCTCCTGCGGGCGGCCAGGCGGAGCGCGCCGCGAACGGCCGATCTGCCAGTCGTGGTTCTGCGCCAGGGCGGCGACGGCGTGACCGTGACGAGCCTGCTCACTTCCGAGCCCGTTGGCAGCGTGCCGGCGAGGCCCAAACAGCAGGTCCAGGGCCCGGGTAGGGACGGACACCGCCGCGCTGGCGAGCACGGTCGGCGGACTGCGGCTCGCGCCGGCGCGGCCCCGCCCGAGCGAGTGAGCCGGTTGCCGGCCTCGGCGGCGGACAGCGACAGGGCTCCTGCCCACCGCGCTGCGGTGGGCAGGAGCCCTGTCATGGGAACGACTCGACGGGGTCAGGATCCTGTGGACTCCTTCCATGCGGCGATGTAGTCGTTGAAGATCGCGCGCAGGTGGTGGCCGATCTTCAGGTAGTCGAGGTCGTTCAGGTTGGCGAGCGAGGCCCGCACGGACCATTCGGGGCCGTCGAAGCCGCCGCCGTTCAACAGCACCACCGAGGTCTGCTCAGCGAGGCGGAACAGCGGGTCGACAGGCTCGTAGTTCTTCTGGAGGAACTCCGCGAACTCACGGCCCTCCGTGCGTTCCGCCTCGGCCAGCAGGTCGAGTTCGATGTAGTAGGCGGCTCGCTTCGGATCGTCGGCGATCTTCATCTGGGCACCTTCGAGCAGGAGCTGAAGCCTGCACTGCACGATGGCACGGAGCCGCTCCTTGTAGGCCTGACCCTCCGGCTGCATGTCGAAGAGCGAGAAGAGCGTCATCACCACCTGCTGCGGCAGCGAGACCCCCGCCGTGTGGTTGAGCGCGACCTGGCGGGAGTCCGCGACGAGACGGTCGATGAACTTGATCTTCTCCGGTTCCAGCGAGAGGGTGCCGTAGCGCTTGTTCAGCCGATCCTTCTGCTCCCTCGGCTGCGCGGCGAGAAGCTCGTCGATGACGTTGTCGTCGTGGAGCCCGATGACCCCGAGCCTCCAGCCGGTGGCCCCGTAGTGCTTGGAGTACGAGTACACCAGCAGGCTGTTGCGCGGGAGGTCGGCGGCGATGGAGCGAAAGCCGTCGACGAAGGTGCCGTAGACGTCGTCGGTGACGATGATGAGGTTCGGGTTGGGTCCTGCGACAATCTGCTTGATCTGGTCGGTGACCCGCTGCGACAGGGCCAGTGACGGCGGGTTGCTCGGGTTGACCAGGCAGACCATCTTGACGGCCGGGTCCTCCAGCTTGGCGATCTCCTCGGTCGGGTAGCGCCATTCGCGTACGCCGGTCTCAGCGAACATGTTCGCCTCCACCCGGACCACCTCGAAGTCGTAGGTGTCAAGTTCCGGGATCTCCAGGTACGGCGTGAACTCGGGGACCATGAGCGCGACCTTGTCGCCCTTGCGCAGGATCCCGTTCTTGAGCAGCGAGTCGAAGATATAGCACATCGCCGCCGTGCCGCCCTCGGTCGCGAAGAGGCTGAGGTTGTCGGCGGGCGGGTCCCCGGCGAACAGTTCGTCGTGGATGTAGCCGCGGATGATCCGTTCGGCATGAACGAGGATCCGGCCGGGTCCGGGGTAGGTGTCCGCGATCGACGAGTCGGTCAACTCGTGGAGAAACGCGTCCGGTTCGAAGCCGAAGCGGGTGATCGCAAGGTCGACGCTCGACTTGAGCATGTCGATGCCCGGGAGATCGGCGTGCGTCCGGACGAACTTCTCGAAGCGTGCTGCCGACCCGGCCTGTTCCGGCATGCCGCCCAGATCGTCTGCTGTCCACACCCTGCGCGACTCCTCCAGCGCGAAGTAGCCGAGCGCGTGGTAGGCCTCGCGGGGTCCGGTGGCGACCCAGTTCGGGTTGCCGCGACCGGCGTTGAGCATCGTCCGCGTCAACTTGACCTGCTGGCCGGACTGGTCGGCGGCCGACCGCTGGGCCAGTTCGATGAACTCCGCCTTGAGCTCGAACGGGCTCAGGGAGGAGAGCCGCTTCATCTCCTCGCGGCTGACGGTGGACTTGGGCACGGGGGCTCCTGGTGGCACGAGGGTCAGTGGTGGAGCAGGACGATGACGGCGCCCCAGATCGTCAACAGGACGTTGCCGACGGCATAGGGGATGGTGTAACCGAGCGTGGGGATCTGGGACTTGGCTGTCTCGTTGAGGGCACCGATCGCGGCGGTCGTGGTCTGATCGCCAGCCAGTACGCCCATCAGGACCGGAAAGCGGATCTTCTGGACGTAGTGGCCGAAACCGAAGCCGACGAGCAGCGGGATCACCGTGGTGGCCGCACCGAGGACGAGCAGGCCCCAGCCGGCCGTGGACAGTCCGCTGGTGAAACTGGGGCCCGCGTTGATGCCGACGATCGCGACGAACATGCAGAGCCCGAGAGTGTCCATGAACCACTGGGCTCCGGGCGGGACGTTGCCGAACGTCGGGTACTTACCGCGGATCCAGCCGAAGACCAGACCCATGATCAGTGCGCCGCCGGACGTGGAGAACGAGACCGGGACGCCACTGACGGTGAGTGCGGGGATACCGATGCACCCGCCGACGAAGATACCGAGGCCGACCCAGATCATGTCGGTGGCGAACGAGGTGGGGACCGGCTTGCCGATGGCCGAACCGGCCGGGCGCACCAGCCGCTTGGGACCCGTGAGGACAATCGTGTCGCCACGGTCCAGCTTCGTCGAGAGCCGGTAGGGGAACTGGGAACCGGCCCGATAGAGCTTGTCGATGAACACCCCGACCATCAACGGCTCACGGCGCAGGTCCAAGATGGTCCGGCCGATATGGGCCTTCTCGGAGACAACGACATGCAGGGTCTCGGTCTGGTAGCCGAGCAGTTCGACGTCGTCGGCCTCGCCGCCGATGCGGGCCACGGCATCGTAGGCGACCAGGTCGCCTCTGATGGCGCTGACCGCGACAACGTCACCGGCTTGCAACACGGTCTGCTGGTCGTGGTCGAGAATCCTGCTGTCCCGGCGCACCCGGGTGAGGTAAATCCTGCGCCCCAGGGCCTTCTGCTGGTTCTCGACGTCCTTGATGGTGCGCCCCACGAGGTCGTGGTGTTGCACCTTGTAGGCGCGCAGCACGACCTCGTAGTAGCCCTCGCCGAGATCGGGGTCAGTTCCGGGAGCGTCCATCTCCTTGGCCAGCGCGGCACTCTCGGCCGCAAGGTCCTTGCGGTAGAGCTTGGGCAGCACGTTGGCGAGCAGCATCGCGCACAGGATGGTGCCGAGCGGGTAGGTGACCGCGTAGCCAACCGCGACCAGGTTCTCCTGGGTCTTCGCATCACCGGCACTGAGGCCGGGCAGGGTGCCGATCGCGGACTGGGCGACACCGATGGCGGCTGACTGGGTGAGTGAGCCACTCATGAGACCGGCAGTGAGCCCGGGGCCGTAGCCCAGCAACACTGAGAAGCCCCAGGCGACCAGCAGTCCGGTGACGCAGACGATGACCGCGTTGAGAACCTGGGGCAGTCCGTCCTTTCTCAGCCCTCGGAAGAACTGCGGGCCCACTTTGTAGCCCAGTGCGAACAGGAACATGATGAAGAACAGGTCCTTCACCGTGCCGTCGACCGGGACTTTCAGTTGGGCGCCGAGCAGCAGACCCATCACCAGGCACCCGGTGACCGCGCCCAGCGCGATCGTCTTGTAGTGGATCTTCCCGATCAGGAAGCCGAGCGCGACGACGACGAAGACCAGCAGCTCCGGGTGCGGCTTGAAGATGTTCCTGACCAGGAAATCGATCACGCCAAGCCCCTGCCGCAACGGCGGGTACGGGGCGTGTCGGTGGTCACAGGAAGTCCGAGCGAGCAGAGCTGATCGCGAGAGGCTGAAATTTGACAGACACGTAACATAATGTAGCACCTAGTGAGCACAGCGTCATTTCGAGATTTGTTCGCGCACACCGCGGGTCAGTCCCGGCCACAGCCCGGGGAGTAAGCGGTGAAGCTGGGAAGATCGACAAGATCACCGGCTGAATCACATGCGGGCCAAACTCGCCATCGACGCGCTGTGGGGCCGGCCCTGCGGCACCAACCAGTACTTCCGCACCCAGGACCTCTGGCAGGCCGACCAGCTGTTCCCGCTGCAGGTCAAGGGCCGGGTGATCACCCGGCAGTTCGACGCCGCGACCGCCGACCCCGGCTTCCCGCAGATGTACGTCAACTTCCTCAGCTACGCCGACGGCTTCTGACCCAAGACCGCCGAACAGACCTGATGGACCAGTCCGTCTACCCCTACCTGGCCGCCCGCACCGCCCGGCCCGCCCGCTACGGCCTCGTCCCGATGGACTTCTCCGACTTCCACGTCAACGTCCTGCAACTGCTCATCGACAAGAACTTCACCGCCTCATGGGAGCTGCCGGGTCGTGGCCCGCACGCCGCGGGCCGCCCCCGGCACCCGAAGGCACCGGGGCGGCGGACACGCCGTCAGTCATTCCCAAGGGTTGGTCCCCGACTCCCACGCGGCTTCCTCGTCCTGGTCATGCAGGAATCGCGGCCGGGTGACACCTCGGAGGGAGGTATCGCTGATCGGCCATTCCTCGAACCCGTCGCGCAGCAGCCGGAGCAGAAATTCGGCCATTCCGCCCGGGTACACGGACCAGGCGAGTTCGAAGCGCGAGTACACCACGACCGGCCACCGGTCGGGATCCGAGCCTGCGGCAATCCAGGCGAAGGTGTCGGCCGCGGTCGTCTCTCCCCAGATGAGCAGGTCTTCCAGGCGGTACTCCCCGGCTTGGACGGGAGCAGCCCAGTTGTTCGTGGTCGCGTCGGCGAGCGCGTGAGGTGCGAGCGGTGACACCTTGTTCTGGCACGAATCTTCAGAAGCGACGGCGGGCATGCGGATTTCCACCATCTCCTCGATCGAACCGTGGCCGATCAGTGCCACGAAGGCCCGGTAGTCGGCCGGGAAGGGTCGACCGTACACCGCCTCGGCTGCGTTCCAGTCGATGACGTCGCCGCGGGTCGGCCCGATGACCGTCAGTTCCTTCGCGAGGTCCGCTACCACGGCAGGCACCCGGCTCTGTCCGTCACTCATTTCTACGGTTCCCATTCGGTCGGGGCGTCCTTGCCCATGTTGTGCCACTGCTGATCCTTCAGGCTGAAGATGTCGTTGGGGACGTATTTGTCGAAGAGTTTCACCGCTCCGACGCCGGGCGTGTACTTGGTGGCCTGCATGTGGAATTGCGTCGGAACCACCCTTGTCCCGTCGCACTCCGGGGTCACGGTGCAGTGGACGACCACGCCGATCTCATTCTCATTGTTCAGCACCTTCCGGACTTCATCCTCGTAGCTGCCCATGTTCCCGGTGTGGTGAGGCGGCGACCCCCATGTTCGTGAAGTTCGCTGTACGGGAGCGGGCGCGAGCACCCGTGTAGGTTCGACCCCCGCATCGCTGTGCCGGTTCGACTCCGGCCTCGCCCACCACACCCGAGCATCGCGCCGCCGTCCGGGCGGGCCGGCCAACCGGCCCGCCCGAAGCGCCCGTTGACCCCCTCTGAATCCCAGGGCGCCAGGCGCTGTGGTGCGGCACGATCAGCACATGGACGACGACCTCACCCCCGCCGACCCCGCACACCCGCGCGCCATCCCCGGCCACCTGGCCGCCGCGCTGCTCCTGGCCGCACCACGCGAACTACGGGTGGACGACCACATGTTCCACCCCGGACCTGACCTGGGCCCCGACTCGCCGTCGCTGCGCCTGCAGCTCTTCACGGCCCCCAGGCTGCGCCCGGTCGCCGTGGTCACCCAGGGCCTCCAGGACGGCCTGAGTCTGACGAATGCCGTCGAGTGCTACGCCGCCGCGGCCTGGCAACGCCACTGCTCCGACGAAGACCAGCCGCCGCTGTGGGTACACCGCCAGCTGTGGACCGGGCGCTTCGCCGGCCGCCACGAGGAGGTGTGGGAGCTGGTCACGTTCGCCGAGGCCGAGCCCTACCAACTGCGCCGCCCGCGCACTCACACGCTGACTGACAACCAGCGCGAGCACCTGGTGGGCCGACCGGTCGACCCCGGCCGCGGAAGCCGGTACGTGCCCAGGAGCCCGCCGGCCGAGCCCGAGCCGCACTTCGAGGTCTGGCCGGTACACCGCCTGCCCCGCCCGCTCCCATTCCGCCAGCCCGCCTGCATGCCCACCGGCACCCCGCGGTGGCGCCGGCAGCTGCGCCAGGCACTGCCCACCCGCCGGGTCCTCTCCTGCTGCTGGTACCACGCGGGCAACTGGCACGCCGTCAGCGCCCTCTCGCTCACCGTGCTGGACCGGGCCCGCCGCGAGGAGATCCCCGCCCGGGAAGTGGCCACCTACGCCGCCCGCCAGGCCCACCTCACGGGCGCCAGCCCATGGCAGCGCCAGGCGTTGAAGAGCTTGTTCGACCTGGCAATCGCCATCCGACCCGACGAGGACGGCGGCTACGTCAACGGGCAGCACCGCGCCCAAGCACTGATGGGTGCGAGGGGGAGGCGCATCGTGGTCCGGGTCGACCGCTGGCCGACCGCGTCCCCGGCAGGCTCCTGAGGGCCGGCCGACGTCCTGCCATGGCGCCCGATCCTGCCCCTGCGCGGTGGTCGACGGAGCCTGCACCGCCTGGGGCAGTGCCCACCACTGCCGCCCGCAAGGGGCTGGCTCGCGCCGCGCTGCTCAAGCTCCCGGACCGGCACGGGCGGGCGAAGAACGAGATTGCCGACGACGCCGAGATGCCCCAGCAGGCCGTCTGCGCCGCGCTCAGGCGGTAGCCCGTGGTGGACCTGAACGACGACGACGTGCACTGGCTGGCCGGACGTTTCCTCGGTTTCGGCCGCTGGGGCGTCATAGCAGCAGGGTTCGGTACGAGTGTCCACCGATGTCCACTGCGGTCGTCAGGAGTGCCGTCCGTCGGCGAGGTCGGTGTACAGGGTCCTCGGGTACAGCGGGGTCCGCAGGACCATCTCGAGCAGCAGCAGGGTGTGGGCGGCCGGCAGCCGGTCGCCGGAGAGGATGGCCAGGATCGTGGGGTGCGTCATGCCCTGGCCCGCCAGTTGCGCGAGCGCGCGGGCGCCCAGGTCGCGTCGCTCCATGGCTGCGCCGAGGGCCAGTGCGACGGCCTGCCCGAGGTAGGCGCCGGCCGGCGCGTCGGGTGCCAGGGGGCCGTGCGGCCAGACGCCGCCGGGCGCGAGGTGCGCCCGAGGGACCACCGCCCATGGCATCGACTCGCACCCCGCTGCTGTGATCTTCGGACTCACTGACCTGCCCCATTCTCCCGCGCCCCGGCGGGCAGACCCTGCCGATCTTGATGGTATTTTTTAATACCACTGGGGGAAAGGGTGATCGAACATGCTGTTCGCGGGCATCGACTGGGCGGATCGGTGGCTCGACATCGCCGTGCTCGACAAGGCCGGCCAGCTGCTGCTCGAGCAACGCATCGTCTACGCCACCACCTCCGACCCCGTCGCCGCCTACCTGGCACTCCTCAAGCCGCTGGACCGCCGCTGGAGATCCGCCGTCACCGGGATCGAGGAAGTCGGCCTGCCCTTCACCCGGGCCCTCTCCGCCACGGGCATGCGGGTCGTCCATGTCGACCCGACCAAGGCGGCCCGACACCGCACGGCCCTGGGCATCCCCAAGTCCGACCGCGCGGACGCCCGAATGATCGCCGACCTGGTCCGCCGGGGCGTCGCCTGGCCCGTCGTCGACAGCACCCCGCAGTCGCAGGCACTGCGGGTGGTCACCCACGCCCACCGGGCGGCCGTGAGCGACCGCATGGCAGCCGCTCACGCACTGCGCGCCGCCCTGTCCCGGTCCTGGCCAGCCGCGATCACCGCCTGGCCCGCCACCCGCGGCGGCCTGGGCAGCCCGCAGGCCCTCGCCGTCCTCCTCTCGGCGCCCGGCCCCCGAGCAGCCAGCCGGCTCACCCGCGCTGACCTGGCCGACCTGCTGCGCGGCGCGGGCCGCACCCGCGGCACCGAACTCGAGGCCGAACGCCTGCACCTCCACTTCGCCCGGCCCGCCATGCTGCTGGACCCCCTACTCGAGGACGCCGAGGCCATCCGCATCGCAGACCTGACCGCCACCCTCGCCGCCGCCGTCGACCGCGCCGCCCGCCTCGAAGTACACAGCGCCGAGCACTACGCCCGCCAGCAGCACCACCACATCACCGCCGGCATCCCCGGCATCGGCAGCATCCTCGGCGCCCAACTCCTCGCCGAAATCGGCGACCGCCCCGCCGCCCGCTTCGAAAACGGCCGCGCACTGGCCGCCTACGCCGGCGTCTCACCAGTCACCTGGGCCTCCGGCGTCACCACCCGCGTCTCGCTGCGCCGCGCCTCGTCCATTTTGCTTCGCTCCACGCTGCACCTGGCCGCGTTCTCCTGGAGCATGCACTCCCCGGGGGCGCAGGCCTACTATCGCAAGCGGCGCGAGGCCGGCGACGCCCACGCCACCGCCCTGCGCAAACTCGGGAGGAAGCTGACCCTGTGCCTCTACCACTGCATGACCACCCAGACCCGCTACGACGACGCCAGCGCGTTCGGCTACGCCCCCGGCGAGGCAGCCGCTCTGGGCCGACGACCACCACTCGGCGACGACGAGATCGTCCAGGCTTGGAACCTTCTACAGCTGCCCGGCAGCACCCTTGCCGCAGTGGGCCGGGCCCTCGGCGTCAGCGCCCACACGATCCGCCGACACGTACTGGGCGAGCCACGCTACGGCTGACCGTCAGCCCGCCCGTCCGAGGATGGGACGAGGTGGGTGGGCCGCGGGACGCCCGACAATCTCCGGGCCGCGAGCCCCCACGTGGGAATGGCGACCGCACCGCCCACCCACCTCACCAACTTGATGCGCACGCCACGTTGAAGCTGAGCTGGAAGGACGATCCTTGGACCTCGTCTCCCCGGTGGGAACCAGTCCCACCCCATGTCGGCATCCGGCCCGGTGTCCCGCCGGGTGAGTCACACCCGGTGAGGGCTTCGCGATCCTTCACGCACCCAAGATCGGCCTCACGGTTCCGATCATCGAGGGCACCGACAGGAGGACAGTCCTCGACCACGGCTTGGTCGGCCACTACACCGGGACCGCCGTGCCCTCCGATCCCGCCGGCAACTTCGCGATCGCTGCACACCGGATCACGCACGGCCAGCCGTTCAACCAGATCGGACGCACGCACGACACAGTGCGTGCGGCGCGGGTTGCCGGCTGGCCTCCTGCGCTGTTGCGCCAGGGCGGTGCGCGGTGGCAGGCAGTTCGCCGCCCCGTGCCGGGGCGCCGCCGCGATCGGCGGGAAGCACGACAACGCCTACGCCCGGCCATAGGGCCGACGCGGAGGTGGTGCGTCGAGCTGTTCCTCCGCGATCACGCGGCGCAGCTCGGGGTCGGTGTAGTGGGGTACGAGGAACAGGTTCTGCCAGGTCAGTGGCGGGCCGATCGGTGACCGGCGGGAGCGGGCGGGCGGGAGTGCCGTCTGGCGGCGGGGTGCGGGCGGCATCGTGCTCCTGGATCCGGGGAGAGACGTGGTGCATGGCGCAGCGTCAGGTTCGGGACCGCGCACTGCGAGCGGCGATGATGACGTTTCGCTCCAGGCCGTCGAGATGGCCGCGGGCCTCGGCCGAAGTGGGTGCGGTGACGACGGCGAAGCCGACCGCGCCGGATCGCTGGGTGGTGAGCAGCCGGTTGGCCGCGACGGGGTCGCCCGCGTCCCTGAGCCACAGCAGCCGCCGAAGCCACGGCCGCGGGCTGTCCGGAAGGAGCCTGCGTTCGGCAAGGATGCCGCTGGTGGCGGGGCGGAACATCCTGCTTGCCGCCGTACCCCTGTTGCTGCTCTCGAGCAGCGGGACGCGCCCGCAGGCGATGTCTGCGGCCACCGTTCCGAGGTTGATCCCGGTTGCCAGGTGGACGAGGTAGCCGATCAGTCCGCTCGCGAGCCGGGCGTTGACCTCGAGGACACGCGGCCCCTGGGGGCCGGTTCGACACCGGCCGACCACTTCCCACGCCGACGGCTGGTGCCGCACGACCCTGGCCACCAGAGTGGGACTGAGCATGTGAGCCAAGGCGCGATGACCACCACCGCGCCGGGTGCGGGCTACGGCGTGGAGGGCAGGCAGTCGCGGGCCACGCGGGGTGCGTCGACAGTGGTGAGGTCCGGGAGGCGACGGGCTTCCCAGGCGGCGGCAGGGCCATCCGGGCCCGCGCGGTGGCCGGCGAGGTGGTGCCCCTGCCGTGCCCGGACGACCCGTGTGTTGGGCGCGGCCGCCGACGTTCACCAGCGCGCATCACGTGCCGTTGCCCGCAGTTGAGCACTTATCCCGGGCCGGGTGAGCGTGTCAACGTGAAGCGCGATCTCCACGCGTTCGGGTGGTTTTGATCCGGAGACGCACGTGGGTCGGGCACGATGTCGCCATGCCCCCATTGACGTCCACCGTGTTGCGCTGCGCCAGCTGCGGTCGTGGGTACGAGCGCGCCGCCGATCGCGACCAGTGGAACGGCGACTTCAAGCGGGGCGTGCTGAAGGCGGTGATCTGCCCGAAGTGCCAGTCCCCCGACCAGGTCCTCGAGGCGGTCGTCAACGACGCGCTTCGGTTTGCCGCGCTCCCGGGTGCACGGGAAGCCCGTGCGGCTGAGCCCGGTGAGTGGCAAGTCGTGCAGGCCCTCGTGGAGCCGGCCGTGCGCAACGATCCGGGCACGCATCTCGTGGTCCGCCTCGTCGGCGACGTCCTTCGACTCGCGGTGGCCGGGCACAGCGACGCGGCCCTCGTCTCCATCCTCGCCCCGGGCCTGTGCACTGAGGTCGCGACCGCCGCGCTGGCCGACGAGGGTGCTACGGCAACCGGCCAGCGCGTGCTGGTCAACGCCACCACCGATTGCCCGGCCGACATCGTGTATCTGGCGGCCGATCACGCATCGCTCGAGGACGGTGAGGACCGCGGCGAGCTGATCCTGTACTACCACCCCGCCATTCCGCCGGGCCTTCTGCGGGCTTTCGCGCCCCGGATCGCCGCCCTGATGCAGAGCGAGGAAGCCACGGCGGGCCTGGTCGGCGGGTCCGCCGGCCTGCTGGCCCGGCTGGTCTCGGACGACGCCCTCCCCTGGATCAGCACATCGTGGATGTCCGGTCTGCTGGCTCGGCCCGGCGCTCTGCCCGCCGGGACGGACCTGGCCCGGCTGGACAGGAGGGTGCTGCGCTCGCTCCAGGAACCCGACACCACGCCCGGCGATCTGGTGGCCGTGATCTGCTGCCCGCACACGCTGGCGAAGTCCGAGGCGCTCGCGTGGAAGGTGCTGGCCGCTGACCTCGCGGTCGCGTGGACGGCGCTGGAGTGCGCCGCGTGGGCGGCCGGGATGACGCTGGCGCGGCGCAGCGCGTGTGTCGAGCCGGGCTTGGAGGCCTGCCAGCTGGCGCTCCACGGCCGGGGCTGGAGCTGGATCGGGCCGGTCGGGGTCGCAGCCGGCGCCCGGGGTGCCCTGCACCGTGCGTTGCTGGCGTTGCTGGAGACGCTGGCGCAGGCCGAGCCGCACGGCCAGGCGCTTCCCGTGGAAGGCTGGGCGGGCGTCGAGGGCCTGGTGGCGTGGGTGGACGGCTCCCGGGTCGACGCCGTGGTGTCGGACCTGGCAGCCCGGGCGCAACCGCCCGGGACTGCCGCTGGGGGCGGCAGGAAGTACCGGCAGGCGAAGGGGAATCGGCTCCCTCTGGCCTCCGCCGCGGCGCAGGCCGAGCAGTTCGTAGTGGACTCGGTCGCCGAACTTGCCCACCAGAAGCGCGTGTTGGCGGTCACCGAGCAGTTGAGTTCGGACGCCGAACGGCGGGTCGATCAGTGGCGGGAGCGGGTCGCGCAGCTGGTTGAGGCTGGCGCGCCCGAGAACGAGATCCTCGCCGCCAGCGCGGACTTGGCCGCCGCGACCTTGCGCGTCGCCGGGCCCGCCCGGCAGGACTACCAGTGGGAGGGCCTGCGCCGGGCGGTCAGCCATGGTGGGGCCGAGCTGAGCGGGACTGCCCACCGGGTGGGGGATGCCGACGGACAGCCGCTG
Organism: Kitasatospora sp. NPDC098663; assembly: GCF_044760075.1. Lineage (NCBI taxonomy): Bacteria > Bacillati > Actinomycetota > Actinomycetes > Kitasatosporales > Streptomycetaceae > Kitasatospora > Kitasatospora sp. NPDC098663. The sequence continues at coordinate 23,831 of NZ_JBIWAP010000042.1, read as the reverse complement.
TGGGTCGGGCGGATCCAACAGGCGCCGGGTGGCGGCAACGGCCCGCTCGTGGAGGGACCGGTCCAGCCCTCCGAGGAGGCCGCGCTGAACGCCGCCGCACTCCTTGCCGCCGCGAAGCTGGACGTGGCGACGGAGAAGGGGGCGGACCTGCTGCGGGTGTGGCACCTGGTACCCCCGCAGGAGTCTCTGCCGCTGGTGGAGGACCTGGCCCGGGCCGGCGTGCTGCTCGACTGGGACACGGCCGTCGAGGGCGACGGCCCGTGCATGGCGACGATGTCCGCCCGTGCACAGGGCCAGACGGTGCGCGTCCAGGCTCCCGGCACCGAGAAGGAGTTCGCCGTCGAGCAGTGCGCGCGGGCCCTGCTGGCGGTGCTGTCCGGTGAACGTGGTTTCGGCCCGCTGGCGGGGACCGCGCAGGCCGCCGGACAGTGGCTGGAGGACGTGGCCGGGGAGCCCTGGCATGGCGCCCTCAAGCGCCGGACGACCAAGCCGCTTGGCGGCGGTCGGCAGGTGGAGCTGAAGACCCGGGTCGGCGCCCGGGAGATGGCGGTCGTGGTGTCCGCCGAGGTCGAGCCGATCGCCGAACTGGCCGCGCGGTGGCTGCTGGTGCAGGAGCTCGCGGGCCAGGTGCCGCCGGCTGTGCTGGAGCGGGACGCGTCCCGGGCACGGCAGGCCGCGGCCGCCCTGCGCGAGGAGAGCGTGCTCGGCGAGGTCGAATTCGCGCAGGGCCCGGGAGGCCCGGAGGCGGTCGTGGCGCGAGCGGCCCTCGGTGACGGGAGGGTGTGGGCGGCGGGCCCCGATCGCGAACAGGCGTGCGCGGGCCTGCTGGCCGCGGTGCGCTGGCGGCTGCTGGCACCGCAGGATGCCGCGCGGTGCGGCGCCGGGGAGCCAGGGCCGCACTGGGTCGCGCTCTTCGAGCCGCCGCCGCCTGACAACGACGGCGACCTGGCGTGCGGTGAGCGGCTGCTGGCGGCGGTCCACGCCGGTGCGCGTCTGTGCGTGGTCGGCGTCGACGGCTCGCCCGGCTCGGAGCCCGGATTCGTGACGGTCCAAGCCGCCGCACCCAAGGCCAGGCCGGGCCGGGGCGGCGGGGGCTGGCGGCTGTGGTCCGAGCGCGGGGCCCTGGCCGTGCCGGGACCGGCGGTCCCGGTCGTCGACGCCGCCCAGCACCTGCTGGCCGCCGCCCCTGATCCCGGATGGGACGCCTCGGCCGCGGCGTGGCGCGAGATCCTGCGCTTCGGCTGCCAGGTGGTGGCCGCCGGCCAGGTCCGGCCCGGCCTCGGGGCCGACGGCACCGCGGTGTGGCGGCCCGGCCCACTGGGCGACGAACAGCACGCCCGGTTGGAGCAGCTGGCGGCCGGCCTGCCGCCGTGGGGGCACAGCGCGGCCCTGGGCGGCGGCCGCGAACGGATGCTGTCCGCCCGCGCGACAGCGGACCTGGTGCTGGGCGAGCTCACCGATGCCCTCGTCCGCGGCCCGGGCGTCGCACCGGTCTGGGGACACAACGCCCTGACCGCCCGCACCAGCCACCCGGTACGCGGCGCCGCGGCGCGGTGGCTCGACGACCTGGAGGAACTGGCCGACCCCACCACGCTGCCCGGGATCGTCGTGCAGGTGATGCCGCCCCCAAGGCCAGACGCGCCGGCCAACTCCCTGCAGGTGACCATCCGCCTACGGCCCGCCGAACGTGGCGCGGCCCTGGTGGCGCTGCCTGACCTGACGGAGCGCCATGGCGCGCAGCACCCCGCGGTGCGGCGCGCCCGGCGGGCGCTGCGCAGGGCGGCGGCACTGTGGCCCCCGCTGGCCGGCGCCGGCGAAACCGCCGACCGGGTGAGGGTCAGCCCGGGGGAGGCCGCGCTCCTGCTCGGTCATCTGGGCCGGGTGCTGCGCCACGCCGGCGTGGAGGTGGTGTGGCCCGAGCAGTGGGCGGCCTGCCTGCGCACCACCGTCGTCGCCTCCGGGCCGCCCGAAGCGGGCCTTGCCCTGGATCAGCTCGTCGACTACCGCTGGCAGTTGCGCCTGGACGGAAGCCCCCTCACCCCGGCCGAGAGCGAGCGCATCGCCGCGGCGGCCGGCACCCTGATGTGGCTGCGCAACCGGTGGGTCCTGGTGGACGAGGTCACAGCTGGGCGGGCCCACGGCCGCCGGATGCGCGCGGGTGTGCCGGCCGGCGAGGCCCTGCAGGCGGTGCTCCTGGGATCGGTGGAGCTGGAGGACGGCGAGCACGCGGACGTGGTCGCCGACGGCGCCTTGGCCGACCTCGCCGGCCTGCTGACCGGCGCCGCGCACACCCCGATCGCTCCGCCGCCGGGCCTGGCCGGCACGCTGTGGCCCTACCAGGGCGCTGGCCTGACCTGGCTCGCCTCGGTGACGCGCCACTTCGGGGCGATCCTCGCCGACGAGATGGGTCTGGGCAAGACGGTCCAGACGATCGCGTTGGTCCTGCACCGGATCCGCACCGGGCAGTCCAGGGGCCTGCCGGTACTGGTGGTCGCGCCGGCGTCGATGGTGCTGACGTGGGTCCGGCACCTCGCGGAGTTCGCCCCCGCCCTCGTGGTCCGCGCCTACCACGGGCCGGACCGCTCCCTGGAGGGCCTGGCCGCCGACGAGGTTGTCGTCACCAGCTACGGAACCCTGCTGGAGGACCGCGTCTTGCTGGCCGGCCAGGCGTTTTCCCTGGTCGTTGCGGACGAGGCACAGTTCGTGAAGAACCCCGCCTCCCAGCGGGCCCGGGCACTCACCGCCGTACCGGCGCTCACCCGCCTCGCCCTGACCGGAACCCCGATGGAGAACCGGCTCGCGGACCTGTGGGCGCTACTGAACTGGACCAACCCCGCGTTGTTCGCCTCCCAGGCCGCGTTCATGCGCGCCTTCGGGGGCCTGGAGAAGGTGGACCCCGACCCGCAGACCCAGCGTGCGCTGAACCGGGTCACGGGCGCGGTGATGCTGCGCCGCCGCAAGGTCGACCCGCGGGTGGTGCTCGACCTGCCGGAGAAGATCACCTCCCGGCACGTCCTGGCCCTGACCCCCACCCAGGTCGGCCTCTACACGCGGGCCACCCGGCTCGCGAAGGAGGTGATCGCCAGCGCGCCGGGCCGGGAACGCTCGGCCGCGGTGCTGCGGCTCATCACCCAGCTCCGTCAGATCTGCAACCACCCGCTGCACCTGAAGATCGGCTCCGCGACCTCGGACCGTGTCGCCACCGGTCTGGCCGGCTACGACAGCGCCCGTTCCAGCAGCGAGGCTTGCAAGCTGGCGGCGCTGGACGACCTGGTGCCCACGGTCCTCGACAGCGAGCCCGAGGCATCGATGGTCCTGTTCACCGAGTTCACGACGATGGCGATGGTGATGAAGCGGCACGCGGCCGCCTGGGACTGCAGACCGCTGCTCTACACCGGCGCCATGACGCCCGGTCAGCGCGACGTCGCCCTGACCCGGTTCCGCGACCGGCACAGCCGGCTGCTGATCGTGACCTACGGGTCGGGCGGAACCGGCCTGGACCTCACCACTGCCAACCACGCGGTCCTGGTGGACAGCCACTTCAACCCCGCCCGGATCGCACAGGCCGTCGACCGGCTCCACCGCCCCGGCCAGAAGCACACCGTGCACGTACACCACCTGCAGACCGCCGGCACCATCGAGGAGAAGATCGAGAGGCTCCTCGCCCGCAAGCGCGGCCTCCTCGACGCCCTCACACCCAGCACCGCCTTCGACCCGGCCCTGCTCAGCACCGAGGAACTCCTCGAACTCATCTCCCTGGCGGCCGCCGCGTGACCCCTCCCTCGAACCCCGTCCCCCACCTGCGGACACCGACCCGGACGGAAGGGCCCGCCGAGCCCGCCACCGTGACGACCTACACGGCCGCACTCGCACGCTGGCGCGCCCCACTCGGCGACGGCCCCCACCTGCCGGAGCACCCTCCGGCCGCCGGCCACCCGCTGCTCCACGACGACCTGCCCACGGCGCCCGCGGGCCTGCCCTGTCACAGCGACCTCCTCGAGATCGCCCACGCCGCAGCCGACCGGGCCCAGATCCTGTTGGACGCCGCGCCCCTGCCCATCACCCCGATCGACCACGCCGTCCACATCGCCGCGGCCCGCCCCGGAACACCACTGGAACCCGCCCACCGGCTTCACCTGGACATCGGCCGGTGGCGCGGGCTGCTCGCCGCGGCCCGCGGAACCGGCTGACCCTGTACGAACCCGTGACCGCCCTTGCGGCTGCACCGCGTTCGCCCGCGGTCCTCGCCGGCGCGAAGCCGCGCACCTCTGGCTGCCGGGGCGCATTGCCGGCGCGGGCACGGCGACGGCGGGGGCCAGCGAAGCGGAGCACCGACGACCGGAGCCGGAGTGCGAGGGGTCACCTCGTGAGCGCCTGGAGGGGCGGCATCGCGTCGACGGTGCGTCCGGTTGAGTTGGACCGCGGCACGGCCCAGGTCGCGCAGCAGTTCGTGGCTCAACAGTCGGACTGTCCCCGGTTCCCCGGCATGGTTGTTTCAGGTCGTCCCGGGCCGGTCAAACGGGTCGCCGATGATCTGCGCAGGGAACGATCTGGTCGCGAGCGGTTGGCCCAGCTGGTTAATTCGCCACGTCCCGGCCGTGGTTGCGGCATCTCTGCCTGGTGGCGCTCAATAGCCGCAGCGACTGGCTTTCCCTCCGGTCGGCACTCAGCACAAGGGATGGGGCCACACGAGGCTGTTGCAGCAGCCGGCCCCGAGGACAGCCGCCCCTCGGGCGGCCCAGCGTGGTGGGGCACCGTGTTCTGCGGCGCCCCACCACCATCGTGGTCCACCACCACGCGCCCGTCACCCGTGGCCTCCTTCCTTGAGGTTCGACCCGGTACCGCGTCCTCGACTGCGCCGTACACACGCCGGGAAGGGCGCTGTGGTCATGACCCCGACGCCATCCCCCTGGCCGAGGTCATCCTGATACTGAACCTGGAATGTGCCGCGGTGCGCACTCTCAACCCTCTACCTGCTCCCAACCCGGCGGGAAGCAGTCCCCGATGCTCCGCGGCAGGCACTGGTGGACGAGCTCCGAGCGGCTTTCCGCACGCGAGGTTGGGAGGGCGCGGACGAGGCGAAACGAGTGTCGTCGTGCGCGGCGGATCAGCCGTCGTGATCAGACTGCCTTCCTGAGTTCCAGGCATACGGTGCCGAGCGTCACTCTGGTGACCCGGGGGTGAGGGTCGAGCTCCGCTCCAGCGATGCCGATGACGGGGTGGGTGAGCGCTCGGGCAAGGTCGGGGAGGTGGGGGTAGCCGGTCCAACGCAGCACCCACGTGTTTCCTTGGCCGGACAGCTACCGTTCTGCGGGGGCCCAGTCGGCGGCCGCACTTTTGTGGAAGGCCCGGTCGAACGGGTCTCGGGTCCAGCTTGTTGCCCATCTTTCGGCGTGGTCTTCCATGTTGTACCGGCAGGTGAGGCCAGTCAGCAGGAGTGCGGCGTCGGGGGAAGCGGGGGGTGAGCCGTCCAGCCGTGCTCGCTCGTCGGCGGTGAGTTCGTCGTCGGGCCCGGACGGTTCCTGCCGACGATCGGCCTCGGGTGCGTGTGGCTTCGGTCCGCCAGGGCGTCCGGTGACGATCAGCCGTGCCCCGGTGGGCCGGTGCCGGAGGTGGGACGTCGAGGGGTGGCGACCCGTCGATTCCGCGACGAGCCGACGCCCTGGGACGCGTCCGGGGCCGTCGCCTCGGGTACCGGCGACGAGTGCTGCCACTACGTCGGCCGGCGAACGCTGCGCGACGATCGCCAGCTCGTTCCAGCGTGGTGAGATCACCGGATCGAGTACGCCGAGGCCACCGAAGCTGTACGCCGGTGCCTCGCCTGTGACCGGTGCGCGGTTGAACAGGCTGAGCGCAAGCAGAGCCTGGAACTCGCGTTGAGCTGGGGAGCACGCGTCGAGGCCGATCGTGTTCTTGCGGCCGATTCCCGCGAGCGCTGCCTCGAAAGTCTCCCCGGTGAAGTCCTTGCGGACGTGCGCGGCACGAAGCCGTGCGGAGCTGCGGTTCCCCGAGGTTCCTGCGGAGGGCATGAAGATATCCCTTCGTGTGGGTAGACCTGGGCGTCGAGGTGGTGTGCCGAGGCCGGCTGTCGCCGGGCCGGGTACCGCGCACCCTCGCGGTGAGTGTGGGCGAACCGTCATTCGCGGGTCGGGTGCCTATGTCGGCCATCGGCGGTTTCACCGGCCCGGACGCGTGCCCAGGCCGGTCCGGGTGCGTGGCTATGCGCCGTGGCGGCGGTGCCTGGCGAGGGCCTGGGTGAGGGTGCGGGCGAGGTTGGCGATGCCGTCTGCCGCCCGGACGCTACTGGGTGCGTCGATGAGCGCGGACGTCAGGGCGTCGGACTGGGGGACGACGGCCGTACCCGCGAGCCCGCGTGTGCGCAGGGCCTCGGTCACCGCGCTGATGCGCTGCGGTGCCAGGGACTTCGGTGCGGCGTTGACGGCCAGTACCGTCACCGTGTGCGGGTTGCTGCGGTGTTGCAGTTCCTGTTCCACGAGCGCGGCCGTCTCTTCCGGCTCGCGGTCGGCGGGGACGAGGTGGACCCGGTCGTCGTAGTTGCCGATCGAGTCCAGCGGTGAGGTCAAACCGCTGGTCCATGCCTCGGCGGCGTCCTGCCACAGCGGTCCCCACGCGCTGTCGGCGATGGGAGCGATGGCTGTGGCGAACTCTTCCATCAGCGGCTGGAGTTCCACGGCGTCGAGCTCGTCGGCGGCCAGGTGGGCGAGGTTGCGCTCCCGGTTGCGCGGCGCCCACTCACTGCGGACCCGCTTCCACAGGACGGGGTGGCGTCGGGTGCCGTCGGCGTCGATCTGCTCCATGAACTCCGCCCGCCAGGCGTCGAGGGGCCCTTCGTCCTCCTCGGGCATCGGTGCGTCGCTCTTCAGTGCCTGATCGACCGACCACCAGGCGTCGCCGGCCCCGTCGTCCATGCCACGGTGCCACACCGCTGCCGTGCCCTGGCCGGGTGAGGAACCGAACGATCCTGCGGTCCCGGCAGCCGGACCCGACAACACGGGGTAGAGGTCAACGCGCCGGTCGGCGTACTCGGCGAAGCGGATGTCCAGGACGAGCAGCAACGTGGTGAAGGCGTCCCTGGAGGCTGCGGCCCTGAGGTCGGCGAAGACCGTGAACGTCGACTCCAGCCAGCGGTGGATGACCGCCGACCGGAACAGGTCGTTCATGTCGGCCAGGTCCGTGCCCCACCTGCGGGTGGCCTCGTCGGCGACGGTCGGCAGGAACTCCTCGATCATGTTGTGCAGTTCAGCGGCCGACAGCTGACGGGGCTGGAGGTGCTCCAGGTTCCGGCGCCGACTTCGGCCCGCCCACTGCCACGCGACGAGCGGCCACAGTTCGGGATGCCGTTCGTGTCCGTCGGCGTCGATGAACGCGAGGAACTGCGCCCGCCACTCCTTCAGGGGCTGCTGGTCCTCTGCTGGCAGGCGCTCCTCACCGCGGTTGTAGTCGAGCTCGTAGTCCATGGCCCAGAAGCCGTCGACGTCCGCCGGTACGGCCCGGTAGTATACGTCGACCTCACCGCGGCGCGCACGGTCGTCCACATACTGGGCGAAGCTGTCGTCGAGGTAGGCGAGGAGGTCGCGCAGCTCGCGCTCGCCGGGCTCCAGTAGGCCGTCGACGGCGTTGCGGTAGTGGGTGAACTGCTCGTCGAACCATTCCAGGACCCGGATGAGGCGGGGCCTCTGGTCGTCGACGAGGTGGCCCTGCCAGTGATTGTCTCGGTAGCGGGAGACGGCGACCTCGGCGTCCACCGGCACGATCTCGGGCCGGTAGTCGAACTGGGTGTCCAGGAGCACGACGTCGGCCTGCTTCCGGGCCTGCTCTACCAGGGCAATGTCGCCGCGCTCATCCCAGAAGGCCGCCGCCACCGTGCCCCGCTCCGGGCCCTGGGTCTGGCTGTCTGCCGGCTACGGTGTGACGCCTCGGTGCTGCAGCGCCTGGTAAGCGAACTCGTCGGCGCTCAGGAGCACCACGCTGGAACCGGCCCGGGCCAGTTCCTCGGCGAGAGCGAACGCGATGGTGGAACGGCCCTCGCCTCCACGCCAGCTGGTCACGGCGACGGTCGCCTTCAACCGGGCGGGGACCGCCGGTCCGTGGGGGCGGGCGGCGATCCGGTCGGCTGGCATCTCGGTCTCGGCCGCGGACGGTGCCCGCACACTCCAGTCCGGCATCCGCCCCAGGAACAGGCCGATCCGGCGCAGCGCGGTGCTCCACTGCTGTGCCTCGTCCGCGAGCTCGTTTCGAGTCTGTCGCCAGGCGGCCTGCTCGCCTTCGTTGGGGGTTGCTTCGAGCAGTCGGGCGCCGAGGTCGTCGAGGAGCGCGCGGGCGGCGCGGTAATCGCCCTGCGTGGCGCGGATGAGTACTCGCGCGGGGCCGTCGGCGTGCAGGGTGAGGTGGTTGGCGGGACCGTCGGTGGCGCGCAGGGTCGGGATTCCGGTGCGTGTGTCGGCGGTGATGGCGGGCAGGAGCCGTGACAACACGCGTCCGGCCGCTCCGCCGGCGGGCCACAGGGTGAGGGTGTGGGTGCCCGGGGAGACGCGGGCGAGGCCGAAGAGGCTGTCGTCGATGTCCAGGGGCGGCCGGGTGAGGCTGCGCAGGACGGCGGCTTCCAGGATCTGCTGCTCGTCGGTGTCCGCGTCGGGCACGAGGCCGAAGGTCAGGCCGTGGGCCCGGATCCACTCCAGGGCCTGCCGGTAGGTCTCACCCGTGAGTCCCGATCGGGTACGGGCGTTGCGGTCGTCTTTTGCCATGGGGCGTCCGCCATTTCTCGGCGCTGCCACCCGGACTGGCCGCGCCGACGGGCACGGTGAAGTTCGTCGCAGTGAGGCTCTCCCCCTTGGCCATCGTCGGCGCACGCGGGTCCGGGACGCAGTGCGGATGGCTGGTAGCTGGTCTACCGAGGGCACTCTAGCGCGCCCGGGAGGGAACGTGCATCACCCCGGTGCAAGCCCTTCTGAGGGGCCGCCGATGTGGGGGGACCTTCCCGTTCCCGGTCCGCCGACTGGTTGGGCCTGCCACGCTGTTCCCGCAGGCACCAGGGGGTGGCTCGCCCGGCAGCCGGGTACATGGAGGAGGGGATCGTTTGTACGACACGGTGAGGCTGGCGCTGCAGGAGTTGAGGAACGACCTGGTCTTCGAGCGCGTGGCGTACTGGGCGCTGGAGAGCCGGTATCCGGGTCTGCGGCCTACCTCGCCCAGCAGCGATCTCGCCCGGGACGGATACGTGCGCACACCGTTCAGCACCGGCGACGAGGTCGTGCTGTGGGTGAGCCTGCAAGGGCGGTGGCAGTCCAAGCTGGAGTTCGAGCTGAGGCAGCACCGCCGACACGACCGGCGGGCGAAGGCCGTGTTCACCACCACCCGCACGACCACGGAGGCGTCGAAGGAGCAGTGGCGCAAGCTGGCCCGAGCCGAGCACGGCGTGGAACTGGAAATCGTCGACCTTCACGAACTCACCGGGCTCCTGGAGCACGAGGGCCTGCGCTGGGTGGGCGAGGTGGAGCTCGGCGTCCGCCCCCAGGCCCCTCGCGCCCTGACTCCGGCCGGCTCCTACCTCCAGCGCCTGGCCCACCGGGTACCCGGCATGACGCAGCCGCTCGTCGACGGCGCCGCGTTCGCCCAGCAGCTGCACAACGCCCTGACGGGAAGCGAGCGCGTCGTGGTCGTGGAGGGCCACGGCGGGATCGGCAAGACCCGGCAGGTCATCGAGGCGGCCCTGACGGTCGCGGCGACGCTCGTCCTTGCCACCGGCGCCCCGTTGGAGCGTTCCTCGTTCACCGAGGTCCCGCTGGACGTGCCGTCGGTCCTGGTCGTCGACGACGCCCACCGCTGCCCCGGGCTCGCACCACTCGCCCTGCTGCTCGCCGACCCCCGCTTCGATCCGGTCCGCGTGGTCCTCGTCGTACGGCCCGGCCACGGCGACGCGGTGCGCCACCGCGCCGGCGTGGAGTCGCACCCGACCCGGACACTGCGGCTCGAGCCCCTGGACAGCCGGGCTGTGGACCGCATCGTCACCGGCCACGGGATCCGCGGCGAGAGCTTCCGGCGCCGTGTGGTCGAACTCGCCGACGGTAACCCGCTGCTGGCCCACACAGCCTGCGACGTCGCGACCGCGTCCGGGCGCTTCAGCTGGACGGACACCTCGCACCTGCTGTCCGAGCTGGTCCGCAACCGGCTGGGCGGTGACGGCCCGGCGACCCGGGAACTGCGCGCCACCGCAGTGGCCCTGGCGGTGCGCGGCCACGCCGGCGATGCCCGGGGCCACGGCGCCGGCCGCGACCTGGCCACGCTCACCGGCGCCGTCACCGCACTGCCCGCCGACCCCGGCCGTCTCGACCTGCTGCTCGCAGACCTGGCCGACGCCGGCCTCGCGGCCGGTCCCCCCTACACGCTGCGCCCGCACCTGGCGGCGCCCGTGATCCTGGCCCAGGCGATGCGCCGGGACCAGGCCGTACGACTGGACGTTGACGCGGCGCTGCAGATCCTCGCCGAGGACGCGGGACGGTTTCCTCTGTTCGGCGAGGGGCTGTCCTGGGCGGAGGTGTATCTCGGCCCGCAGTTGACGGATCTCACCGTGGCCGTGCGCGACAGTGCCGACACCGGGCTCGCGAGGACGCTCGCCGGCTTCGTCCGTTCGCTCCTGCCGGCCCGGGCCGACCACGACGACTGGTCGGTCGTGGTCGCTCTGGCCGACCGCATCGTGCCCGCCGTCCCCACGGTCCTGACCGACCTGCACACCGCCCTCGTCGCGCAGTGGCCCCCGGCTGAGGAACCGGACGGGGAGGACCTGCAGTGGCTGGACCACTGGCGAAACGAGACCTCCGGCCTCGCCCGCCGCTACACCGATCTCGCCGCCCACGTCGACGAGGCCGAGCAGCCCGGCGCGGTGTCCGCGCTCCTAGACCTCGCCTACCTGTGCGACACCGCCGGCCCCGACCTCGTACCGCTGCGCGAGATCGCCCAGTGGCGCGTGAGCGCCGGCCTGCTCGCACCCGGTCGCTGCAACGACCTGATGGCGCTGCGCCGCGAGCGGCTGCACACGATCACCCAGTGGGGCCGGGACCGGATCGCCGAACCCCCGACAGGCCTGTCGGCATATCAAGCGCGACGACGTGGTCCCGCGACGATCGCCCGGGTCCTCCTCGCGGCCCTCACACCGCTGCTGTCGGGATCCGTACGGATCACCACTCCCGGCACACCCCAGGACGAGATCTACCACGTGCGTGAGGTCCCGCTCCCGGCCCACCCGGACCTTCCCCTCCAGGTCGAGGAAGCCGCCGGTGCGCTGGTGGCGCTCCTCGACCAGAGCGACCTCCACCGCCAGGACAACCTGCCGGTGCTGCAGGCGCTCGTCGCCGTGGCGGGCGCCCTGCGCAAGGAAGCGGTCCGGCCGCTCCTCGGGGGCCGCGAGTTGCCCGAGCACGCCCGCAAGGCCCTGATCGACGCGGCCGCCACCGCGAGCGCTGGCATCGCCGCCCGGTGGGAGAGCCTGCCGCCAGCGGTCCGCCGCCACGCTGTGGAAGGCGTCCTGCTCCTGGCTGCCGTGCTCAGGGACCGCCGGGCCGCCGCGGGCGACCCCGTCACCGCCGCTGCCCTGCGCCACGCGGCGCCGCCCCGCCAGCCCGCCCATTGAGCTGCCCGCCCCGCTGCAGGTGACCGGCCCGGTCGGAAGCCTGGTCCTCGCGCACTACCTACTCGCCCACAACATCGGTGGCCACTTCGGCACCACCCGCGACGAACGGCGCGAAACCGTGCACTTCCGCCTGCGCGCCGAAGGCCACCGCCAACGCTGGCGCGAGGCAGTCACCAACCCTCTGCTGGAGTTCACCGAACCGAATCCCGAACCCGGCTTCGCCTCTCCCTGCAGTCGGCGGTCGCCACCCCGTACGCGATCCTCGGAACAGGGGGCTCAGCCGAAGAACGGCGCGCCCTCCAACCGGAAACCTCCCACCCCTCCGCCGGAGGAACGACACCGACAACGCGTCCACCCCCAACAACGCGGGTGGGCGCGCGGCGAAGAGTACGCCGCAGGGCAAGGCCCTCCGGTTCAGGCCGCCAGTGAGGTTCCCGCCCGCCTGCGGGCGGGAACCTCCGCCTGGTCGGGGACGGTGAGGCCCAGGAGCTTGGCGACCTCAATGCTGGAGACGCGGTACGCGCGGCCAGCGCGGATTAGGCGACGACGTCCCGCGCTTCGAAGCGGTAGCGGTGGGCTGAGCGCCTCAGCTCCCGCGGCGCGACTGGCCTGCCAGCCATCCGACGACTAGAACCCGTTAGTCCAACTCGCCACATGCCGCCACTCAAGAGTCTTTCGAGCTCGATTCGAATGGCCTATCTAAGATAAGATGCCATCCACACACCTCACATATGAGGTCTTTTGGATAGGGCAATCACTGGTCATTGAGATCGCAGGGGAGATGAAAGATTCATGGCGAAACTGTCCTACAAGGTGCCGAGTTCGCTGAACAGGAGCTTCCTCGACCACGAGATCACACTGAGCAAGGGAGGCTGGGCGGCGAAGCCCTCCCCGATCAAGCAGCTGCTCTTCTTCGGCGGCGGCATCCTCACCCTGTTGTGGTTCAGCACGTCGACGTTCGTCGCAAGCTCGGGCCCAGTCGCCATCACGTTCTTCGTCCTCTGGGGACTGGCGTCGATCGTCTATTTCGGCGGGCTGATGAAGACGAAGGAGCTGCGCATCATGAGGGTGCCGGCCTTCCTGGCGTATCTGCCCCGCAAGGCCCGCCGCGTCTTCACCCGTCGTAGCTCGAACCCGACGGACTTCTACTCGATCGTCGGCATCGACGGGATCGACGAGGACGGGCGGATCCACTTCTCCGACGGCGGCGAAGGTCAGGTCTACCTGGTCGTCGGCTCGGCGAGCTATCTGCTCTTCGACGAGGACCGGATCGGGATCCTCGACCGGGTCGACTTTTTCTGGCGCAAGGTCGAGACGACCTGCGAGCACAGCTTCATCACGACGAAGGAGCCGCAGCGGATCTACCACCAGGTGGCGAGCCTGGAGCGGCGCAACCAGGCGCTGCAGGTCCGTGACCCCGATCTGATCGAGCTGCAGAACGAGCAGTACGACATCCTCACGCAGCACGTGGGCGGGAAGTTCCCCTCGATCCACCAGTACCTGCTGCTCAAGGGCAAGAACGCCGATGCACTGCGCAAGGGGCACCAGGTCCTCCAGGCCGAGGTCGGCGGCTCCACTTTCATGATCAAGGAAGCCGCGAGGCTCGACCGCGAGGAGGTGGAACCGATGCTGCGGGTCTTCTACCAGGGCATCGACGACGAACTGCACAGTCTCAAGGCGTCGCTGAACTGATCAGCGCCAGGCCGACCGACACGACCAGGGACGAACGAAGGGCACCATGGCGCTGATGGCGAAAGTCCGGGCACAGCTCGGCATCCCGGGGAAGCAGCCTGACGGGACGGATGAGACCGCGGAGCTCGTGGTCGATGACCCACGCGCGGACGGCGCTGCTCAGGCTGAGGGCGTGCGAGGCACTGCGGCAGCCGATGCTGTGGCCGATGAGGCCGCCGAGCCGAAGAAGAACTGGTGGCAGCGTCGCCGGGAGGTGAAGCACCTCCAGGGCACGTTCGACGCCTATCCGCATCTGCTCGCGCTGAAGCCAAAGGAGAACTACCTCTTCCGATCCGACTACTTCGAGGTCGACGGCTCGGTCGCCTGCCTCCTGGCGTACTTCCATGACGACGCCGCGCACGACAACTTCGCCGCCTTCTGGGGCATCGACCGGATCCCGGACGGCCTGGACGAGCGGGTCACCGCGATCGTGCTTGAGCAGGTCAAGCGGATGGATGACAAGTGGATCGACTCATATACGAAGCAGTCGGAAAAGCTGGAACGGCTCGATGCCAGCGAGCAGGAGGAGACGGGCACGACCTCCTCCAAGCGCAAGGCCGCGAAGATCTCCGGTGACCTCGGGGTCACGATCGGAGAGCTCCAGGACGGCGCGAGCTATCTCTCGGTGCACAACCGGCTCTTTCTCAAGGCCCCCGACCTGGCGACCCTGGACGACACGGTCGACCGGGTCACGCGCCTGTACATCGACCGCTTCGGCACGCTGAAGGTTGCGCCCTATGCCGGCGAGCAGCGCCAGGAGTTCTCGGGCCTGTGGAAGAACAACGAGAAGAAGAAGGGCAAGGGCTTCCACTTCACCTCGACCGAGCTGGCCGGCTCGTACTCGCTGGTGACCAACGGTCTCAACGACAAGGGCGGCGAGTACGTCGGTTACATGGTCGGCGACGTCAACAACAGCGCCGTGCTCATGGACGTCGATGCCTACGAGCACCATGTGGTCGTCGCCGACGCCACGCTCAGCGAGTACCTCGACCGGCAGCGGGTGTCGAACATGTGGTGCTCGAAGATCTCGCAGGCCACTCTGCTGAACAACGGCCAGGTCGTCCACCTCGTCCTTGACGGAGCGAGCCTCGACAGGCTCGGCCCGAAGTTCGAACGGCTCACCTCGCGCGTGGACCTGAACCAGGGGGATGTGAACATGTTCGAGATGTTCGGCGAGGAGGAGGACGAGCTGACGGTCTTCTCCGCCCAGATGGAGAAGCTCAAGCTGATGTTCGAGCAGCTCTACGAGATCACTGATGGCGCCGTCGGCTCGATCATCCGCAGTGCCCTCGAAGACACCGCCACGGACTTCTACGTCGAGCAGGGTATGTGGCGGCACAACGCCAAGGAGCAGCGGCGCCGCCTGCGTGTGGTGAACATCCCGCACACACAGGTGCCGCGTCTTCAGATGTTCGTCTCCTACCTGGCGACCGCGCACAAGGCACTGCTGAACTCCAGCAGGACCGATGCGGATCAGCTGCGGGCGTACAACGTGCTCAAGGGCATCGCCAACGCGATGCTGAGCACGAACGGCGACCTCTTCAACAACCACACAGCCTCGGCTGTGGACGGGGTCCGGGACTCCCGGCGCGTAGTCTACGACTTCTCACGGCTCATGCGCCGTGGCAAGGGCGTGGCGATGGCGCAGCTGGTGAACATCGTCGGCTTCGCCGTCGGCAAGCTGGGGCTCGGCGACACGGTGATCATCCACGGCACCGAGCACATCGACGACCGGGTGAAGAGGTACATCCAGGACCAGTTCGACCACATGCACGAGCGTGGCGGCCGGGTGGTCTACAGCTACAACGACGTCGACAAGATGCTGGCCGACAGCGACTTCAACAAGTTCGACGCCGCGGACTA
Source organism: Kitasatospora sp. NPDC098663 (assembly GCF_044760075.1). NCBI lineage: Bacteria > Bacillati > Actinomycetota > Actinomycetes > Kitasatosporales > Streptomycetaceae > Kitasatospora > Kitasatospora sp. NPDC098663. The sequence continues at coordinate 8,590 of NZ_JBIWAP010000042.1, read as the reverse complement.
CACGCTCTTCGGCCCGATGCGCGACGGAACGGTGGCGGAGTACCAGAAGCAGCTGCACCAGCGGATCCCGCCGGATCTCGCTCAGCTCATCACGACCAAGGGCGAGAACCTCGCGTACCTGCGCCGGAGCGTCTCCAACGTGGTCTTCCACCTGGATCTGGCACTGGGGATCAACCCCTACCGCGAGGCCCAGCGCAGGCAGGTCCGCCTGGAGGCGGCCAGGGCCGAAGAGGTGGCGCGGATGGACACGATCATGTATGACAAGCCGGCACCGGGCGCGAACCTCACCAGCATCCGGAAGCACAGCGCGGGCGGCGACGGTGAGGCTGACGCGGGCCATGACGACGCAAGCAGCCGCAACGACGGCAAGAGCCTGCAGCAGAGAGAAAACGGCGCAAGGCGACCAGCAGAGCAGACCAGGCCGAAGAAGCTGGTCAAGCCATGAACGCGGTCAGCACTGATACGAGGGCGAGGAGCAGAGGAGCGACGATGAAAGGGACGATCACGGCGGTGGCGAGGCTGCGTGCCTGGGCCGGCCACGGTGGTGGTGCCGCCCGCCCGGGTCGGCTCGTACGCGGGCTCGCCCTCGTGCTTCTGGCGGCGCTGCTCGTGCCGGTCTTCATGATGGCGGCCTCTTCGCCGGCGTCCGCGGACGACAAGAAGGAGCGCGACAACTACAGCCTCTACCAGCTGGCCTCGAACGCGAGCTCGTACTTCAGCGAGAAGAACTCGCCGCAGAACGACAAGGGCATGCACAAGAACTGGAAGCCGGTCACGTCCAGCCCGGCCTCGGGCGGCTCCATGCTCGGCTACGCCGACCCGAAGTTCAGCCTGGGTAACATCGTGGGCTGGTTCTTCGCCGAGGTGTCAGGGTCCTCGCAGACCGTTACCTACGAGACCCTGGCCGCGAAGGATGACAAGGGCGACGCGAAGTACTCGGGCATGCTCGACTACGCGCACTTCGGGGCGGCCAACAACGACCTCGGCCTGGACACGATGTCCTCGGGCATCGGCGGCCAGATCGTGAGCGTGATCGGAGGGTCGATCATCTGGGTCCTCTACGCCCTGGCGCTGGCGGTCGGCACGCTGTTCTACGTCATCATCCAGTTCCTGAAGCTCGTCAACCCCTTCATGTGGTTCTACAGCGCGGTCGCGGCGGTCAATCCGACTCTTGCCGAAGGTATGACCGGAGGTGATACCGGAGGCGGCGCGCTCTCGGGTCTGCAGCACTGGATCAGTGGCTGGTACGGCCTGCTCGTCGACATCGCGTGGCAGGCGCTCGTGCCGATCTTCATCGGCCTCCTGCTCATCGGCCTGGTCCTGTTCAAGAAGATGGACCGGGGCTCGGCGATCAAGAAGCTCATCGTGCGCGTCGTCTTCATCGGCCTCGGCCTGCCGCTCGTCGGGTCGATGTACTCCAGCGTGCTCGGAAAGTTCGACGACTCCGTTCTCGGTCAGCACGCCGGCCCGACGCGTGTCGTGCTGAGCACCTACGTCGACTTCGAGGCGTGGATGATGAACGACCGCCTGGGAATCCCGGACCAGGCCACTGTTTCCTGGAACGGCGACCAGGCGAGCCCGGACGCGATGATGGCGGTGCGCACGAGTGCCCTGGCGATCAACAAGCAGTCCCACGGGGCGACGTTCAACGGCATCAGTATCGGAACGAAGGCCAACAACGCCGAGTCAGCGTGGAAGGACGGCACGGTCTCCGTCACCGGCAACAACGCCTCGGACGACTTCAAGGCGGTGTTCTCGACCTTCGGGATCATCGGCAAGTACATCGCCGGCGGCGAGGTAGCGGCCTCCGACTTCGAGTCGGGGATCAAGAGCTCGATCTCGCAGCTGGACGAGAGCTCGGATGTCAAGAAGAGCTGGTTCGTCGACAAGAGCAGCTACGGCGACGTGGAGGGGTTCGGTGAGGAGAAGGGGCCGAAGCCGGTCGATCACCCGGTGATTTCGACCGACAGCACGGGCCTGACCTCCTCTCGTCCCGGTAAGGACTCGACGGTCTTCACGACGACGGGTACGAAGGGAGGCTGTGGCTTCACGGTGGGCAAGACGCCCTCCTCCTGCAACCTGGCCCCGCTGACTGCGTACAACTACCTCAACACCGGGTTCAGCCCCAGTTCGCTGACCATGTACTCGTCGAACAACGCCACCAGCGGGTTCACCCGCGAGAACCACATGGCCGTCAGCCAGGTCGGCACAGGGCCAGCGAAGTTCATGTACTGGAGCAACGCGGTCACGGTCCTGGGCTCCATCGTCCTGCTCGGCTTCTGGTACGCCATCGGCATGCTGGCAGGCTCGGTCAAGCGGATCTTCGGCTTGGTGGCCGCCGTGCCGTTCGCGACGCTGGGCGCGCTGCAGGCGATCGCCAAAGTGATCGTCTACTCCATGGCGCTGATCCTGGAGGTCCTCATCACGCTGTTCATCTACCAGTTCGTCTCGGAGTTCCTGATCTCGGTCCCGGGCATCATGGCTGGACCCGTGTCGAGTTTCATGAGCCCGGGCAGCCTGTGGGGCAACGCTGCGCTCGGCGGGATCATCGTGGTGATCCTCACCCTGATCTCCTCGCTGGTGATCATGGGCATCACCTTCGCCCTGCTACGGGTTCGCAAGACTGTGCTACAGGCGATGGACGAGGTAGTCACCAAGCTCGTGGACAAGTTCCTCGAGACGAACACCACCCCGAAGCCGGACAAGGGCGGGCTGATGCCTGCTCTGGCCGCGGGTGCAGGAGCTGGGGCAGGTATGGCCATGGGCAACAAGCTCGCCAACGGGTTCAACAGCGGGACCAGCGGTCCGGTATCCCCGAGCACGGGCAAGCCCGCAGGCAAGACCGCGTCGACGAACGCCGGCGGCACGAACGGTGACGCCATGGCACCGACCGCTGGTCCGCAGCAGTTGGCCCTCGGGGGTGACGGCCAGGATGGACCGGATGACCCGGTGCTGGATGGTGGTCCTGGTGGTGGCTCCGGCGGCAGCAGTGACGGCGTCAAGGCTCTGCCGGGCGGCAGTGGTCCCGCCGGTGCTCAGGGCGCGCCCGGTCAGGGCGACGGATCCGACGACAAGGGTAGTCCGCTGCAGCTGACGAGCGGTGGAGCGGGCAGCTCGCGCTCGGACAAGCGGACGGCGCAGGGTTTGAGCAACCAGGGTGGCCTGTCGAACCTCGGGTACACCTCGGACGGCAACAAGGTCATCGCCGGTGAGGTTCTGACCTCGTCCACGGATCTGTCGAGCTCTCGCCGTGGCGCTCAGAGCCAGAGCGGTGCGGGTAGCACCGACTCTGTTCCGACCAGCGGAGACCGTAAGGCTGGCGCCGGTCAGAGGGGCCCGACGCACTTCGGCACGGGTTCCCAGGGGGTGCAGAACCAGCAGGGCAGCAACCAGCCGGCTGCACCGCAGCGCTTCAGCGGCGACGCTGCGCCTGCCCCGGCTCCTGCTTCCGGGCAGCCGGTCACCCCGAGCACGCGTCCGACGCGCCCCGCTCAGGGCACCCCTGCCCCGAAGCGGCTGGGAGCTGGCACGTCGGATCCTCGTCCCGTGGCCGCTCCGGCTTCGGGTCAGACTCCGGCCGCCCCTGGTGCGCGGACTCCGGCTCGGACGCAGGCAGCGCATCAGCCGGGTTCGACCCAGGCGTCGACGCCGACGCCGCGGCAAGCGCCCGCCCCGCAGGCGCAGGCTCCGCAGCCTCCAGCTCCTGCACCGAACCCCTCACCGCGGCAGGCCCCGGCTCCGCGTCCTCGTCCGCGCCGGGTTGCCGATCCGTCCCCTCAGAACGTGGAGACCCCTGAACCGCAGCAGCGGCCGACGGGGCGGGCGCGCCGGGGCGGGCGTGAGGAGCCACAGGACTGATCGTCCGGTCGAGGGCGAACGTGGAGGACTGACGCACCCGGTGCGAACGATCATCGCGATCGTTCGCACCGGGTGCGTCAGTCCTCCGAACAGTGCGGGGAGAAGGTGTGGGACATGGGGCCCGGACCGAAGCTTCACGACGAGTTCGGCTTCGGCTCGGGCTACTCCTTCCGCGCGTAGATGTGACCCTTGCCACCCTCTCCCATTCGAGCTGGGGCTGCATCATCTTGCCGAGTTCGCGCCCGGCCATGACGTGCAGCCAGTGCGCCACGTCTGTGCGCCGCGCATCAAGGAGCCAGGACAACCCGCGCTTGTCGACGAGGCCGCAGATCTGCCTGCCTTCCGCCGAGTGGCGGCCGCGGTCTCCACCCGCGACCGCGATGAGATGCTCGGCCATGGCGCTCTCCCTGCCGGGATTGGGCCGACACGGGGTTCTTGACCTTCGCCAGGCGCTCCTCCACCCTGCCGACGGTCCACCACTCGCCACCGCCTGTAGATCTGCCCCGGAGAGAGCGGCGAACTGCGGGCCTTCATCCAGGGCCACCTCCGCTGCAGCCCGAAAACGAGACGATCCACCGTAGACGCCAGAGGCTTGATCAGCTGAGGAGAGACAGAATCCCGTGGACGCGATACCCACGGGATTCTGTGCTGCGCGGCCGGCCGAGTGAGACGTCGACGCTACTTCTGGCACTCGGCCTTGAAGCCGCCCAGCAGAGCCTTGCCAGCATCAGAGTTGTCACGTACGTACGCGCTGCCGCTGATGCTGATCGAGGTGTCGCTGGTTGAGATGGACTCGCTGCCGGTCCGCTTGTTGCGGCTGTCTTCTCCGGCGACCGTCCAGATGATCTGGGACTGATCCTTGTTGAACTCGCCAGTACTGGTCACGCCCGGCTTCTGGTAGACACCATCGCAGGTGTACTCATGATGCGAGACGCTGTTGCCCTTGACGACCAGTTGGCCGAGTTCGGACGTGCCGTTGACGTCCTTGACGTAGTAGGTACCGTCGAGCTTGCTCGCGCTGTCGCTGCTTACGCCGCAGGCGGTGAGTATGAGTGAGCCCGCGGCCAGGGCCGCGATGGACACGGCGATCTCGGCCCGCGCCCTACGTGCGGTCCTGGTGATGCTCATGGTGATCCCCCCTTCGTTCGTTTCGGATAGTCAGTTTGAGATAGAAGGTCAGTCAAAATAACTTATGTGTAGGTGCCTTGGCGGACCGGGATCGCCCCTCAAGCGCCTTCCCGGAGGTTGTCGAGCCGATGCTCAGTCAGTGCTAGGGCGACCTCGGACTGACTGAGCGCGTGTTCCCCGTCCTGGATGCGCCACCGCAGACGCTGCACGGGTGGGGCGCCTGCTTCTTGGACTGCCAGGTCGCCGAGTTCACGCAGCTCTGCGTACGCCCCCTGCAGCTGTTCCTCGTGGTGTGCTGACCGGACCCTGAGGCGGCCAGCCCGCTCCTCCCACCAGCGCACCCGCGACTCGCGGTCGAGAGTGGTCTGCCCTTCGATCCAAGCGCGGAGCTCGGTTGGGTCGACGTCACTCGGGAGTCCGGTGGCGAAAGGCCCCTCGGGTTCCGGCATGTCGATTGGGATGTGCGACAGCAGGACCGCGGGGGTCGTGTCGAGCGCATAGGCGATCGCGACGAGATCGTCGACGGTCACGGGGCGAGCACATCGCTCCATCTCCGCGAGGGCGTCGGCTGAGATCGGGTGATCGAGCATCAAGAGCACGTAGGCCAGCTCGTCGCGGGTGAGCTCGCGCAGCTGGCGGTAGTGGGTGATGGCGTCGGACACGGCAAGGGATGTGGGAAAGGGCGACGGCATGAAGCGATCGTAAGGGAGCAAAAAGGAGCTCCTCGAGAAGTGTGCGACAACTGCACAGACGTCGCACTGCCGAGTAGTCGGGGGAATCTCACCCCCCGGCCCTCACAGACGGCTCGTGCCGCTCTGATCGTCAGACCAGCACCGCGCTCACCCATGGTGTGAGCCGCCAGTGCGCGAACATGCGAGGGTAGCGCCGGGCGATCTCCTGGAGCTTCGCCAGCGCCTTCCGCTTGCCCGCGAGCCGCCCGTACTTCTTGCGGATCCACCGCAACCAGGTAGGCGTTGATGCGGGTCAGGAAGGCGTGCATCTCCCACGGCCGGAACCGGCTGTAGTAGTTGATCCAGCCGGCCACCGTGGGGTTCACCCTACCCGGAGGCCCGCCACCGCGCGTACGCGAGGGTCGAGAACCACATCCGCTGCGACAAGACCACAGGCCACGACCACCGGACGCTGCACGACAGCGACCGAAGCGACCGAGACAGCCGACTCGACCGACGAAGCGGCCACAGCAACCGGCGGCTGGACGACGGCTTGGTCCTCGACCTCGGCCTGGTCCCCGTCCTCGCGCGGCGCCGGACTCTTCGAGACCTCCAGTAGGTGTTCCAGGATCGCGGCCTCGAACTGCCACGGCCGTCGATAGCCGGCCAAGACCTCACATTGGCCAGCTGGACCGGCTCGCGCTCACTGAAGACCTCGAACCCCCGGCCCTGCCGCTCCATCAGCTCCCGTGTCCAAGCGAACGTCAGAGCGACGGTGGGTTCCTCCAGCCGGGACCGCGGCTTGACGTCCACCACGGTGACCAGGCCGTCGTCCCGTACCGCGAGGAAGTCCGGCACGTGGCGACGTTGCCGCCCCTCTACAGTTGAGACCAGCTGGAACGGCTGGAAAACCAGCACCGACCAGTGCGGATCACGGTCCGCCAGTAGCAACCACGACAGTTCCAGCCTGGACTCGTATCCCACATGACCAGCCATCACCGCCGACCAGTAGGAACCCGAGTAATGCGCCTGACCGTGCCGAGGGCGAACAGTGCGCCAGGGCTGCAGCCCATCGCAGAACGACACGCCCACCAACTCGGACAAGTCGACCCCAACACGCTCATCTCCGCGCCGTAAGCGCGCTGTCGCATCCACACCCACTCAACTCCCGTCCCGGGCGCCAATAGCACCACAGTCACGGTGGGCAGCTGCTGGATCGGCTGGATACGGTATGCGGGCCGACGGTCACTCGTTCGAGTGACCGTCGGCCCGCACGCCGTGACCTACGCTCTATTTTGGTCTCCTATGGGGCCAAGTGGCCTCGCAGTGGTCCCCAGGGCTGGGAATTGGCCCCCGCTACAGAGACCCTTCAGCTGTGGGCAGATCAGAGTTCGCCGGCGAGGATGCCTGCCTTGGCGGCTTCCCACTCGCGGGCGGTGAAGCACAAAGGCGCGCGGTCGGGGTTCTTGGAGTCGCGGACGGCCCGGCCCCCACCGGGCAGGTCGGTGACCTCAAGGCACTCGCCCTCTCCTCCGCTGGCGGAGGACTTGCGCCAGACGGCGCTGGTGAGGTCGTGGGCGTAGAGATCAGCCTTTGGTGCGTTCACGTGCGGTTCCTTCTTCCATGCGTGCGATCAGTGCCAGCGAGTCGTCCGGCGGGAGGGCGGCTGCCAGGATCCGCTCGTAGGCTGCGGCGTGGAGCTTCACGCTGGCGGTGTCCTCAACGTAGGACGAGCCCAGGAGGTTCTCCAACTGCACGACGTCGGGCAGCGGACCAGGGAAACTGATCAGGTTGAAGCCGCCGATCGTGCCGGGGTGGAGGGTGGCATTCAACGGCATGATCTGGACCGTCACGTTGGGCAGTTCGGCAGCGTCCAGGAGCCGCCGCAACTGCTCGCGCATGATGGCAGGTCGCACCGCGAACCGCTGGTGGAGAACCGCTTCGGGGATGATCGCCCACAGTTCGAGCGGCGAGCGGTTGGTGCGGCTGAGGACCGCCTGGCGGGCCTGTCGGACCTCGGCCAGGGCGGTGACCTCTTCCGGGGTACGGGTCATCGCGTTCACCGCGATCGTCTCGCGTGCGTAGGCCGCGGTCTGCAGCAGCCCAGGGACCAGGCCGGGCGAGTAGATCCGGATGCTTTCCGCGTCCGACTCCAGCGAGATGTAGTCCGTGTACGCGGGTGACAGCACTCCGCTGTACGTCTGCCACCAGCCGCGTTTGCCAGCGTCCTTGGCCAGGCTGTCCAGCGCGGTGAACACTTCGGGGTCGCTCACGCCGTAGACCGTCAGCAGGGAGGACAGCTCAGCGGGGCGGATCGACTGGGTGGCGTTCTCGATCTTCGACAGCTTCGGGCCCTTCCACCCCATGGCCTCGGCCGCGCCGTCGAGCGTGAGGCCAGCGCTGTTGCGCAGGCGCCGCAGGGCTTTGCCCAGCTGGCGGCGTCGGACGGTGGAAACCAGCGGCGAGTTCGGCATGGGCAGAGTGTCGCACTACCCGCGTGCGCAAGACGACCCCTCGCGGCCCCGCGCGACTCCGAATCGGGTAGAAACCTTGCGCCCAATCACGGAAAGGTCCATCCTCTTGAAGGCAAGCGCTGACTAGCCGTCAAGTATGGCCATCTCAGCGCTACTTGTTCCAATGCTGCGCGGACGCAAGCCCGCAGAAGGAGGGACCATGCTTTCGGCGGCCGACAAGCTGGTGCACAGCGAGCACGGGTTCTACGTCCAGAACCGTGAGTCGGGTGTCACGGTCCACCTGGTCGCCAGCCAGGCGAGCCTGGCGCGGATACGGCGTCTGACGGTCGCGGAACTGGTGGCGGCTGGGGTCGTCCTCGGTCTGGCCGAGGACGCGGAACTGCTGGTCAGCGAACTGGCCGGGAATGCGGTGCGGTTGTACGGGGACGGGGTTCCGTTGGTCGTCGAGGTCGACGCGGG
>NZ_JBIWAP010000041.1:0-87090 GCF_044760075.1 Kitasatospora sp. NPDC098663 | reverse complement strand
GGCGCCCCCGAAGAATGCCTGGACTGCGCCTGCGGCCTCTACCTCGACAGCCCGGCGACCTGACCCCTCCACGAACTTGCGCGGAGCAGCACTAGCCTGCAACCGTCGTCCGCCCTCGCGGACCCCCGCCGCCGGGACGCCGAGTCCTGTCCACCCGTCGGCCGGCAACCGAGCACCACAGCGGACGGGAGCGGGGGAACCAAGGTCAGCGCCCGGCCCGTACGCTCCCGCGTGCGGGCCGTGGCTAGGGGTGAAGCCGCTCCCACCGGCGGCCGGGCCACCTCAGCCCGAATCCGACAGCTCACCTCGCAGGCGTCGCAGAGGACACTGCCATGCACCAGCCTGCCCGGCGCCGCGCGCCGCGCCACGCCCGCCCCTCCCACCGGGGCCGCAACGCCGCCCTCGCCGTCACCGGAGCGCTCGCCGTCACCGGCGCCGGACTGCTCGGCCTGCCGGCCGTCTCCGGCGCCCAGGCAGCCGCCGCCCCGACTGTCACCCAGGACCGGCTCGCTCCGGCGACCATGGTCGCCAACCAGGCCGCCACCGCCTCGCTGACCCTCCACTCCCCGGCCTGCTTCACCGCGAGGACCGTCGGTGTGGGCGTCCGGAACGCGGCCGGAGCGAACCTCGACTTCCCGGGCAACGCCTCCAACGTGCAGATCTGCCCGAGCGGCCTGTCCTTCACCAGCGGCGCGCGCGCCCTGCCGGCCGGGACGTACACCCAGTTCGGCTTCTGGCAGGATCTCGGCGGGGCCTGGCACAACCTGGCCTCGCAGCAGCTGGTGGTCTCCAGCACCCCGGCGCCGACTCCTACCCCGACGCCGACCTCGACCCCGACGCCCACCGCGAAGCCGACCCCGACGGCGACCGCAACCCCGACGGCGACCGCAACCCCGACCCCCACCCCCACCCCCACCGCGAAGCCGACCCCGACGAGCAGCCCGAGCCCGACGAGCAGCCCGAGCGCCACCGCCAGCCCGTCGGCCGGCACCCCCGCCTCGCCGGTCGCCGGCAAGTCGCTGACCTGGTCCGACGAGTTCAACAGCCCGATCAGCTGGGGCTCGCGCTGGGTCGGCGACAAGAGCACCGCGTACAAGTACGGCAACCACAACCCGGACGACAACAAGCTCGACCTGCTGAACAAGAACAACGTCAGCGTCGCGAACGGGGTCGCCACCTTCACCGCCGCGCCCGGCACCACCACGCTGGAGAACGGCAAGCAGGCCTGGAACACCGGCTTCCTGACCACCGAGGGCTCCAGCGAGGGTTTCCAGGTCAGGACCGGCGACTACGCCGAGACCCGGGTCAAGCTGCCGTCCGGCTCCGGCGCCTGGCCGGCCTTCTGGACCTGGAAGAACGGCAACGGGGAGGTCGACTCCTTCGAGTACCACCCCGACAACCCGAATCTGCTGGAGCTGACCAACCACGTCAACCCCGGCAACCCCAAGTACTACACCGACGCGAGTGCCGTCGCGAAGGACCAGTGGGTGACCATCGGCACCTATTACGGCGCCACCTCGGTGGACTGGTACGTCAACGGCGCCAAGGTGTTCTCGGACGGCAAGGGCGTCGGCGCCAACTGGTCGGCGTACCTGATCCTCAACCTGTCGGTCGGCGCGGGGAAGTACCACCCGGCGCCGCAGGGCACCGCCCCGATCACCTTCGCCGCCGACTACGTCCGCGTGTACCGGTAGGGCCTTCGGGGATTCCGGGTCAGGAACCGGGAGCCGTCTCGACCACCGTGATGTCGAACGGCTGCCGGTTGTTCCCTTCGTCCGGGTCGTCCACGCCGCGCACCGCGACCGAGCCGCCGGTGAGCTTGCCGATCGGCAGGTCCGGGGAGAGGCGCACCGGTACCAGCGCGGTCGCGCTGCGCAGCGGGGGCAGTCCGGCCGGGAAGACGCAGCGCACCTGGCGGCCGTTGAGCCGCACCTCGCAGTCCTCCGGGAAGTACGGGCCCTCGGGGGAGACCCCGGGGGGCAGCGTGACCAGCACGGTGAACGGTGCGGCGGTGGTGTCCGGGCCGTGGTTGGCGATGAAGGCGTGGATGGTGGTGGTGCCGCCGGGCGGGGCGGCGTCCGGGTCGAGCCGGACCACCTCCAGATCGGAGCGGGACGCCGCGGGGGCTGCCGTGTCCACCGCCGACCGGGGCTCGGGCCGCCGCAGCGCCCAGGACGGGCCGGCGGTCAGCGTCGCCACCGAGCAGCCGGCCGCCATCGCGGCGACGAGCGGGGCCGCGCGGAATCCGCAGAGCCTGTTGCCCTGCCCGGACCAGCCCTGCCGGGACCCGCTCTGCCCGGACCCGCCCCGCATCATCGAACGCCCGTACGTCATCGTTGTCCACCCTGTCCCGGGGCCCGGCCGCCCGCGCCGTTGCGGGCCGCGTCCGCACCAGGGTGGCGGAGCCTGCGCCGGGGGCCGGTGCAACCCGCTCGGCGTCCGCCCGAACGGGCGAGCGCACGCACGGGAAGTCGACCGGAGGACTCTGCCGGCGAGATCGACTTCCCGTGCGCGAAGCGGGCGGTGGCGGCGGGTCAGGGGGCGAGGACCTGCCCCAGCCGGGTCGCGATGTGGTGCATCACCGGCACCAGCGAGGACGTGCCGGCCTGCTCCTCCAGGGCCCGGATGCGAGCCTCCGGGCCGGACACCGACAGGGCGGTGGGCGTCGGCGCGCCCGGTACGGCGAGCGCGATGCAGCGGACGCCGATCTCCTGCTCCTGGTCGTCGACCACGTAGCCGCGCTCGCGCGCCTCGGCGAGCTGGTGCAGCAGCTCCTGCGGGTCGGTGACGGTGTACTCGGTGTGCGCGGGCAGCGGGTTGGGGCCCAGGATGGCGCGTGCCTCGTCCTCGGGGAGCTGGGCGAGCAGCGCCTTGCCGACGCCGGTGCAGTGCGGTTGCACCCGTCGGCCGACCTCGGTGAACATCCGCATCGAGCGCCGCGACTGCACCTGCCCGACGTACACCACCTCGCCGCCCTCCAGCACCGCCAGGTTGGCGGTCTCGCCGGTGGCCTCCATGAGTTCGGCCAGGTAGGGGCGGGCCCAGCTGCCGAGCAGCCGGCCGGCCGTCTCGCCGAGGCGGATCAGCCGGGGGCCGAGGGTGTAGCGACGCGCGGTGTCCTGGCGTACATAGCCCTGCTGGACGAGGGTACGAACCAGGCGGTGGATGGTCGGCATCGGCAGGCCGGAGCTGGCGGAGAGCTCGCTGAGGGTGGCCACGCCGCCGGAGTCGGCCAGCGCCTCCAGGAGTTGGAAGGCGCGCTCGACGGACTGCACGCCGCCGGTCGCGCGGTCCGTGCTGGTCGTCGGTGCTGTGTCGGGGGTCGAAACCACCGGCGTTCCCTTCGCTGTCGGGGAGGAGTAGAGTCCCGGCGATCACATCAACAAACCGTTGAAATTCTGTATCGCGGAAACTAGTCTCCACCTTACAGAATCGAACTCGCCGACAGGCGGGTTCCGATCAAGGAAGTTCCCACCGGAGCTCCCTCCGCCAGGCTCAACCGCTTAGGAGTGTCCTGCCCATGGCTACAGAACAGGGACCCGTCGGCGCCTCCCCCGCTGCTCCGGTCGTCACTGTCGCCGGTCCGCGCGTTCACCGGGCGGAGGAGGTGCTCACTCCGGAGGCGGTCGCCTTCGTCGTCGGCCTCCATCGCGCTTTCGAAGGGCGGCGACAGGAGCTCCTGGCCGGGCGGAAGGCCCGCCGGGCGGAGATCGCCAGGGCCGGCACGCTGGACTTCCTCCCCGACACCGCCGACATCCGGGCCGGCGACTGGAAGGTCGCCGAGGCGCCCCGCGCGCTCCAGGACCGCCGCGTCGAGATCACCGGTCCCACCGACCGCAAGATGGTCATCAACGCCCTCAACTCCGGCGCGCGGATCTGGCTCGCCGACTTCGAGGACGCCACCTCCCCGACCTGGGAGAACGTGGTCGGCGGCCAGATCAACCTGATCGACGCCTTCGAGGGCCGGATCGACTTCACCACCTCCGCCGGAAAGGCGTACGCCCTCAAGCCCGCCGCCGAACTCGCCACCGTCGTGGTCCGCCCGCGCGGCTGGCACCTGGACGAGAACCACCTGCTCGTCGACGGCACCCCGGTCGCCGGAGCCTTCCTCGACTTCGGCCTGTACTTCTTCCACAACGCCGCCCGGCTGCTCGCCAAGGGCGCCGAGGACCCCAACTCCGGCCCGTACTTCTACCTGCCGAAGACCGAGAGCCACCTCGAAGCCAGGCTCTGGAACGACGTGTTCACCCACGCCCAGGCCGCGCTCGGCATCCCGCACGGCACCGTCCGCGCCACCGTGCTGATCGAGACCATCACCGCCGCGTTCGAGATGGACGAGATCCTCTACGAGCTGCGCGACCACGCGGCCGGCCTCAACGCCGGGCGCTGGGACTACCTGTTCTCGATCGTCAAGAACTTCCGCGACGCCGGCGAGCAGTACGTCCTGCCGGACCGCAACAGCGTCACCATGGCCTCGCCGTTCATGGCCGCGTACACCCGCCTGCTGGTGCAGACCTGCCACAAGCGCGGCGCCCACGCGATCGGCGGCATGGCCGCGTTCATTCCCAGCCGCAGGGACCCGGAGGTCAACGCCGCCGCCCTGGAGAAGGTCAAGGCGGACAAGGACCGCGAGGCCGGCAACGGCTTCGACGGCTCCTGGGTCGCCCACCCGGACCTGGTTCCGGTCGCCCGCGCCTCCTTCGACGCGGTGCTCGGCGAGCGCCCCCACCAGAAGGACCACCCCGGGCCCTCCGAGCCGGTCACCGCGACCCAGCTGCTCGACATCGCCGGCGCCGGCGGCACCTGCACCCACGCGGGGCTGCACAACGCCGTCCAGGTCGGTATCCGCTACATCGAGGCCTGGCTGCGCGGCCTCGGCGCGGTCGGCATCTTCAACATGATGGAGGACGCCGCCACCGCGGAGATCTCCCGCTCGCAGATCTGGCAGTGGATCCACAACGGCGTCGTCCTGTCCGACACCGGCGAGAAGGCCACCGCGGACCTCGTCCGCGCCCTGGTCGCCGCGGAGTTGGCCGAACTCCTGGCCGAGCTGGGTGCGGACGCGTACGCCGGCGGCCGCTGGCGCGAGGCCGCCCAGCTCTTCGAACAGGTTGCCCTGGCCGAGGAGTTCGCGGACTTCCTGACCCTCCCCGCGCTTCCCCTGCTGGGCTGAGACCCAATCCATCCGCCGGTGCCGCCGCTGCCGCCTGCCAGGCTGTAGCAGTCCCACCGGCCCATTGCTCCGTTCCGTACGGCGACGATTCCACCTGTCCTCCCGTCGCCGTACGGAACGGCCTTTTCCCGGTACCCGGTAAGGAGTTCAACCGTGCCCCGCATCTTCTTCAACGGCCAGGCCATGGTCGGCGGACCGTTCCACGCCAAGGTCGCCGACTCGCTGGTCGGCCCGGCCCGGACGGCCCCCGGCTACCGCTTCTTCTCGATCGACGACGTCTGCCCGGGCCTGCTCGCCGATCCGACGGTCGACACCGCCATCGAGGGCGAGCTCTACGACATCACCCTGGAGCACCTGCGCGACGTCATCCTCCCCGGCGAGCCGCGGGAGTTGGAGCTCGGTGTCATCAAGCTCGACGACGGATCCGCCTGCCTGTCGATGCTGCTCGCCCGCGGCGAGGTGGAGCGGGGGGTGCACCGCGAGATCACCCACCACGGCGGCTGGCGCGCGTACCTCGGCTCGCTCGGGCGTACCGCCTGAGTCCGGGCCCGTAGCGGCGGACGCACCACAGCGGACGGATCGCGGCGAACGGATCACAGCAAGCGCATCACGGCGAACAGATGTCAAAGAACAGATTTCAGCGAACAGATAACAGATGACAACTTTCGTCATCTGTTATCTGTTCGCTGTCACCTGTCACCTGTCACCCGCCCCCGGGCACGCCGCAGCCCCGGACCCTCGCCGTGGGTCCGGGGCTGGCGGTCCGCGCGCCGGCCGGGAAGGCCGGGTTGCGGAGTCCGGGTCACGCACCGTCCCTGGGCGGCCCGGAGTTCAGGGGGTGGAAGGGGAGCAGCGGGCGTCAGAGCGGCCGGGCGGCGAGCTCCTTGGCGGCGCGGGCGCAGGCGCGGGCGATCCGGTCCTCGTTGACGGTGGTCAGCTGGCCCTTCTCGACGACGGCGTTGCCGTTGACGAACAGCACGGCCAGCGGCGGCAGGGCGCCGAAGGTGAGGGCGGCGACCGGGTCGGCGATGGAGGAGTGAAGGACGCCGTCGATCTTCCACAGCGCGAGGTCGGCGAGCTTGCCGGCCTCGATCGAGCCGATCTCGTCCTGGCGGCCGAGCACCCGGGCGCCGCCCATGGTGCCCAGCCGCAGCGCCTGGCGGCCGGTGAGGGCGGTCGGGGAGCCGTGCAGACGGTTGATCAGCAGGGCGTTGCGCAGCTCGGTGCCGAGTTCGCCGGACTCGTTGGAGGCGGTGCCGTCGACGCCGAGGCCGACCGGGACGCCGGCCCTGAGCATGTCGGGGACGCGGGCGATCCCGGCGGCCAACCGGGCGTTGGAGGAGGGGCAGTGGGCCACGCCGGTGCCGGTCTCGGCGAACTTGGCGATGTCGGAGTCGTTCATGTGGACGCAGTGCGCCATCCAGACGTCCTCGCCGAGCCAGCCGACGGACTCGAAGTAGTCGGTCGGGCCCATGCCGAACAGTTCCTTGCAGAACTGCTCCTCCTCGGCGGTCTCCGAGCCGTGGGTGTGCAGCCGGACGCCCTTGCGGCGGGCGAGTTCGGCGGACTGGCGGAGCAGGTCGGTGGAGACCGAGAACGGCGAGCAGGGCGCGATGGCGACGTGCAGCATCGAGCCGAAGGAGGAGTCGTGGTACGTGTCCACGGCGGCCTCGGAGGCGGTGAGGATGTCGTCGAGCTCCTCGACCGCGTGGTCCGGCGGGAGGCCGCCGTCCTTCTTGCTGCGGTCCATGGAGCCGCGCAGCGCGGTGAACCGCAGGCCGAGCTCCCGGACGGCCTCGATGGAGGCGCCGAGGACGTCGCCGCCGTCCTTGGGGAAGACGTAGTGGTGGTCGGAGGCGGTGGTGCAGCCGGACTTGAGGAGGGCGGCGGCGGAGCCCTGGCTGGCGGCGTGGACGAGCTTCTCGTCGATCCGGGCCCAGGTCGGGTAGAGAGCGACGAGCCAGTCGAACAGGATGTCGTTCTGGGCGAGGCCGCGGGTGATCCACTGGTAGAAGTGGTGGTGGGTGTTGACCAGGCCGGGGGTGATCAGGTGGCCCTCGCCGTTGATCCGGCGCACCACGTTGTCCAGCCACTGCGGGGCGGGTCCGTCGCCGACCGACTCGATCGTGTTGCCGAGGATGACCACGTGGCCGCGGGCGTACTCGGTGTCGTCGGCGTCGACGGTGGCGATCGCGACGTTCTCGATGACGATCCGCTGGTCGGCGGGTGGGGGCTGGACTGCCATGGTGTCACTCCTATGGGGGGCCGGGAGGGGCGTGCGCCCCTCCCGGGCCGGTCAGGACGGTGTCGCCGTCGGCACCGTCGCGCCGGAGGTCTGGCCGGATCCGGTCCGGCGGGCGGCTCCGACGTGGTGGAAGAGCAGGTTGAGCAGGACGGCCATCACGCAGCCGACCGAGATCCCGGAGTGCATCAGGGTCCGGACGGCCTCCG
Organism: Kitasatospora sp. NPDC098663; assembly: GCF_044760075.1. Taxonomy (NCBI): domain Bacteria; kingdom Bacillati; phylum Actinomycetota; class Actinomycetes; order Kitasatosporales; family Streptomycetaceae; genus Kitasatospora; species Kitasatospora sp. NPDC098663. The sequence goes on along the minus strand of NZ_JBIWAP010000041.1, from coordinate 79,466 downwards.
GGAAGGAGTCGTAGAAGGTCGGCGCCGCGATGGGGATGATGCCGACGCCGAGCGACACGGACACCAGGATGGTGTTCGAGCTGGACTCCATCCCAGCCTCCGCGAGGGTGCGGATGCCACTCGCCGCGACGGTGCCGAAGAGCACGATTCCGGCGCCGCCCAGGACGGGCTGCGGTACCAGGGAGACGAGCGACCCGAGCACGGGGAAGAGCCCGAGCAGGATCAGGATGCCGCCGCCGGCCGCGACCACGAAGCGGCTGCGGATCTTGGTCAGCGCCACCAGCCCGATGTTCTGGGCGAAGGCGCTGGCGGCGAAGCCGTTGAAGACGGGGCTGAGCGCGGTGGCCAGTCCGTCGGCCCGGAGGCCGGCGGCGAGCGTGGGTTCGTCGGCCTCGCGCTCGACGATCTTGCCCAGGGCGAGCATGTCGGCGGTGGACTCGGTCATGGCGACCACCATGACGATGCACATCGAGACGATCGCGGCGGCGTCGAAGACGGGCGCGCCGAAGTGGAACGGGGAGGGGAGCGCGAAGATCTTCGCGTCCTTGACCGCGCCGAAGTCGGCCAGGCCCAGCGGGAAGGCGATCAGGGTGCCGAGCGCCAGGCCGATGAGCAACGAGAGCTGCTGCCAGAAGCCGCGCAGCAGCCGGTTGCAGAGCACTACCGCGACGAGGGTGATCGCGGCGAGCCCGACGGCCCGCATGGAGCCGTATCCGGGGGCGCCCGGCGAGCCGCCGCGCGCCCAGTTGACCGCCACCGGAAGCAGGGACACCCCGATGAGGGTGATCACGGTGCCCTGGACGACCGGGGGGAAGAACCGGATGAGCTTGCAGAAGTACGGTGCCGCGAGGAAGCACAGGATCCCCGCGACGATCACCGCTCCGAAGATCACCGGGAGGGCGTCCTTCGGGCTGTGCTCCTTGGCTATGGCGATCATGGGCGCGACTCCCGCGAAGGAGACGCCGTTGACGAACGGCAGTCGCGCGCCGATCTTCCAGATGCCGAGGGTCTGGAGCAGGGTGGCCAGTCCGGCGGTGAACAGGCTGGCCGAGATGAGCAGGGCGAGTTCGGCGGGGGAGAGCCCGACGCCGGCGCCGACGATGAGCGGGGGTGCGACGACTCCCGCGTACATCGCGGCGACGTGCTGGAGTCCGGTGGAGAAGAGCTTCACCGGGGGCAGCAACTCGTCCACGGGGTGGGTTCCGGGCCCGGACGGCTCACCGGGCAGGTGTGCCGACGTGCCGTCCGGGCCAGGGGTTCTTTCCGGGGTGGAACCGCCGTCTTTACTGCTGGTGTCGCTGGGTGCCATGTCGAGCCCCTCTTGTGCCCGTGACTCCCGGCGCGCCCGCGGCGCTGGAGGTGCCCCGAGGGCGGGACGGCGGTGCAGGAATCCCTCGGGGCGCTTCTCCAGTGCCCCGGGCCGGCCGCCGCGAGGCAGACACGAACTCCGGTGGGTGGGGGTGGAGAAACTGGTGGAACGGGTGGTGCCGGTGGTGCGGGTACTGCTGTCCGCCCGGACGCGGCCGGCGTTCGGGGGCCGGCGGGTGCGGCGATTCCGGGCGGTGCCCATTGGGGTGGGGCGGTCAGGCGACGGGGATGACCGGGACGACGCCCTCGCGGTGCACGGTGCCCTCGATGAGGCCGTACATCCGGTCGGCGGCGTAGTAGACCTCGTTGTCGTTCTTGAGGCCGAAGGGCTCCAGGTCGACGAGGAAGTGGTGCTTGTTGGGCAGTTCGAGGCGGACTTCGTCCACCTCGGCGCGGTTGTTGAGGACCCGGGTGCCCATCGAGTGCAGGGTCTGCTGCAGCGAGTAGGAGTAGGTCTCGGCGAAGGCCTCCAGCAGGTGCCGCCGCACGTGGGTGTAGGAGCGGTTCCAGTTGGGCTGGGCCTCGCCGTCCCGGCCGTCGTAGCCGTACTTCCAGCGGGCGGTGACCTGGGTGGCGAGGATGCGGTCGTACGCCTCCTGCAAGGTGGTGTACTTGTCCTTGATGTAGCCCCAGAACTCCGAGTTGGTGGAGTTCATGACGACGAGGTCCTTGAGGCCGGAGATGACCTGGACGGTCTCGCCGTCGTAGACGATCTCGGTGGTGCGGGTCTCCTGGCCGTTGCGGACGAAGGAGTGGCCGACCTCCTCCGAGCCGATGAAGCGGGCCGAGTTGTCCGGCGTCTTGATCCGGTCCCAGGCGTACTCCTCGATCCGGATCCGGGCGCTGTGCACGACGCCGCGCTCGGTGTCGTCGACGAAGTGGCGGGCCAGGATGATGCCGAAGGCCTCGGCCGACTCGATCCCGTGCTCCTTGGCGAAGGCGTACACGGTGTTCTTGGTGGTGTCGGTGGGGAGGCAGTTGGCGTTCGACCCGGTGAGGTGGACGTCCTCGAACTCGCCCCGGAGGGAGACCGAGACGTTCAGGTCCTTGATCTCGTGCCGGGTGGAGTCGCGGTAGACCCGCACGATGCGGTTCTCCGCCTTGCCGTACTGGTTCTGACCGAGCACGTGGGCCATGACGTGGCTCCTAGGGCTTCCAGGTCGGTCTACTAGCTTCCGCGGTAGACCGAGTATCCGAACGGGTTGAGCAGCAGCGGCACGTGGTAGTGGTGCTGCGCGGGCGCGACCGTGAAGACGATCGAGACCTCGGGGAAGAACGGCGGCTCCGCGGACTTGAGCGCGTGGTAGGCGCGGGTGTCGAAGAGCAGCCGGACGACCGAGCCCGCCTCCACGGCCGGCAGGTCCTTGACCCGGCCGTCGGAGTCCGTGGCGGAGGTGCCGAGCACCTGCCAGCCACCCTCGGTGTGCAGTGCGAGCTCGACCGGGACGCCCTCGGCCGGGAGGCCGAGGCTGGTGTCGAGCACGTGGGTGGAGATGCCAGTCATGGGTGAAGTGACCTTACTGATGGCAGAAGTGATCATTCGTCAACAAATGCTGATGATCCGTCAGGATATGTCCACCGGGGCCCGCCAGGGCCCGTCGCGGCTCCGTCAGGATGCGTCGAGCAGGCGGTTGAGCCGAATGTCGTTGATCTTGCGCAGTTCGCCCCGGACGATCTCCGCCTCGGTGGCGGCGTCGTTGGGGTGGCGCTCGCGCAGGGCGGCGAGCATGGTGGCCGCGGTGCGGCCGGTCGCGCAGATCAGGAACACGTGGCCGAACTTGGCCTCGTAGGCGGCGTTGGCCTCGTGCAGTTCGTCGAGGAGGGCTCGGTCCACGCCCCGGATTCCGGCCTGCTCCCGCTGCGAGGTGGCGTCGCCGGTCTTGGGCTTGCCGATCCGGGCGTGGCCGGCCATCGCGTCGTGCAGGTCGGCGACCGTCAGCCCGGCCATGGCCGCCGCGTTGGCGGTGAGCAGGGACTCCCGGTCGGACCAGGGCCTGGCCCGCGCGACGTCGGCGGCCCAGTGGGGGCTGGAGCAGACCTCCAGCAGAACGGCTTCCAGGTCCGCGGCGTCGGCCGCGGCCAGGGCGTCAAGGGTGTGGGGGTGGTTGGTCACGGGTGGACCTCCTGAAGAGTGGTGCCACCCGCACAAGCTAGATCCACCCCACCCGGCCGTCAACACTTTGTTGAACGGTTGGTGGTTACGTTTTGAACCGGCCGCCGTTGTCGGCGCGATTCGTGTGCGATTCGCCAAGTGCGCCCCGCCGGGGGCTGGTTCGGACCGGCCGTGCCGGCGGGGTCCGTCCGTTCGGAAGGTTTCCGCCAGAAGGAAGTCCTGGCGGAATCGACCGAGGAGACAGCCGGGGGGTCGACCCGGGGGCGACCGGGGTCAGGAGGGCTTCGAGCCGTCCTGGCGGTTGAGGTAGTTGTACACCGTGAACCGGCTGACGCCGAGCGCCGAGGCGACCGTCTCGACCCCGTGGCGGACGGTGAAGGCGCCGCGCTCCTCCAGGAGGGCGACGACCCGCTGCTTCTCCCCGCGGTCCAGTTCGGCCAGCGGGCGGCCGTCGAACTGGCGGGCCATCTCGGCCAGCAGCCGGTCCAGGGCGCTGCTGAGGTGCGGCAGCCGGACGGCGAGCGCCGGGGTGCCCTCCCACTCCAGGACGACGTCCTCGGGCTTCGCCTCGTCCAGTTGGACGGGCGTCGCGCCGACGGCGTCGAGCAGCGGCTTGATCGCCAGGGCGAGCGGGTGTTCCACGTGCCCGGTCACGGCGTACCGCCCTCCTCGCCGAGCACGCTGACCTGGACCGAGATCCGGGTCGCACCCGCGGTCAGGGTTTCCCGGAGCAGCTTGGTCACCGCGGCGAGCACCTGGTCGGCCTCGCCCTCGGCGCCGGTCCCGAAGGGGCCGACCGAGACGGCCAGGCCGGCCTCGTCGACGACCTGGCGGGCCGCCGCGGCGTGCTCGGGGAACGTGTCCAGTTCGAACGGTTCTGTCGTGAACTCCACCATCAATCGCACGTGCTCACTGTAGCGAGCGCCGGTGCGGGCGGGCAGGGTCGGTCGATCCGCCGGTCGCGGCGCCGGTGGGAGGGGGGTTCCGGGCTCACGGCCGGGCTCACGGCCGGGCTCACGGCCGGGCTCACGGCCGGGCTCACCTCCGGGCTTCTTCAACAAAATGTTGCGGCGGTCTTGACACCTGCTCGCCGAGCCGGAGATGCTTCCACCAAGCAGAATCCCTCTTCCGGATCGTGGAAGTTGCGGATCTCGGTAGCGAGTGAGAGGTGAGTGACGTGACGGCCGCTTCCCGGCACAGCTTCACGGTCAACCTGTCGATCCTGTTCGGCGAACTGCCGCTGCTGGAGCGTCCCGCCGCGGCCGCGGCCGCCGGTTTCACCGCCGCCGAGCTGTGGTGGCCCTTCGGCGCCGAGCCCACCCCGTCCGAGGCCGAGCTGGACACCCTCCGCAAGGCCTTCGGCGACGCGGGCGTGCGGCTCACCGGCCTCAACTTCCTGGACGACCTCACCCTCGGGGCCCGCGGCACCGTCTCGGTGCCCAGCGAGAAGGACCGCTTCCGGGCCAACGTCCCGGTCGCCGCGGGGCTTGCCGCCTCGCTCGGCGCCAAGGCGCTCAACGCGCTGTACGGCAACCGGATCGAAGGCGTCGAGGCCGCCGAGCAGGACGCCCTCGCGCTGGAGAACCTGGTGCTCGCCGCCGGGGCCGCGCACGAGATCGGCGCGATCCTGCTGATCGAGGCCCTCAACACGGCGGAGTCCCCGGACTACCCGCTGGTCTCCGCGGCCGCCGCGGTCGAGGTGGTCGACAAGGTCAACGCCGCCACCGGCCTGGGCAACGCGAAGTTCCTCTGCGACCTCTACCACCTGGCCAGGAACGGCGAGGACCTGCCGGCCGTCATCGACGCCTACGCCGACCGGTTCGGCCACGTGCAGATCGCCGACAACCCGGGCCGCAACGAGCCCGGTACCGGCGGGCTGGACTTCGAGGACCTCTTCGCCCGGCTCACCGCCGCCGGCTACGCCGGCCCGATCGGCCTGGAGTACCGCCCCTCCACCGGCGTCAGCGCCGACAGCTTCGGGTGGCTGCCGCGCGAGCACCGCGCCGCCGAGTAGCCGCCGAGTAGCCGTCGAACAGTCGTCGAGTAGCCGCTGAGCAGGCGCCGAGCACCCGTCGAGCGGGCGGGCCCTGCGCTGCCCCTGAGCGGGCGGGCCGCACGCCGCCGGGCAAGCCCGGCCCACCACCCTCCCCACCCCACGAACGACGTAAGGAACGACGCGATGAGCCGCAAGATCGCCTTCATCGGCCTCGGCATCATGGGCAGCCCGATGGCCGCCAACCTGGTCAAGGCCGGCCACCACGTCACCGGCTACAACCTCACCCAGCCGCAGATCGACGCCCTGGTCGCGGCCGGCGGTCACGGCGCCACCAGCATCGCGGACGCGGTGAAGGACGCCGAGGTCGTCATCACCATGGTCCCGGCCGACCCGCACGTCGAGCAGGCCATCCTGGGCGAGGGCGGGGTGCTGGAGAACGCCAGGCCCGGCACCCTCGTGATCGACATGTCCTCGATCACCCCGCAGACCTCCCAGAAGGTCGAGGCGGCCGCCAAGGAGAAGGGCGTGCGCACCCTGGACGCCCCGGTCTCCGGTGGCGAGGCCGGGGCCGTCGAGGCGGTGCTGTCGATCATGGTCGGTGGCGCCGCCGAGGACTTCGCCGAGGCCAAGCCGCTGTTCGACGTCCTGGGCACCACGGTCATCCACGTCGGGCCGTCCGGTGCCGGCCAGACCGTCAAGGCCGCCAACCAGCTGATCGTCGCCGTCAACATCCAGGTGCTCGCCGAGGCCGTGGTGTTCCTGGAGAACGCCGGCGTCGACCTGCCCGCCGCGCTGGACGTGCTCGGCGGCGGCCTGGCCGGTTCGACCGTGCTGAACCGCAAGAAGGCGAACATGGTCGACCGCGAGTTCGCCCCCGGCTTCCGGATCGACCTGCACCACAAGGACATGGGCATCGTCACCGACGCCGCCCGCGCCGTGGGCGCCGCGCTGCCGGTCGGCGCCGTGGTGGCCCAGCTGGTCGCCTCCGCCCGCGCCAACGGCGACGGCTCGCTCGACCACTCGGCGCTGCTGCGCGGCGTCGAGCGCCTCTCGGGCCGCGAGGTCAAGTAGGCCCCGGGGCCTCTCGGGCCCCCCTGTGAACTCCTCCTGGTGGCGTGTACCTCATCCGGTCGTGCCCGCGCCACCAGGGGGCCAGACCCGACCGGCGGTCGGGCCGGGGCTCATCCGCCCGCCCGCCGGTCGATCCAGCCGGTGATGCGTACTCCCCTGCCGGGGGCACTTCGGTCGTGCCGGTACGCCTCGCCTGGCCCCCTCCCCGCCGAGGGGAGCCTCTCGTACGTCGGAAGCGGGACGAGGGGAACGGCGGGGAGGGGGCCGCACCTCCCGCCGGGAGCGCACCCTCCCGGCGGGGGCGGACCCTCGCGACGGCGGGCTGACCCCCGCGACGACGGGCGGACCCCCGCGACGACGGGCGGGCGAATCTCCTGACAGGGGGTCGCATCCCCGGAGCACCCGGGCTCATGCTTGGCACAGGCTGTCGAAACATCGCCAGACCCCGTACGGAAGTGAGGACCGCACCATGCCCGTCACCCCCCACCAGGGCCATGTGGTCGTAGCTCCCGACAAGTTCAAGGGCACCCTGGAGGGCGCCGAGGTCGCCGCCCGGATCGCCGCCGGCGTCCGGCGCGCCGCGCCCGGCGTCGAGGTGCGCGAACTGCCCGTCGCCGACGGCGGCGAGGGCACCCTGGCCGCCGCGCTCGCGGCCGGCTTCACCCGCGTCCCGGCCAAGGTGGCCGGGCCGACCGGCCTGCCGGTGGACGCCGCGCTGGCCGTGCGGGGCGACACCGCCGTGGTCGAGCTGGCGCAGTCCTCCGGTCTCGCCCGGCTCCCCGGCGGCCGCACCGCCCCGCTCGCGGCCGGCTCCTACGGCGTCGGCCAGCTGATCGGCCGGGCCGTGGCGCTCGGCGCCAAGCGGATCGTGCTCGGCCTCGGCGGCAGCGCCTGCACCGACGGCGGCGCGGGCATGGTCCAGGCGCTCGGGGCCCGCCTGCGCGACGCCGACGGCGCCGAACTGCCCCCCGGCGGAGCGGCGTTGCGCAGGCTCGACCGGATCGAGCCCGGCCCGCTGGCCGACGTGCTGGCCGGCGTCGAGATCGTCGTGGCCTGCGACGTGGACAACCCGCTGCTCGGCCCGCGCGGCGCCACCGCCGTCTACGGCCCGCAGAAGGGCGCCGACGGCGACGACCTGGTGGTCCTGGAGGAGGGCCTGACCCGCTTCGCCGACCAGGTCGCCCTGGCCACCGGACGGGACGTGCGCGACGCCCCCGGTGCCGGGGCCGCCGGCGGGGTGGGTTTCGCCGCCCTCGCGCTGCTCGGCGCCACCATGCGACCCGGTATCGAGCTGCTGCTCGAACTGCTGGGTTTCGACGAGGCCGTGCGTGGGGCACGCCTCGTCGTGACCGGCGAGGGCTGTCTGGACGCGCAGACGCTCCACGGCAAGGCCCCCGCCGGCGTTGCCTCGGCGGCCGCCCGGGCGGGGGTTCGGGTGGCCGCCGTGGCGGGGCGGCTGGAGCTGTCCGAGCCCGAGTGGCGGGCCGCCGGGTTCACCGCCGCGATCGCCCTCACCGACCTCGCGGAGCAGCCGGGGGACAGCATGACCAAGGCCGGTGAGCTGGCCGAGGTGGCGGGGGAGCGGCTGGCGGGCGAGCTGCTGTCCGGCTGATCCTCCGCGCCGACCCGCCGTACCCGTTCCCGCATGCCGATGGGCCGGGCGGATCCCCCGTGCCGACGGGGTGCGCGGATCCCCCGTGTGTTCGCCTCGTACGTTCCTCCATTGACGTTTTGTTGAAGGCGGGCCTAGGCTCCCGGCAATCCTTCGCTTCCCCGCCCGGTTCGCTGCCGGTTCCCTGCCGGTCCGCCTCCCGGTTCCCGCCCGGCGCCCACCCCCAACTTCCAGGTTTCGGAGGTCTCCCATGCCTTTCAGCCAGCCAGCGGTGATCCGCTCCCGACGGGTGGTCCTGCCCGACGGTGAGCGCCCCGCCGACGTGCTGATCCGGGACGGGAAGATCGAGCAGGTCGCCGCGTACGGCGCGCTCCTCGCGGGCGACCGACCCGACGGCGACGGCGGCCTCGCCGACCTCGGGGACACCGCCCTGCTGCCCGGCCTGGTCGACACCCACGTGCACGTCAACGAGCCCGGCCGCACCGAGTGGGAGGGCTTCGCCACCGCCACCCGGGCCGCCGCGGCCGGCGGCGTCACCACGATCATCGACATGCCGCTCAACTCCGTCCCGCCCACCACCACGCTGGAGGGCCTGGCCGCCAAGCGGAAGACCGCGGACGGCCAGGCCTGGGTCGACCTCGGTTTCTGGGGCGGCGCCGTCCCCGGCAACGTCCCGGACCTCGCGCCGCTGCACGAGGCCGGCGTGTTCGGCTTCAAGAGCTTCCTCGCCCCCTCCGGCGTCGACGAGTTCCCGCACGTCGAGGCCGCGGACCTGGAGGCCGCGCTGGCCGAGCAGGCCCGGCTCGGGGCGCTGGCGATCATCCACGCCGAGGACCCGGCCGTGCTGGCCGCCGCCCCGCAGCAACCCGGCGTCCACTACCGCGACTTCCTCGCCTCCCGCCCCGCCGACGCGGAGACCGTCGCCGTCGCCGTCCTGCTCGACACCGCCCGGCGCACCGGCGCCCGCGTCCACATCCTGCACGTCTCCTCCGCCGCCGTGCTGCCGCTGCTGCGCCAGGCCCGCGAGGACGGCGTCCAGGTCACCGCCGAGACCTGCCCGCACTACCTGACCCTGGCGGCCGAGCAGGTGCCGGACGGCGGCACCGCCTTCAAGTGCTGCCCGCCGATCCGCGACGAGACCAACCGCGACCTGCTCTGGCAGGCCCTGGCGGACGGCGAGTTCATCGCCGTGGTCTCCGACCACTCGCCCTCCACCCCCGACCTCAAGCTGCTGCCCGAGTACGGCGGCAGCGGTGACTTCGCGGCCGCCTGGGGCGGCATCGCCTCCCTGCAACTGGGCCTGCCGGCGATCTGGACCGAGGCCCGCCGCCGCGGCCACGGCCTCGCCGACGTGGTCCGCTGGATGTCCGCCGGACCGGCCGAACTCGTCGGCCTCACCGGGATCAAGGGCGCCATCGCGGCGGGCTGCGACGCCGACCTGGTCGCCTTCGACCCCGACGGTGAATTCGCCGTCCACCCCCGCGAGTTGCACCACCGCAACCCCGTGACCCCGTACGCGGGCCGGACGCTGACCGGCGCGGTCCGCACCACCTGGCTGCGCGGCCGCGCGGTGGACGTCTCGGCCGAGCCCTTCGGCCGCCCGCTCACCCGGCCCGTCGCCGCCCCCACCACCACCCCGTCCGATCGCCTGTCCTGAGGAGACTTCGTGACCACTGCCGACACCCCGAGCGCTCCCTTCACCGAGCTGGTCAACCTGGCCTCGCGGCTGCTCGGCGCGGGCGTCGTCGCCACCAACGAGGACACCTTCGCCGACGCCGAGAACCTCCTGGTCGCCAAGCCCGCCGAGTTCCGCCCGCACACCTTCGGTCACAAGGGCCAGATCATGGACGGCTGGGAGTCCAGGCGCCGCCGCGGCGTCTGCGCCGACCAGCCCCACCCCACCGACCAGGACCACGACTGGGCGATCGTCCGGCTCGGCGCCGGCGGTGTGGTCCGCGGCCTGGTGGTGGACACCGCACACTTCACCGGCAACTACCCGGAGAGCGCCTCCGTCGAGGCCGCCTCCGTGCCCGGCCACCCCTCGCCCGAGGAGGTGGCGGACGCCGAGTGGACCACGCTGGTGCCGCGCACCCCGCTCCAGGGCGACACCGCCCACGAGTTCGCCGTCGACGACGCCAACCGCTACACCCACATCCGCCTCAACATCTTCCCGGACGGCGGCGTCGCCCGGCTGCGCGTCCACGGCGAGGTGCTGCCCGACCCGCGCGAACTGGACGGCCTCACCTTCGACCTGGCCGCCCAGGAGTACGGCGGCGTGGCCGAGGCGGCGTCCGACCGCTACTTCTCCTCCCCGCACAACCTGAACGCTCCCGGTCGCGCCTCCGTCATGGGCGAGGGCTGGGAGACCCGGCGTCGGCGCGACAAGGCCAACGACTGGGTGCAGATCGCCCTGGCCGGGGGCGGTGAGGCCCTGGCCGCCGAGGTGGACACCACCCACTTCGTCGCCAATGCCCCCGGCTGGGCCGACCTCGTCGGCTTCGACGCCTCGACCGGGGCGGACCCGGCCGACGGCGAGTGGTTCGAGATCCTGCCCCGCACCCGCCTGCAGCCCGACACCCGGCACCGCTTCCGGCTCGACGCCGGCCGCCCGGTGACCCACGTGCGCATCAACGTCCACCCGGACGGCGGCCTCGCCCGCCTCCGGCTCACCGGCCGCCTCACCGAGGCCGGCCGCGCGGCCCTCGCGCTGCGCTGGTTCAACGCCGTCCCGGCCGCCGAGGCCGCCGCGGCCCTCGCCGAGGCCGGCCTGACCGCCGACGAGGCCGCCGCGCTGACCGCCGCCCGCCCGCTGGCGGACCAGACCGCGGCCGCCGGCGCCGTCGCCGCGCTCCGGCCCGCCGACGGCCCCGACGGCGAGCACTCCTCCCGCCGCCGCTCGGCCGTGTGGCGCCTGCTGGGCGTCTGACGCCCGTTCGGCGGTCCGGCGGAGCCCCGCGCACACCGGGACTGACGGCACGTCACACCACTCTCCACGCAACGCTTTTATCGACACCTGAAGGACCCTCCATGTCCAAGATCCTGACCACGGAGTCCGGCGCCCCGGTCGCCGACAACCAGAACTCGGCCTCGGCCGGCGAGTACGGCCCGCTGCTGATCCAGGACCAGCAGCTGCTGGAGAAGCTGGCCCGGTTCAACCGCGAGCGCATCCCGGAGCGCGTCGTGCACGCCCGCGGCTCCGGCGCGTACGGCTACTTCGAGGTCACCGACGAGGTGTCGCGGTACACCCGCGCGGACTTCCTCGCCGAGGTCGGCAAGCGCACCGAGGTCTTCCTGCGGTTCTCCACCGTGGCCGGCAACCTGGGCTCCAGCGACGCGGTGCGAGACCCGCGCGGCTTCGCGCTGAAGTTCTACACCGCGCAGGGCAACTACGACCTGGTCGGCAACAACACCCCGGTGTTCTTCATCAAGGACCCGCTCAAGTTCCCCGACTTCATCCACTCGCAGAAGCGCGACCCGTACACCGGCGTGCAGGAGGCGGACAACGTCTGGGACTTCTGGGCCCACTCGCCCGCCTCGACCCACCAGATCACCTGGCTGTTCGGCGACCGCGGCATCCCGGCCTCCTACCGCCACATGAACGGCTACGGCTCGCACACCTACCAGTGGGTCAGCGCCGAGGGCGATGCCTACTGGGTGAAGTACCACTTCAAGACCAACCAGGGCATCCGCTCGCTGGACGGCGACCAGTCCGCCGAGGTGCTCGGCGCCGACGCCGACTCGCACCAGCGCGACCTGCACCAGGCCATCGAGCGCGGCGTGTTCCCGTCCTGGACCCTCTACGTCCAGCTGATGCCGGTGGCCGAGGCCGCAGACTACCGCTTCAACCCGTTCGACCTCACCAAGGTGTGGCCGCACGCCGACTACCCGCTGGTCAAGGTCGGCCGCCTGGTGCTCAACAGGAACCCGGAGAACGTCTTCGCCGACGTCGAGCAGTCCGCGTTCTCGCCGAACAACTTCGTGCCCGGCATCGGCCCCTCCCCGGACAAGATGCTCCAGGGCCGCCTGTTCGCCTACGCCGACGCCCAGCGCTACCGCCTCGGCGTCAACCACACCCAGCTGCCGGTGAACGCCCCGCACGCCACCGAGGCGGACAACTACGGCCGCGACGGCCTCCACGCCGTCAACAAGTCCGGCCGCGGCAAGAACTACGAGCCCAACTCGTACGACGGCCCCGCCCAGACCGACACCGCGCTCGCCGCGCCGGTCCGGCTGGACGGCTACACCGGCACCTACACCACGCCGGCTCACACCAAGGACGACGACTTCTTCCAGGCCGGTGAGCTGTACCGGCTGATGTCCGCGGGCGAGAAGACCCGGCTGATCGACAACATCGCGGGCTTCCTCGCCCAGGTGAGCCGCGACGACGTGGTCGAGAAGAACCTCGCCCACTTCCACGCCGCGGACGAGGAGTACGGCGCCCGCCTGGAGGCGGCCGTCGCCAAGCTGCGGGCGGGCGACGAGGGCTGAGTCACCCCGCCGCCGTGGCGCGCCACGCGTGACCACGGCTGAGTCACCCCGCCGTGGCGCACCACGTGTGACGCCCCGCTGACCGACTGACCCGCCCTCACCGGCCGCCGGGGCCCCGCAACCCGGCGGCCGCGGGACGGCCCCCTCCCCCCGGGGCAGTGGGGGAGGGGGCCGTCGTGCTGTCCTCCACTACCGTTCCTCCAGGCGATCGGTGGGTGCTCCACGGAATGTTCACGGATATTCACGGACAGCAGTCGCCGGGCCCGCCGGGTCGATAGGCTGGAGGGCGCCCGCGGTCGCTCCGTGGGGGGACATCGGAAGGGGACGACATGTCGACACCAGCCCCGGGTCGCCACGCCGCGCTGGACCAGGGCCTCGCCGGCCCGTTCACCTCCCTGCAGCACGCCCTCAGACTGCTGGAGGCCGTCGACCGGCACCCTGACGGTGCCACCCTGGTCGCCCTCGCGCGGGAGACCTCGCTCGGCCTGCCGACCGTCCGGCAGCTCGCCGAGATCCTCGAGATCGAGGGCTACCTCCAGTGCCAGGACGGCGGTTGGGTGCTCGGCGGCACCTTCGCCCTGCTCGGCCAGCACAACCGGGAGCAGCTGGTGAAGGCCCGGCTCAACCGCAAACTCGCCGAGCTGCGCGACGAGTTGGGCGCGGCAGTGTACTTCACCCGCTACCACGACGGCGAGTTGTCGGTGGAGGCGGTGTCCGCGGCCGAGTACGCGCCGGCGGTGCAGGAGTGGGTGGACTTCCGGGCCACCGCGCACGCCAGCGCGATCGGCAAGTGCCTGCTCGGCCAGCTCGACGCGGACGCCCGCTGGGACCACCTCTCCCGCCACCCGGTGGCCCGGCTCACCTCCCGGACCGTCACCGACGCCGACCAGCTGATGCACCGGCTGGAGCGGCAGCCGGCCACCGTGCCGGTGCTGGACATCCAGGAGTACGCGCTCGGCACGGTGTGCGCGGCCGTCCCGATCACGGCGGGCAGCACGGTCGGCTGCCTGGCCACGTCGATGCCGGTGGACAACGTGCACAAGCTGAAGGCCGCCGCCGAACTGCTGGCGGCCCGGGCGGCGCCGCTGATGCTGGCGATGGCGGTCTGACGGCCGGTCGTTCCCGCGGGCCCCGCCGGATCCGAGTGATCCGGCGGGGCCCGCGTGTTCGTTCAAGGACCTGGTCGTTCGCGCGCGTTTCCGATGACGGCCCCGGGGTGTGTCACTTATTAGACTCGATGTCGATAAGAGTCGCCGAACCCCTTGTCCCAACCGCTACCCGCGAGTACGTTTCCCTGAGTCGAGCCGCCGCCCCGAGGTCAGGAGGGCCCGCCGTGCCCCGCTCCACCCCCGTACCCGCCCTTGCCGTCCCCGCCGCGCGCGTCCACGACAGCCTCGTCCTCGAACCCCGGGACGTCCGCTTCGACTGGGACCGGCTGCCGCTGCACTGGATCCCCGACGAGCCGATGGCCACCCACGTCATCAACGTGCTGCACCTGCTGCTGCCCGAGGGCGAGCGCTGGTTCGTCAAGGTCTTCAAGGAGGCGCTGCCGCTCATCCGCGACGAGCAACTGCGCGAGGAGGTCCTCGGGTTCATCGGCCAGGAGGCCATCCACGCCGAGGCGCACCAGGAGGTCCTCGACCACCTGCTCGGCCAGGGGCTCGACCCGCGTCCGTACGTCCGGCAGATCGCCTGGCTGTTCCAGCGCGTCCTCGGCGACAAGCCCGGGCTCGGCCCCGCGCGGCGCCGCGAGAACCTCATCGAGCGGGTCGCCTTCGTGGCGGCGATCGAGCACTTCACCGCCTTCCTCGGCAACTGGGCGCTCAACTCCCCGGGCCTGGACCGCGCCAAGGCCGACCCGACGATGCTCGACCTGCTGCGCTGGCACGGCGCCGAGGAGGTCGAACACCGCAGCGTCGCCTTCGACCTGATGGTCCACCTCGACCCCGGCTACCTGCGCCGGGTCCGCGGCATGGCGGTCTCCGGGCCGCTGCTGGTCCACCTCTGGGTGCGCGGCGCCCGCTTCCTGCTCGCCGCCGACCCCACCCTCGACGGGCGGCTCAAGCCCACCTGGCGGGAGGCCGGCAGGATCGCCAGGCGCGGCCTGCTGCCCGACCCGGTCCGGTCGATCCGCTCCGGCCTGCGCTACCTGCGGCCCGGCTACCACCCCACCCAGGAGGGCTCCTCCAGCCAGGCCCTCGGCTACCTCGCCGCCTCCCCGGCCGCCCGCGCGGCGGCAGTGGCCCACTGACAAGGGGTCAGGTGACAGAGTTCAGATAACAGAAAACGTCATCTGTTATCTGTTATCTGAACTTTGAAATCCGAAACCTGTCACCCGTCGCTCGCGCCCCCTCCCAGACGCCAAGGACCGCCGGATGGACCTGCTCAACCCGCCCCCCGACCTCTACGGCCGCCCCCGCGCCGACGCGTTCATGCGCCGGCTCACCGCCTTCGGCGACCGCTACACCCCGGCCCTCGGTAGCCCCCTGCTGCGTCGCAACCCCCGCCGCCCGCTCAGCCGCCCCACCCCGCCGCTCCAGCTGGTCGTCGCCGCCCGCCGCCAACTCGCCGCCGACGTCGTCGAATTGCGGCTCACCGACCTCTCCGGCGGCCCGCTCCCCGGCTGGCAGCCCGGCGCCCACCTGCGCCTCGCCCTGCCCTCCGGCCGCGAACGCCACTACTCGCTCTGCGGCGACCCCGCCGACCGTGCCGCCTACCGGATCGCCATACGGCGACTGCCCGAGGGCGGCGGCGGCTCCGTCGAGATCCACGACACCCTGCACCCCGGCAGCCGCCTCACCGCCCGCCGCCCGCGCAACGGCTTCGCCTTCTGCGCCGAGCCCGCCGTCCTGCTGCTCGCCGGCGGCATCGGCATCACTCCACTGCTCCCGATGGCCCGCGAGGCGCGGCGGCACGGCCTGGACTGGCGCCTGGTGCACGTCGGCCGCAGCGCCGACACCCTCCCGTACGCGGACGAGCTGCGCGCTCTCGACCCGAGCCGGGTGGTGCTGCGCACCGACGACGAGCACGGCGTGCCGACCGGCGCCGACCTGCTCGCGCACGCCCCGCGCGGCGCCGCCGTCTACTGCTGCGGCCCGGCCCCGATGCTCACCGCCGTGCAGCGCGCCCTGGACGAATCCCCTTCCACCGCCCTGCACTTCGAGCGCTTCGGCGCCGCCCCGGTCATCGGCGGCGAGCCCTTCGCCGTGCGCCTGGGCACCGACGGCCCGGCGCTGGACGTCCCCGCCGACCGCTCCGCCCTGGACGTGCTGCGCGAAGCCCGCCCCGATCTCCCGTACTCCTGCCACCAGGGCTTCTGCGGCACCTGCGAGGTCCGCGTGCTGGCCGGCACGCCCGAGCACCGGGACCGCCGGCTCACCCCCGAGCAGCGTGCCGCCGGCGCCGTGCTGCCCTGCGTCTCCCGGGCCGCCGAGGGCGAGACCCTGGTGCTCGACCTGTAGCGTGCTCGACCTGTAGAAGGAGCCCCGATGGCGAACCCCCCGACCTTCCCCTACGACGAGCGCGACCTCGCCCGCTTCCGCGAGACCCAGCAACTCGCCTACCACTGCGCCGAACAGGTCGCCGCCTGGATCGAACCGGGCGTCACCGAGCGCCAGGCCACGGCCGAACTGCGCCGCCGCCTGGTCGCCGCCGGGGTGCAGGACTTCTTCCACGTCCCGTTCGCCTGGTTCGGCGACCGCACGGCCTTCCGGCACTTCCACACCCCGCTCCAGTTCTTCGCCGGCAACCGCCGCCTGGAGGAGGGCATGCCGTACGTCCTGGACTGCGCGCCCATCGTCGACGGCTACACCGCCGACATCGGTTACGGCGGCAAGGTCGGCGAGAACCGGGTCTGGGACCGCCTGGCCGCCGACCTCCAGGTGTACCGCGAGCTGATCCTCGCCGAGGTGCGCGCCCGCCGTCCGCTCAACGAGGTGTACGCGGCCGTGGACGCGCAGATCGCCGCGCACGGCTACGACAACCGCCACCAGGTCTACCCGGGCCGGGTGATCGGCCACCAGGTCACCCGCACCACCGTGCGCGGCCCGGCCGGGGTCAACGTCCTCGGCTTCGGCGTGCGCACCCTGCAGACCCTCGGACGCGAACTGATCTCCGAGCGCCTGCACGGCCGTTCACCGCTCTGGGCGGACGGCCGGTCGTCCCGGCACGCGCCCACCCCGGGCCTGTGGGCGGTCGAGCCGCACATCGGCTTCCGCGGCGTGGGCATCAAGTTCGAGGAACTGCTGGTGGTCACCGAGGACGACGCCCACTGGCTCGACGACGACCTGCCGCACGTCCGCCGCTGGACGGCGGACGCCGCCCACGACGTTGCCCTGGAGGCCGCCCGATGACCACCCCCGCCGCAGACGCCCCGGACGCCCCGGACGCCCCGGACGCAGCAGACGCCGCAGCTGCCGCGAAGGCGCCGGCCGCCCCGCCCGTGCGCCGCCGCACCGTGCACTCCGACGGCCTCCCGCTCGCCGTCTTCGAACAGGGCGACCCGGCCGCCCCCACCGTCCTCCTGGTGCACGGCTACCCGGACACCCATGCCGTCTGGGACGACGTCGCCGCCGACCTCGCCCGCGACCACCACGTGGTCCGCTACGACGTGCGCGGCGCCGGCCGGTCCGGAGTGCCCGCCACCCGGGACGGCTACCGGCTGGAGCACCTGGCCGCCGACCTGTTCGCGGTCGCCGACGCCGTCAGCCCCGACCGCCCGGTGCACGTGGTCGCCCACGACTGGGGCTCGCTGCAGTCCTGGGAGGCCGTCACCGAGCCCGGCTCCGAGCGGCGGATCGCCTCGTACACCACCATGTCCGGCCCCTGCCTGGACCACATGGGCTACTGGCTGCGCCACCGGATGCGCCGGCCCACCCCGCGCCACCTGCGCCAACTCCTCCACCAGGGCCTGCACTCCTGGTACATCACCGCCTTCCACCTGCCCTTCCTCGCCCCCGGCGTGTGGCGCCTGGGCCTGGCCCGGGCCTGGCCGCGGGTGCTGCGCGACCTGGAGCAGGTCACCCCGCGGCCCGACCACCCGCAGCCCGGCCTGCGCCGCGACGCCGTCCGCGGCATCGAGCTGTACCGGGCCAACTTCCGCCCCACGCTGCGCAGTCCGCGCGAGCGGCCGACGCGGGTGCCGGTCCAGCTGATCACCCTCACCCGGGACCGCTACGTCGCCCCGTTCCTCTCCGAGGGGCTGGAACGCTGGGTGCCCGAGCTGACCCGACGGACGCTGCACGCCGGCCACTGGTCGGCGCTGCTGGAGAAGGGAGCCACCGTGGCCGAGATGGTCCGCGAGTTCACCACCCGCATCGAACGCGGAAGCGCAGAGCCGACCCGGGAGCAGGGCGACGGCCGGCTGGTCGTCGTCACCGGCGGCGGCAGCGGCATCGGCCGGGCCACCGCGCTCGCCTTCGCCGAGGACGGCGCCCGCGTCGTGGTCTGCGACCTCGACCTCGCCGCCGCCGAGCGCACCGCCGAACTCGCCTCGCTGATCGGCCCGCAGGCGCACGCCTACCGGGTGGACGTCGCCGACGGCGCGGCGGTGGACGCCTTCGCACAGGCGGTCGCGGAGGAGCACGGGGTGCCCGACGTGGTGGTCAACAACGCCGGCATCGGCCACTCCGGGACGTTCCTGCAGACCACCGAGAAGGAATGGCAGCGCGTCCTGGACGTCAACCTCTGGGGCGTCATCCACGGCTGCCGCGCCTTCGGCACGCTGATGGCCGACCGCGGCCGGGGCGGTCACCTGGTCAACGTCTCCTCGGCCGCCGCCTACCTGCCGTCCAAGGCGCTCACCGCGTACGCGACCAGCAAGGCCGCGGTGTTCATGCTCTCGGACTGCCTGCGCGCCGAACTCGCCGGGCACGGCATCGGCGTCTCCACCATCTGCCCGGGCATCGTCAACACCAACATCACCCGCACCTCCACCTTCTCCGCGACCACCGCCGACCAGCAGGCCGCCAAGCAGGCCCGCGCCGCCAGGCTCTACGCCCGCCGCGGCTTCCCCCCGGAGAAGGTCGCCACCGCCATCCTCGCCGCCGTCCGCACCGGCAGGCCGGTCGTCCCCGTCACCCCGGAGGCCAAGGCCGCCCGCTTCCTCTCCCGCCTCAGCCCCGGCCTCCTCCGCCTGGCCGCCCGCCTCAACATCACCTGAGCGGGCCGCACGGGCCCGCGGTATCGGGCAGGACGACGCCGCCCTTGAGAACGCGGTGCGGCGCCGGAAGCGCGAGGCCTTCACGGCCCGGCTCGCCGAGGGCGGTCTGCCCGGTCTCACCGGACCGGTGGACCAGGGTGAGTGAGGAACGAGGCCCCGGGCCTGTGAGAGCATCGAGGCCCATGGAGATGACAACGGCTCTGTGGTCCTTCGCCCTCGTCGTGGGGCTGCTCACGCTCACGCCCGGGCTCGACACCGCGCTGGTGCTGCGGACGTCCGCGCTCGGGCGGCGGAGTCAGGCGTGGGGGGTGGTGCTGGGGATCCAGACCGGGACCCTGGTCTGGGGGACGCTCACCTCGGCCGGGGTGACGGCGCTGCTGACCGCCTCGCAGGTGGCGTACGAGGTGCTGCGCTGGGGTGGGGCGGCGTACCTGGTGTGGATGGGCGTCGGCATGCTGCGCAGCCGGGGCGGGGAGGCGGCGGTCGAGGAGGAGCCGGCCGAGGGCGGTTTCGGGTACGGCTGGCGGCGCGGAACGCTGACCAATCTGCTGAACCCCAAGGTCGGGGTGTTCTACGTGGCCGTGCTGCCGCAGTTCATCCCCGCCGGGGCCCCGCACTTCGCCGCCGGGGTGGCGCTCACCTGCGTCCACGTGGTGGAGGGCGTGCTGTGGTCGACCGTCCTGGTCGGCTTCGCCCGGGCGCTGCGCGGCTGGCTGCGCCGCCCCGCCGCCCGGAGGCTGATGGACCGGGTGACCGGCGCGGTGGTGGTGGGCTTCGGCGTGAAGCTGGCACTGAGCGACTGAGCGACTGAGCGATTGAGCGACTGACCGTCGGACTCAGGCGGCGTGCGTCCGGTGCGTGCGTCGTGCCCGGGGCTCCTCGGGGGTGGCCGGTGCCTCGTGGTGGATCGGGCCGTCCCCGGCGTTGAGCGGCAGGCAGCTGCCGCCGCGCCGGTGGGCGATGATCTCGGCGGCGACGGACACCGCCGTCTCCTCGGGGGTGCGGGCGCCGAGGTCGAGGCCGATGGGGGAGCGCAGCCGGCCGATCTCGGCCTCGGTGAGCCCGACCTCGCGCAGCCGCGCCTCGCGGTCGCGGTGGGTGCGGCGCGAGCCCATCGCGCCGACGTAGCCGACCGGCAGCCGCAGGGCGCGTTCCAGCAGCGGGATGTCGAACTTGGCGTCGTGGGTGAGCACGCAGAGCACGGTGCGCCCGTCGATCCGGTCGAGCTGGGAGTCGAGGTAGCGGTGCGGCCAGTCGACGACGACCTCGTCGGCCTCGGGGAAGCGCCGTTTCGTGGCGAAGACGGGCCGGGCGTCGCAGACGGTGACGCGGTAGCCGAGGAAGCGGCCGATCCGGACGACGGCGGCGGCGAAGTCGATGGCGCCGAAGACGAGCATCCGCGGCGCGGGCACGTAGGACTCGACGAAGCAGGCGACGGTGCCCTGGTCGCGGTCGTCGCAGGGGCGTCCGTCGAGGCCGAGCACGATCCGGCCGGTGCGTCCGGCGTCGAGCATGGCCCGGGCCTCGGTGACGACCGCCCGTTCGAGCGCGGTCACGAGGTGTCGCGCGGGGCGCGTCGCCGGAAGGGTGGCGGCGGGCGACGGCTGGGCCGTCGAGGGGGCGGGGGGGAGGGCGGGGGAGAGGGCGCCGTGGTGGGTGTCGGCGGTGACGGCGACGGTGGCGCCGACGAGTCCGCCGGGCCCGGCGATCACCCGGGCGAGCGCGACGGGGGTGCCGGAGGCGATGTAGGCGATGCCGGCGTCGAGTCCGTCGTCGGCCCCGGGCCGGATCGGCTGGACGAACACGTCGAGGACGCCGCCGCAGGTCAGGCCGACGGCGAAGGCGTCCTCGTCGCTGTAGCCGAACCGTTCCAGGACGGGTTCGCCGGACTCGATGGCAGCCTGGCACAGCTCGTAGACCGCGCCCTCGACGCAGCCCCCGGAGACGCTGCCGATCGCCTCGCCGGCCGCGTCGACGGCCAGGGCCGCCCCCGGGTCGCGGGGCGCGCTGCCGGAGACGCCGACGACGGTGGCCACGGCGAAGGAGCGCCCGGCCGCGTGCCAGGCCTGCAACTGCTCGGCGATGTCCTGCATGTCGGAGAGCTCCTTACACAAGCGAGGGTAGACGGGAGGTGCCGCCGTACGGGAAACGATTCCCGCACGGCGGCGGTGCGGCCAGGTCCTCTGCGGCCGAGCGGGGCTAGTGCACGCCCAGCCAGGACTTGATCGGGGTGAGCGCGAAGTAGACCACGAAGACCCCGGTGAGGATCCACATCAGCGGGCCGGGCTCGCGCCACTTGCCGGTGCCCGCCTTGATGACCGTGTACGAGATGACGCCCGCGGCGACACCGGCGGTGATGCTGTAGGTGAACGGCATCAGGGTGCAGGTGAGGAAGGCCGGGATGGCGACCTCGCGGTCGGACCAGTCGATGTGCCGGGCCTGGCTCATCATCATCGAGCCGATCACGACGAGGGCGGCGGAGGCCACCTCGGTCGGGACGATCGCGGCGAGCGGCGAGAAGAACAGCATCAGCGCGAACACGCCGCCGGTGACGGTCGAGGCGAGGCCGGTGCGGGCGCCGTCGCCGACCCCGGTGGCGGACTCGACGAACACGGTCTGGCCGGAGGCGCCGGACAGGCCGCCGACGGCGCCGCCGGCCCCGTCGATGAACAGGGCCTTGGAGAGGCCGGGCATCCGGCCCTGCTTGTCGGCCAGCCCGGCTTCGGTGCCGACGCCGATGATGGTGGCCATCGCGTCGAAGAAGCCGGCCAGTACCAGGGTGAAGACGGCGACCGAGGCGCTGATGGCGCCCAGGCCGTGGCTGCCGAAGGCACCGAAGAGGTCGACGTGGCCGAAGAGGCCGAAGTCGGGCGCGGAGACCGGGCTGCCCGGCCACACCGGGGCGGAGCTGACCCAGGTCTTCGCGGGGAGGTCGGCGACCGCGTTGATGACGAAGGCCACCACGGTGCCGCCGGCGATGCCGATCAGGATCGCGCCGCGGACGTTGCGGGCCAGCAGGACGAAGATCGTCAGCACGGTGAGGCAGAAGACCAGGACGGGCCAGCCGGCCAGCTCGCCGAAGGGGCCGAGCGCGAGCGGCGTGGGGCCGCCGGTGTGCACGAAGCCGGCCTTGACCAGGCCGATCAGCGAGACGAAGAGGCCGATGCCGATGGTGATGGCGTGCTTGAGCGGCAGCGGGATGCCGTTCATGATCTTCTCGCGGAGCCCGGACACGACCAGCAGGACGATCAGCAGGCCGTAGATCACGCACAGGCCCATGGCCTGGGGCCAGGTGGTGTGCGGTACCACCAGCGCGGATATCACGCCGGAGACCGAGAGCCCGGCGGCGACCGCCAGGGGGACGTTGCCGACCACGCCCATCAGGATCGTGGTGACGGCGGCGGCGAGCGCGGTCGCGGTGGTGAGCTGCGCGTGGTCCAGCTTGAGGCCGTTGACGTCGGCGCCGCTCAGGATGATCGGGTTGAGCAGGACGATGTAGGCCATCGCCATGAAGGTGGTGAGGCCGCCGCGGATCTCGTTGCCGAAGGTCGATCCCCGGGCCGTGATCCTGAAGTACGCGTCCAGTGCGTTCTTCGGCGCGGGGGCCGGGGCGGGAGCGGGCGTGGCGGTGTCGTCCTCGGCGGGTCTCTCCTCGGTGGAGCCGGGTTCCGTGGGGCTGTGTTCCGTGGGGCTGTGTTCCGTGGGGATCTGGGTCATGTCCACTCCCAAGTGTCAAAGGGGGTTGGGGTGGGCGAGCCGACCTGACTGCCAGTCAACGAGGTTGGCGCAGGGGGACTGCTCGACTCACTGGGCGCACTGTGGCGGTGCCTGCGGTGCGTGGGTGGTGCGCACCGCTGCAGAACCCCGGCGTGGGAGAGGCAGCGGGATGGTGCGGTCGCGTGCCGTGGGTGGTGCACGCGAGTGGGGGTGGCGCGGTGGAGCGGCCCCGGGGCGGCGGGGAGGACGGTCGCCGCCCCGGGGAGGTTCTCCTGCTCCCCGGGGCCTGAAGCCCGGGGGAGCTTGCGGGCTCCGGGGGCGTCAGGCCCCGGGGGCCTCCGTGGTCAGGTGCTCGGGCCGGACCGGGATCCGGTTGAGCGCCAGGCCGGTGGCGTTGCGGATGGCCGCCACGATCGACGGAGTCGCCGAGACGGTCGGGGCCTCGCCGACGCCGCGCAGCCCGTACGGGGCGTGCGGGTCGGGCAGTTCGAGGATCTCCACCGGGATCGGCGGGGTGTCGAGGATGGTGGGGATCAGGTAGTCGGTGAAGGAGGCGTTGCGCACCTTCCCGTCCCGCACGATGATCTCCTCCATCACGGCGAGGCCGAGCGCCTGGGTGCAGCCGCCCTGGATCTGGCCGACGACGGAGAGCGGGTTGAGCGCCTTGCCGACGTCCTGGACGGCGGTGAGCTCGACGACCTTGACCAGGCCCAGTTCGACGTCCACGTCGACCACCGCGCGGTTGGCGCAGAAGGTGTACTGGACGTGGCCGAAGCCCTGCCCGGTCTCCTTGTCGAAGGGGACGGTCGGGCGGTGGTGGTGTTCGCGGGTGAGGTCGATGGCCTCGTCGCCGAGCAGGTCGACCATGGGGACCAGCACGCCGGCGCTCTCCGAGACGACCTTCCCGGCGATCAGCGTGATGTCGCCGTGGGTCCAGCCGTAGCGGCGGCGGCCCTTCTCGATCAGCGCCCGCCTGACCGCCTCGGCGGCCAGCTTCACGGCGCCGCCGGTCATGTACGTCTGGCGCGAGGCGGAGGTCGAACCGGCCGATCCGACCTCGGTGTTGGCCGGGTGGATGGTGACCAGTTCGACGCCCAGCTCGGTGCGGGCGATCTGGGCGTGCACGGTGACGCCGCCCTGGCCGACCTCCGCCATCGCGGTGTGGACCATGGCGACGGGCTCGCCGCCGATCACCTCCAGGCGCACCCGGGCGGTGGAGTAGTCGTCGAAGCCCTCGGAGAAGCCGACGTTCTTGATGCCGACCGAGTAGCCGACGCCGCGCACGATGCCCTCGCCGTGCGAGGTGTTGGACAGTGCCCCGGGGAGCTGGCGCACGTCCGGGTGATCGGTGTCCAGCGGCGGCGGCAGCGGCATCTCCTTGGCGCGCCGCAGCAGTTCGGCGACCGGGGCGGGCGAGTCGATCTGCTGGCCGGTGGGCATGTGGTCGCCCTCCGACATGGCGTTGAGCTGCCTCAACTCGACCGGGTCCATGCCGAGTTCGACGGCCAGCTTGTCCATCTGCGACTCGTAGCCGAACGCGGCCTGGACGGCGCCGAAGCCGCGCATGGCGCCGCAGGACGGGTTGTTGCTGTAGAGCGCGATGGCGTGCATCCGCACGTTGGGGATCACGTACGGGCCGTGCCCGAGCGAGGCCGCGTTGCCGACCACGGCGGGCGAGGCGGAGGCGTACGCGCCGCCGTCCAGCACGATCCGGCAGTCGGCGAAGACCAGCTTGCCGTCGCGGGTGGCGCCGTGCTCGTAGTGCATCCTGGCGGGGTGGCGGTGCACGTGGCCGAAGAAGGACTCGTCGCGGGCGTAGACGATCTTGACCGGCTTGCCGGTGTGCTGGGCCAGCAGGCAGGCGTGGATCTGCATCGACAGGTCCTCGCGGCCGCCGAAGGCGCCGCCGACGCCGGCCAGGGTGAGCCGGACCTTCTCCTCGGGCAGGTCGAGCACCGGGGCCATCTGCTGGCGGTCGACGTGCAGCCACTGGGTGGCGATGTAGAGGTCGATGCCGCCGTCCTCGGCGGGCACCGCGAGGCCGGACTCGGGGCCGAGGAAGGCCTGGTCCTGCATGCCGACCTCGTAGTCGCCGCTGACGACGACGTCCGCGAGCGCGCGGACCTCGTCGGTGACGCCGAGGCCGGAGACCAGCCGCTGCTCGTGGCAGATGTTGCCGTACCCGTGCGACTTGTACTCGTGCGGCTCGTGCACGTAGCCGTGTGTGGCGGGGTCCAGGCACTGCTCCTCGGTGACGATCGGGGTGAGCACCTCGTACTCGACCTTGATCCTCTTCACCGCGCGGCGGGCGGTCTCCGGGTGGTCGGCCGCGACCAGGGCGATCGCCTCGCCGTGGTAGCGGACCTTGTCGATGGCCAGGGCCGGCTGGTCCTGGATCTCCAGCCCGTAGTACTTCGCGCCGGGGATGTCCTGGTGGGTGAGGACGGCGTAGACGCCGGGCACCTTGAGCGCCTCGGAGATGTCCACCGACAGGATGGTGGCGCGCGGGTGCGGCGAGCGCAGCGCCATGCCCCAGAGCATGTCCTCGTGCCACATGTCGGAGGAGTAGGCGAACTCGCCCTTGACCTTGAGGTGGCCGTCCGGGCGCAGCGGCGAGCCGCCGATGCCGTCCTTGCTGGCCTGCCGGATGTCCTGGAGGTTCTTCTGGCCCTGGATGGTGCGGGTGGTCATTGCGACACGGCCTTTCCGGCGCACGTGCGGGCGGACGCCAGCCGCACCGCGTCCATGATCTTCTCGTAGCCGGTGCAGCGGCAGAGGTTGCCCGACAGCGCCTCGCGGATGTCGTTGTCGCTCGGCTGGGCGTCCCGCTCCAGCAGCGCGTCGGTCTGCACCAGCAGGCCGGGGGTGCAGAAGCCGCACTGGACGGCGCCGGCATCGATGAACGCCTGCTGGACGAGGCCCAGTTCGCCGTTCTCGCCGGTCAGGCCCTCGACCGTGCGCACCTCGCGGTCCTGCACCTGGCCGGCCGCGACCAGACAGCTGCAGACCGGCACGCCGTCCAGGTAGACCGTGCAGGAGCCGCACTCGCCCTGCTCGCAGGCGTTCTTCGAGCCCGGCAGGCCGACCCGCTCGCGCAGCACGTACAGGAGGCTCTCGCCCTCCCAGACGTCGTCCGCCTCGACCGGCTTGCCGTTGGCGGTGAAAGTCACCCTCATGCCGCGCTCCTGATCTGCTTGCCGTAGTCGTTCCAGGTCCAGGTGAGGGTGCGGCGGGCCATCACGGCGAGCGCGTGCCGGCGGTAGTCGGCGGTGCCCCGGACGTCGTCGATCGGCGAGGCGGCGGCCTTGACCAGCTCGCCGAAGCGCTGGACCACCTCGGCGCCCAGCAGGTCGCCGGACTCCCAGAGGCCGCGCTCGGCGAGCACGCCCGCCAGGTACTCCTCGGCCTCGACGGCGCGGCGCGGCGTGGGGGCGGCCGAGCCGATGCCGGTGCCGACGGTGCCGTTCTTCGGGTGGAGGGCGAAGCCGAAGGCGCAGACCGCGATCACCATGGCGTTGCGGGTGCCGATCTTCGAGAACTGCTGCGGGCCGTCCGCCACCGGGATGTGCACCGCCCGGATCAGCTCGTCGGCGTCCAGGCTGTTGCGCTTCACGCCGACGTAGAAGTCGTCGATCGGGATCAGCCGGGTGCCGCGCACGGAGGCGGCCTCGACCAGGACGTCCCGGCCGGCCGCCAGCAGCGCCGGGTGGGAGTCGCCGGCCGGGGAGGCCGCGCCGAGGTTGCCGCCGACGCCGCCGCGGTTGCGGATCTGCGGGGAGCCGACGGTGTGGGCCGCCAGCGCCAGCCCGGGCAGCGGCCCGGACAGCTCGTCGATGATCCGGGAGTAGGGGACGGAGGCGCCGAGCCGGACGACGCCGCCGTCGTTCGACCACTGGGTGAGCTCGGTGATGCGGTTCAGATCGAGAATCGCGGATGGCCGGTGCACGTCGAAGTTCAGCTCGACCATGACGTCCGTACCGCCCGCGATGGGCAGTGCGGTCGGGTACTCGGCCTTCGCCGCGAGTGCCTCGTCCCAGGTAGCGGGCCGAAGGAACTCCATGCGGGTGTCTCCTCAAGTCGTCGCCTGCCGGACGGGTGGGCACACTGCCCGGAACTCGGTGTTCGGACCTCTCAACCAACCGCTTCGTCGCCTCCGCGTCGGGCCCCGGTCACCGGGCTGCGTCCGGCGGCGTGTCGCCCAGTGAACCGCCGCGACGGGGCCCACAGGCAGTCACCGATGGCATGAAGCCCCGGCTGTGCTCCCGCCCGGCATCCTGTACGTTCCTCTAAGGAGAGGAATGCGCAGCCCAGGTGTTCACCAGGTGCTACCTACGACCGTAATCCGGCCGTGATTCGCAAGCGACGGGCCCGTGATCCGCTCGCCCGCCCGGACGTGACGACAAGTACGGATGTTCGGGCACACTGTGACCC
The DNA here is from genome assembly GCF_044760075.1 of Kitasatospora sp. NPDC098663. NCBI lineage: Bacteria > Bacillati > Actinomycetota > Actinomycetes > Kitasatosporales > Streptomycetaceae > Kitasatospora > Kitasatospora sp. NPDC098663. The sequence continues at coordinate 52,510 of NZ_JBIWAP010000041.1, read as the reverse complement.
CCGACCGAACGCCCGGGCCTTCCCCGTTCGGCCCACCCCTCAGCCCCATCCCACCCTCAGCCCCCGTTAGGAGTCCGCGGATGCGTGTCCGTGACCTGCTCGCCCCCGGCGCCCCGCGACTGCGCCTGCTCGCGGCCGAGGACGAGCTGGACCGGCAGGTCAGCGGCGTCATGACCACGGACCTGCACGACCCCGGCCGCTACCTGCACGGCGGCGAGCTGGTGCTCACCGGCATGCTGTGGCGCACCGCCCCGGCCGATTCCGAGCGGTTCGTGCGGACCATCGTGGCCGGCGGCGCGGTCGCCCTGGCGGCCGGCGAGGCCGAGGTCGGCCCGGTGCCCGAGGACCTGGTGGAGGCCTGCCGGCGGCACCGGATGCCGCTGCTGGCCGTCCCCGACGACATCGCCTTCGGCACCGTCACCGAGTTCATCGGCCGCCAGGTCTCCGCCGACCGCGCCGCCGACCTCGCCGCCCTCGTCGACCGGCACCGCCTGCTGGTCTCGGCGGCCGGCGGCGGCGGCCTGGACGCGGTGCTGGACCTGCTCGGCGGCGACCTCGACCTCGACTGCTGGGTGCTCACCCCCACCGGCGCGGTGATCGCAGGCCCCGCCGACCGCCTCCCGGCCGAGGACCGCGACCAGCTGGTCCGGGCCCACCTCGGCGCCCAGCGCCAGCGCCGCCGCCCCCCGCACCGGGCCCGCCTGGCCGGCGGCTCCTACTCGCTGCTGCCCGCCCCGGCGTCGGCCGACCACCAGGCGCCGCTGGCCGACTGGGTGCTCGCGGTGGCCGGCGACGTCACCGAGTGGACCACCAAGCGCCAGCAGCTCGCCGAGAACCTGGCCCGGCTGGTCGCCGCCGAGCGCCACCGCCGCGACGAGGGCCGCCGGCTGCGCCGCCGCCTCGCCGACGAGGTGCTGGCCCTGCTCCAGCGCGACGCCGACCCGGCCGAGATCAGCCGCACCCTGTACGCCTCCTCGGCGATGGCCGCCCGCTACGAGAGTGTCGAGCCCAAAGCCCAGGCCCAGGACGGGTCCTGGCTGGTGCTCAGCGCCGAGGGCACCGGCCTGCCCGAGGGCGTGGTGCGCGCGGTCCTGGAGGAGGCGCTGGGCGGCACCACCGACCGCGCGCTGGTCGCCGGGGCCGGCTCCGGCGCCGTCGTGGTGCTGCCCGCCCTGGACGGACCGGTGCCCGCCGAGACCCTGCGCGAACTGCTCGCCCCGCTGGAGGCGGGCCTCGGCTCGGAGGGCCGGATCACCCTCGGGGTCTCCGCCCCCGCCTCCGAGGCCGGCGGCCTGCGCGGCGCCCTGGAGGAGGCCCGGCACGCCCGCCGGATCGCCGCCGCCCGGGTCGGCCGGGTCTGCGTGGCGGGCCCCGAGGAGCTGGCCTCGCACGTGCTGCTGCTGGCGGCCGTCCCGGACGAGGTCCGCCGCGCCTTCCGCAGCCGGCTGCTGGACAAGGTGATCGCGTACGACATCGAGCACCAGGCGGACCTGGTCCGCACCCTGGAGGCGTTCCTGCGCTCGGACGGCTCCTGGACGCGCTGCGCCGCGCAGCTGCACGTCCACGTCAACACCCTGCGCTACCGGATCGGCCGGATCGAGGAGCTGACCGGCCGTGACCTCTCCCGGCTGGAGGACCGGGTGGACTTCTACCTGGCGCTCGAACTGGCCTGACGGCCGGGCCCGAGAGCCGTGCCTCATGCGGGAGGGCCCGCCGCGAAAATGCGCGGCGGGCCCTCCCGCATGATCGTTACTGCGTGGGACTACTGCGGCGGGATGACCGAGGTCATCCACTCGAAGATGCTCGGCACCATGGTCTTCCACAGCTCGGTGGTGTGCGGGCCGTTGCTCTCCTGGACCTGGACCTTGGTCGGCTCCTTGGCCGCCGCCGCGATCGCCTGGCCGTCCTCCAGACCGTCGCCCTTCTTGCCGCTGATGTAGAGGCTGACCTTCGGCGGCTGCTGGGCGCTCTTGAGGATGTTGACCGGGTTGTTGGCCTCGCGCAGCTTCGGGTCCTTGCCGACCAGGGAGTCGCTCTCGGACGCCGGGTCGTTGTAGCCGGACATCGAGATCGCGGCCCGGTACCGGTTGGGGTGCGCCAGGGACAGCTTGGCCGCGCAGTGGGCGCCGGCCGAGTAGCCGGCGATGCCCCAGCGGTCCGGGGACGGGTCGGCGCGGAAGTTGTCCATGATCATCTGCGGGACGTCCCGGGTGAGCCAGGCGTCGGCGTTGATCTTGCCGGGGATGTCGGTGCAGCCGGCGTCCTGGTGGTTGCCGAGGAGCAGGGTGCGCGGCGAGACCAGGATGAACGGGGAGACCTTGCCCTGCTGCATCAGCGGCTTGAGCTGCTCGGAGACCTTGAGCGTGCCGTACCAGGTGGAGGAGGAGCCCGGGTAGCCCGGGATCAGCTCGACCACCGGGAACTTCTTGTCCTTGAACGCCGGGTCGTTGTACTGCGGCGGCAGCCAGACCAGCACCTCGCCGTCGACCCCGGACACCTGGCCCTTGAGCTCGGTCTTCTGGACGTCGCCGGGCACCGCCGGGTCGCCCACGCCGGCGAACTTCTGGAGCGCCTTCGGCGGCTGCTTGGCCGCGTCGCCGCCGCCCTGGCCGGCGCCCTCCTTGCCCGCGGCGCCCTGGTCGGCCGGCGCCACCTGCGGCACGGCCCGGACGTGGTCACCGGTGCCGAGCAGGTCGTCCCAGTTGCCGTAGATCAGGTTGGCGTTGTTGACCATCACGAAGACCATCAGCACGGCCGTGATCTGGCAGAACATGATCATGACGAGCCTGGACAGGATCCGCACCGGGTTCGGCCCGCGGACCTTGCCCCAGTACAGGAGCGCCACCGCGATGGACACCGGCACCAGGATGACGGTGAGGATGAAGAATGGCGTACCTGTCAGTTGCATCGAGTTCTCGTATCCGGGTTGCTGGCCGCCCGAGCCCCACTCGCCCGAACGCACTCCAATGGCATTGGACGGCGCGGAACCGATGATCGGTTGCCATCCGAATCTGTGCGGAACCTGAGAGGAACATCACGTTTCCTGTGATGTTCCTGTTTCGGGTCGGCGCTAAGTCTGCCACCCGGACGGCGGTCGCCCGGACGAGATGTCCAGCGAACTTCCAGGAAGGTCCCCCGGGGCACCTTACCTCCCGCGTCCCGGGCGCCGCCGGGCGAGGCGGTGTCATCCACGTGCCGCCCGGCCAGAGAGACTAGGGGGATGAGCACAACCCGCTTTCGCCCGTCCCGCCGTTTCTGGCCCGTCTGCGCCCTCCTGGCACTCGCGGTCACCGCGGCCGGTTGCAGCAGTACCGGAGGCCGCCGCGCCGAGGAGGCCCGCGCCAAGGCGTCGGCCGCCGGCGGCAGCGCCGTCACCACCCCGCGCTGGAAGGTCGCCATGGTGACCCACGCCGGGGCCGGCGACGCCTTCTGGGACAGCGTGCGCAAGGGTGCCGAGCAGGCTGCCGCCAAGGACAACATCACCTTCCTGTACTCCAACGACGCGCAGACCCAGAACCAGGTCCAGCTCGTCCAGGCCGCCATCGACCAGAAGGTCGACGGCCTGCTGGTCACCCTCGCCAAGGGCGACGCCATGGCCGACGTCCTCGGCAAGGCCAAGGCCGCCGGCATCCCCGTGATCACCGTCAACTCCGGCCAGGAGTACTCCGCCAAGTTCGGCGCGCTCACCCACATCGGGCAGGACGAGTCCACCGCCGGCCAGGCGGCCGGCACCGAGCTGGCCGGCCGCGGCCGCAAGAACGTGCTCTGTGTCATCCACGAGCAGGGCAACATCGGCCAGGAGCAGCGCTGCTCCGGCGCCCAGTCCAAGGCCGGCGGCGCCTTCCAGGTGCTGTACGTGGACGGCGTCAACATGCCCGACGCCCGCGCCGCGATCTCCGCCAAGCTCCAGGCCGACCCGTCCATCGACACCGTGCTCACCCTCTCCGGCCCGATGGCCGCCACCGGCCTCCAGGCCGTCCAGGACGTCCACCGCGCCGTCGAGCTCGACACCTTCGACCTGGGGCCGCAGGTGGTGGCCGGCCTCAAGTCCGGCTCCGTCGGCTTCGCCGTCGACCAGCAGCCCTACCTCCAGGGCTACGAGGGCGTCGACCTGCTCTGGCTGTACAAGTCCAACCTGGACATGCTCGGCGGTGGCAAGCCCGTCGCGACCGGCCCGCAGATCCTGACCAGGGACGACGCCGACGCGCTCGCCGAGTACGTCGCGAGGGGGACCAGGTGAGCACCACCGACGTCCTCGCCCAGGACCGCCCGGCCGCGCTGCGCCGCCTCCTCGCCCGCCCCGAGCTCGGCTCGCTGATCGCCGCCGTCGCGGTGTTCACCGTCTTCGCGGTGGCCGCCGAACCCTTCCTGCGGGTCTCCTCGCTGGGCACCGTGCTCTACGCGGCGTCCACCATCGGGATCATGGCCGTCCCGGTCTCGCTGCTGATGATCGGCGGCGAGTTCGACCTGTCGGCCGGCGTGCTGGTCACCACCGCCGCGCTGACCTCCTCGATGGTCTCCTACCAGTTCACCGCGGTGACCTGGGTCGGCGCGCTGGTCTCGCTCGCCGTCACGCTGGCCGTCGGCGCCTTCAACGGCTGGATGCTCGGCCGCACCCGGCTGCCCAGCTTCATCGTCACCCTCGGCACCTTCCTGATGCTGACCGGTGCCAACCTCGGCGTCACCAAGCTGGTCTCCGGCACCGTCTCGACCAAGCCGATCTCCGACATGGAGGGCTTCGCCTCCTGCCGCTGGCTGTTCGCCTCCGAGATCACCGTCGGCGGACTGACGATCAAGGCCACCGTCTGGTGGTGGCTCGGCCTGCTCGCGGTCGGCAGCTGGGTGCTGTTGCGCACCCGCTTCGGCAACTGGATCTTCGCCGTCGGCGGCGACGCGGACGCCGCCCGCGCGGTCGGCGTGCCGGTCGCCCGCACCAAGACCCTGCTCTACCTCGGTGTCGGCTTCGGGGCCTGGGTGCTCGGCCAGCACCTGCTGTTCTCCTTCGACACCGTGCAGTCCGGCGAGGGCGTCGGCAACGAGCTGATCTACATCGTCGCGGCCGTCATCGGCGGCTGCCTGATCACCGGCGGCTACGGCTCGGTGGTCGGCTCCGCGCTCGGCGCGCTGATCTTCGGCATGGCCAGCAAGGGGATCATCTACGCCCAGTGGAACCCGGACTGGTTCAAGTTCTTCCTCGGCGCGATGCTGCTGCTCGCCGCCCTGCTGAACGCGTACGTCAAGCGCCAGGCCGAACGGGGGCCCCGATGAAGACCGAACTGCTCGCCCTGGAGGGCGTCGGCAAGAGCTACGGCACCGTGCGCGCCCTCCAGGACGTCTCGCTCACCCTGCACGCCGGAGAGATCAGCTGCGTGCTGGGCGACAACGGCGCCGGCAAGTCCACCCTGATCAAGATCATCTCCGGGCTGCACCAGCACGACGAGGGCAGCTACACCGTCGGCGGCGAGGAGGTCCGGCTCGACTCCCCGCGCCAGGCCCTGGACCGCGGCATCGCCACCGTCTACCAGGACCTCGCCGTCGTCCCGCTGATGCCGGTCTGGCGCAACTTCTTCCTCGGCTCCGAGCAGGGCCACCGCCGCTGGGGCGGCCTGCGCCTGGACGCCGAGGCGATGCGCACCACCACCCGCGAGGCGCTCGCCCGGATGGGCATCGACCTGCACGACGTGGACCGCCCGATCGGCACCCTCTCCGGCGGCCAGCGCCAGTGCGTGGCGATCGCCCGGGCCGTGCACTTCGGCGCCAAGGTGCTCATCCTGGACGAGCCGACCGCAGCGCTCGGCGTCAAGCAGTCCGGAGTGGTGCTCAAGTACGTCACCGCCGCCCGCGACGCCGGGCTCGGGGTCGTCCTGATCACCCACAACCCGCACCACGCCTACCTGGTCGGCGACCACTTCACCCTGCTCAAGCGGGGCCGGATGGCCGGCAGCCACCCGCGCACCGAGATCGGCCTCGAACAGCTCACCACCGAGATGGCCGGCGGCTCCGACCTCGCCGAACTCTCGCACGAGCTGGCCCGGCCCACCGAACCCGAGCCCCGCACCGAGTCCCAGCCCCGCACCGAACCCCAGCCCCGAACTGACCCCGAGCCCCGTGAGGAGCGTCCGTAGCCGTGACCAGCCCCCAAGGCAGCACCCGGCCGGCCGTCCTGCCCACCCTGCTCGGCCTCGGCCCCCGCGCCGAGCGCCGCCGCCGCGCCCTGCCCGCCGGGATACTGCGACTGCCCACCATCGGCGTCGACATCGGCGGCACCAAGGTGGTCGCCGGAGTGGTCGACGGCGAGGGCAAGGTGCTGGAGAAGCTGCGCACCGACACCCCCGACAAGAGCAAGAGCGCCAAGGTCGTCGAGAACGTCATCGTCGACCTGGTGCTGGAGCTCGCCGACCGGCACGACGTCCACGCCGTCGGCATCGGCGCGGCCGGCTGGGTCGACGCCGACCGTTCCACGGTGCTGTTCGCCCCGCACCTGAACTGGCGGGGCGAGCCGCTCCAGCAGGCGCTCAGCGAGCGGCTGCGCTTCCCGGTGATCGTGGAGAACGACGCCAACGCCGCCGCCTGGGCCGAATGGCGCTTCGGCGCCGGGCGCGGCGAGGACCACATGGTGATGCTCACCCTGGGCACCGGCATCGGCGGCGCCGTCGTCCGCGACGGCTACGTCGACCGCGGCAAGTACGGCCTGGCGGGCGAGTTCGGCCACATGCAGGTGCTGCCCGGCGGCCACCGCTGCCCGTGCGGCAACCGCGGCTGCTGGGAGCAGTACTCCTCCGGCAACGCGCTGGTGCGCGACGCCCGCGAACTCGTCGCCGAGGAGTCCCCGGTGGTGCAGCCGCTGCTCGCCCGGGCCGGCGGCACCGTCGAGGGCATCACCGGACCGCTGGTCACCGAGGCCGCCCGGGCCGGCGACCCGACCGCCACCGAACTGCTCTACGAGGTCGGCACCTGGCTCGGCGTCGGCATCGCCAACCTGGCCGCCGCGCTCGACCCGGGCCGCTTCGTCATCGGCGGCGGCGTCTCCGAGGCCGGCGACCTGCTGCTCGGCCCGGCCCGGGACACCTTCCGCCGCACCCTCACCGGGCGCGGCTTCCGGCCCGAGGCGAGCATCGTGCACGCCGCACTCGGCAACGAGGCCGGCCTGGTCGGCGCCGCCGACCTCGCCCGGCAGGTCGCCCGCCGGTTCCGCACCATCAAGCGGCGCCGGGTCGAGCGCAGCGGCGTCTAGGCCCTGTTCGGCAAGATCGGCCGGACAGGGCCTCGGCCCTTTCGCCTGATTCGGTTCCGTCAACTACCGGTTGGTAGCGGTGCGGTGTGATTGTCGGGATCATGCCTCCTGTGAGACAACGGAGTTGACGTCGACTCAGGAGGACTCGGATGAGGGCTCTGGCCCGGATCGCACCACCGCTGCTGCTCGCCACCGCCCTGGTCTGGTCCTGCGCCGGGCCGGCCGGGGCGGCGGGGGCGGCCCCGCCGCCGAAGGCCCCCGAGGCGGTGGGTCGGGGCGGAGCGGTGGCCAGCGTCGACGCCGACGCCACCGCGGCCGGCATCGAGGTGCTGCGCAAGGGCGGCAACGCGGTCGACGCGGCGGTCGCGACCGCCGCCGCCCTCGGCGTCACCGAGCCCTACTCCTCCGGCATCGGCGGCGGCGGGTACTTCGTCTACTACGACCACGCCACCGGCCGGGTGCACACCATCGACGGCCGCGAGGTGGCCGGCCGCACCGCCGACAGCGGGCTGTTCCTGGAGGACGGCAAGCCGCTGGCCTTCGCCGACGCCGTCACCAGCGGCCTGTCCGTCGGCGTCCCCGGTACCGCCGCCACCTGGGACACCGCCCTGCGCCAGTGGGGCACCCGCACGCTCGCCGACGCCCTGGGGCCCGCCGAGCGGATCGCCGACAACGGCTTCGTCGTCGACCAGACCTTCCGCGGCCAGACCGCCGACAACTACGACCGGTTCAAGGACTTCCCGGACACCGCCAAGCTCTACCTGCCCGGCGGCAAGCCCCCCGAGGTCGGCACCGTCCTGCGCAACCCCGACCTCGCCGCCACCTACCGGCTGCTCGCCAAGGACGGCGTCAAGGCCTTCTACCAGGGCGACCTCGGCAAGGACGTGGCCGACACCGTCCAGCACCCGCCGGTCGACCCGGCCTCCGGCCGCAACGCCCGCCCCGGCAAGATCGACACCGCCGACCTCGCCGCCTACCAGGTCCGCCGCCAGGCGCCCACCCACGTCCCGTACCGGGACTACGACGTCTACTCCATCGCCCCCTCCAGCTCCGGCGGCACCACCGTCGGCGAGGCGCTCGGCATCCTGGAGGACGGCGACCTCGGCGCGTACAGCGACACGCAGTACTACCACCACTTCCTGGACGCCTCCCGGATCGCCTTCGCCGACCGCAACCGCTGGGTCGGCGACCCGGCCTTCGGCGACGTCCCCACCAAGGAACTGCTCTCCGCGCGCTACGCCGCCTCCCGGGCCTGCCTGATCAGCCCCGACCGGGCCCTCACCAGCCCGCTCGCCCCCGGCGACCCGCGCCACCCCGCCGACTGCGCCGAGGCCGGCCCCGCCGTCGCCGAGCCCTACGAGGGCCCCAACACCACCCACCTCAGCGTGGCCGACCGCTGGGGCAACGTCGTCTCCTACACCCTCACCATCGAGCAGACCGGCGGCAGCGGCATCACCGTCCCCGGCCGCGGCTTCCTGCTCAACAACGAACTCACCGACTTCGACTTCACCCCGCTCACCCCGGGCGTCCCCGACCCCAACCTGCCCGGCCCGGGCAAGCGGCCGCGCTCCTCGATCTCCCCGACCATCGTGCTGCGCGACGGCGAACCGCTGCTGGCCACCGGTAGCCCCGGCGGCGCGACCATCATCACCACCACCCTCCAGGTGCTGCTCGGGCGGCTCGACCGGGGCCTGAGCCTGGAACAGGCCATCGCCGCACCGCGCGCCAGCCAGCGCAACACCGTCGCCACCCAGGCCGAGCCCGGCTTCCTGGCGCTGCCCGAACGGGCCGCCCTGGAGGCGCTCGGGCACAGCTTCACGTCCGTCGCCGAGATCGGCGCCGCCACCGGCGTCGAACGGCTGCCGGACGGGCGGTGGGTGGCCGCGGCCGAACCGGTCCGGCGCGGGGGCGGCTCCGCGGCGGTGGTCCGGCCCACGGGCTGACCGGGCCGCAGGCCGGCCGGGCCGCGCTGTCGGTGCCGGGCGGTATGTTCGGGGTGGGCGTCCCCTCAGGGGGTGCCCACCCCTCGTCTTGACCGGACCACCCGTCCATCACCACTCGTCCGTACCGAAGCACCCGTCCGTACCGAACCACCGGGAAGGCCGCCCGCCGTGACCGTCCGCATCGCCACCTGGAACATCAACTCCGTCACCGCGCGGCTGCCCAAGCTCCTGGAGTGGCTGGAGAGCGCCAAGCCCGACGTGCTCTGCCTCCAGGAGCTCAAGTGCGCGGCCGACGCCTTCCCGTACGAGGAGGTGCGCGCCCTCGGGTACGAGACGGCGGCCCACGGCACCGGCCGGTGGAACGGCGTCGCGATCGTCTCCCGGCTCGGCCTGGACGACGTCGTGCGCGACCTGCCCGGCCAGCCCGGCTACCTCGCCGACGGCGCCCTGCTGCCCGACGTGGAGCCGCGCGCCGTCGCCGCCACCTGCGGCCCGGTCCGGATCTGGTCGGTCTACGTGCCCAACGGCCGCGAGGTCGACCACACCCACTACCGCTACAAGCTGGAGTGGCTGCAGGCGCTGCGCACGGCCGCCACCGAGGACGCCGCCGGGCCCCGCCCGTTCGCCGTCCTCGGGGACTTCAACATCGCCCCCGCCGACGAGGACGTCTACGACGTCGCCGCCTTCGAGGGACTCACCCACGTCACCCCCGCCGAGCGGGCCGCGCTGGAGGCCCTCGGCGAGGTGGGCCTGCACGACGTGGTACCGCGACCGCTCAAGTACGACCGCCCCTACACCTACTGGGACTACCGCCAGCTGGCGTTCCCCAAGAACCGGGGCATGCGGATCGACCTCACCTACGCCAACAAGCCCTTCGTGGACGCCGTCACCGACAGCTACGTGGACCGCGAGGCCCGCAAGGGCAAGGGCACCTCGGACCACGCGCCGGTCGTGGTCGACCTCGACCTGTGAATCACCCTGGGTGAGAGGCGGTAACCCGAACGGTCCCGACCGGTGGCCGGGGCCGGGCGGGCTGCCTACTGTCGGGCATAACCGGGTGCAGTTGTTCGACCACGTGGACATCGGAGTCCCCCCGGCTGCGCCCGAGAATCCCGGAGGTTCCGGCATGCGCCCCATGCGTACGGCCGCCGCCGCTCTGATCGGCGCGACGGTGCTGACCGGCCTGACGGCCCCCCTCGCATCCGCCAGGGACGGCTCGGCCTCGGTCAGCCCGTCCCAGGCCGCACCGGGCCAGACCGTGAAGGTCACGGTCTCCTGTGAGAAGTCGGACAAGCCCGACGCCAAGACCATCACCGCCCACTCCGCCGCGTTCGACGGCGGTCCGGCCACTCTCACCCTGGGCTCCGACGGCAAGCACAGCGGCTCGGCCCGGCTGGCCGGCCAGCACTCCGGGGACAGCAGGATCGACGGCACCTGCCCGGACGGCGGGGCGTTCTCCACCAGCGTCAAGACCGTCGCGGCCGCCGGCGTCCCGGTGGCCGGCTCCGACAGGGGCTCCGAGAAAGGGCCTGAGAAGGGCCCCGAGAAGGGCCCCGAGAAGGGTCCCGAGAAGGGTCCCGAGAAAGGCCTCGGTGACTGGGGCAAGGCGGCCGGCGAGTGGGCGGGTTCGCTCGGCCAGTCCGGCGCCGGCGGCCAGCAGGTCGCCCCGCACGGTGCCGTGAACACCGGCCTCGGCGGTTCGGTCGCGGCCGATCCGGCGGAGCTGGCCGGGGGCCTGGCCCTGGTGGCGGGCGGCCTCGGAGGCTTCTGGCTGCTGCGGCGGCGCGGTGCCTGATGGGCACCGCGCCTTTTTCGTCTTTCCCGCGCGCCGTCGGACCCTGACCGGGCCGGCGGCGCACAGGCGTGTCAGCCGGCCTGCGGCGCGGGGTTCTGCTGCAGCTGAGGCCCGTGCCCGTGCTCGTGCCCGTGCTCGTGCTCGTGCTCGTGCCGGAGGGTGCCGCTGGCCAGCAGGTACTGGGCCAGGACGTACGTCGCCATGATCCAGAACTGGTGCCCGGGCAGCTCCCGCCACTTCGCCAGCTGGGTGGCGATCAGCGTGTCGGACAGCAGGAACAGCGCTCCGCCCAGCCCGGTCCGCCAGCCCAGCCCGGCCGAGGTGACGGCCGTGGAGGCGAGCAGCAGGCTGTAGCCGGCCACCGGGATCCGCAGGTCCCCGAGGTCCGGCCAGAGCTGCCCGACCATGGCCGCCCAGGCGGTTGCGTACGCGGCCGCCACCACCAGGGCCCGCCGACGGTCGGTCAGCGCCCCGCGCCGGACGAACATCGTCACGTAGCAGATGTGCGCCGCCGCGAACGAGCCCATCCCGGCCAGGAACGCGGTGTCGTTCTTCAGCTGGAGCAGCACGTCCCCGCCCGCGCTCAGCAGCAGCGCCGGGGCCAGCGGCTTCGGCGCCCGCCGCCCGGCGGAGGCGGCCGCGGCGACGCTGTGCGCGGCCAGCAGCGGCATCAGGGCCGGCTTGGTGGCGTTCTGCAGCACGGACGCGCCGGAGGCGATCGCGCCCAGGTGCGTCGCCGAGGCGGCCGCGAAGCCGCCGAGCAGACCGGCGGCCGAGCGCAGACGGCCGCCGAGGACGGCACGGGTGGTCGTACGGATGCTCATGCGGCTGCTGACCTCCGGGGTCGGGCGGTGGGGGAGTGTGACGAACCCTAGGCGACCCGGCGGTACGGCGGAAGAGCGGGTTACCGGTGCGTAACCCGGGTGGTGCGGGGCGGGTGGCCGCGTGACGGCGGGTGCGGGCCGGCGGGCGGCGTAGCGGAGGGCCGCCGGTCACTTCGGCGCACGGCCGGTTGCTGCCACCGGGTGACGCGGCCACCGTCTAGTCTGGTCCCCGACATGGAGCAGCAGGAGTACGCGGTCGGTGCCACCCGGGTGGCCGCCGGCAGGCCGGACGGGCGCACGGGCGGGACGGGGCTGAGGAGCACCGACGCCCTCCTCGCCGTACGCGAACCCGCGGCCGGGGCGGCGCCCGAAGCCGTGTCCGGCCCCCGTGCTGACGCCGCGCCGACCAGGCCCGCGCCCGAGCCGGGCGCCGCCCCCGCGCTCTCGCCCGACCCGGGCCTGCTCCGGCTCGCCCACTGGTTCGCCGCCGCCACCCCCGGCACCGCCGACGACCTGTGCGCCGCGTCCTTCGGCCTCTACCCGGCCCGCCATCTCGGTGCCCCCGCCGAAGCGGCGCCCGACGCCGACGTCAGCTGGTGGCACGGCCCCACCGCGCACGCCACCGCCGCCCTGCGCTCCCGGGAGCCCCGCCCCGTCGGCGGTCTGCGCCGCGCCCGGCGGGACGCCTCCGCGCTGCCCGTCGTCCGGTCAGGTGCCAAGCCGGGCAGGCCCGGCAGGCACCGCAAGCCCGAGCGCACCCGCCCGGTGCCGGGCGCGCAGGATCGTTCCGGCCAGGACCTTCCGATACCGGCCCCGGCCCTGCTTGTCGCGGACGTTTCCGCCCCGGCCCTTCCCACCGTCGACCTGCCCGCCGTCGACCTGCCCGCCGCCGAACGCCGGATCGCCGCCCGGCTGCTGCTCGCCCACCCGCTGGTCACCGCCTCCGGCCCGCACGCCGACGGCTTCCCGTTGATCCGCCGTCACCGCGACTGGCTCGTCGAGCGCTTCGACGCCCTGCTCGGCTACCGGCTCGTCGTCGGCCCCTGGCACGCCCGGCTCTGCAAGGCCGGCCTCGGCCCCGGCGCCGCCCGCCGCCTCGAACACCCCGCGACCGGAGCCCCTTTCACCCCCGCCGGCTACGCCCAACTCGCTCTCGCCCTCGCCCTGTTGGTCGACGCCCCCGAGCAACTTCGGTACGGGCGACTGCTCGACGCCATGCGCGCCGCGGCGCCGGGCCTCGCCGCCGGCCCGGCCGACCGTGCGATGGCCCTCGCCGCGCTCGCCGACTGGCAGGTCCTCGGCGAGCTGCCGGTCGGCGGGGCCGACCCGGCCGACCCCGCCGACCGGGACGCCGTACTGACCGTCGACCGCGAACTCGCCCGCGCCGTCCCGGCCGGCCCGCCCGCCCTCGCCGACGACGCCGCCGACCTGATCCGTCGGGCCGCCGCCGCCGAACCCGCCACCGCCGTGCGCCGCCTGCTCGCCGAGACCCCCGCCGTCCTCGACGCCGATCTCCCCGAGGACCGGCGCGCCTGGCTGCACGAGCACCGGCTGAGCGGCCCGGCCGCGCTCGCCGACTTCCTCGGCCTGGAGACCGAGCTGCGGACCGAGGGCGTCGCCCTGCTCGACCCGGCCGACGAGCTCACCGACCTCGTCTTCCCCGGCGCGGGCCCCCTGTCGCAGGCCGCCCTGCTGCTGCTCGAAGGCCTGGTGGAGGAAGTCCGCCCGCTGCCCGGCGAGACCACCGCCGGCGGCGACGTCCCGATCCCCGACGCGCTGATAGACGGCCTCCTCGGCGACATCGCCGACGAGTACGGCCTCCCGGCCCGCTGGCGCCGCGACTACCTCGCCGACCGCACCGCGCTGCGCCGCGACGCCCTCGACCTGCTCCACAACCTCGGCCTGATCACCCCCACCCCCCGCGGCAGCCGCCCCCCGGGCTGGCTCCTGCGCCCGCCCGCCGCCCGCTACGCCCCCGCCCCGGACTTCCACCCCGTCCCCGGCACCGGCCGCCACTCCCGCCCTGCTCACTTTCAGACGCCTGGCTAGGGCGCGGCTCCCCGTCTTTAGGATTCCAAATCAGACAAAAGCTACCTTTTATGGATTTATTGATCAAATTTCCCCATTTTGATCGAGTCGACCCGGTCGCTCCTCCCGGGGTGTTCGCGTGAAATCCGGGCGAGCGGCAGCTGACAAGGCCGTACGATGACTATCCGCTTGCAACGACCGTCACGGTGGCATCGGCTGCGAGTCCTGTCCCTCGGGACGTTGGTCGATCGAGAGAGGGTCAGTACCTGTGGCGCGTCGCGGCAACCCTGAGCACGAGCGCGACGGTGGGCATCACGCCATCAAGGGGTTTACCTTCCAGTTCGACGCGTCCCTTTTGCGGCTCCTTGAGAACCCGACCGCCGAAGTGGAGGTCGAAGGTGTGCAAGATATCGGGGTCCAGAACTTCCACATCCAGGTGAAGAACCGGAACGAGAAGTTCTCGCTGATGAAGGTCGGCAAGGCCGTCCGGCAGATGATGGCCCAGTACGCGGTGGACCGTACCGCGAAGTTCGCCCTGTACTGCCATTTCTCGGACCAGGATTCGGGCACCTCCCTGGTACTGGCCCCGGCCGACCTGGACCGGGTGCTCGGTGCCGAAGTCGAGGAGTACGACGCTGAGACCAGGAAGTCGTTTACCGAAGCCTTCAAGATCCTCTTTGCCCCGGACTACGAGCGACAATTCGGAGATGTACTCCGGCTGCTGAAGACGGCGCTGCGGGCGGGCAGTGAGTCGGAGGCACTGTACTACCACGCCCTCATCCACGCCCATCTGCGGCATGTCGTTCTCACCCGAGAGCAGGGGGAACGGCGAGTTTCCTTCAGGGACTTGAGGGAACTGGTGCGGAGCGCGCGGTCGGCGATCTTCGAGGCTGGCTACGCCGAGTTCCGCGGTTACGACGACTACTTGAAGCTGCTGCGAGATCAGTATAAGAGCTCGTCGGTCAACGTGCCCAAGCGTCAGAGGCTCTTCATCGTAGAGGTGGGCCTGGGCACGCACATCGACGATCTCGTTGATGTCGCGAGCACCTTGCGACGCCGCTACTTCATCGGCGAGTCGCCGGCGCCATTCGTGAGTTTCCGCAACGTTGACGACCTGATCAAGCTGAAGACCGCGTTGTGGCGGGCCGACATCCGGTTCGATGACGGGTTCCCGTTCGGCGGCTCCGGATTCCAACCCGACCACCTGGTGGACACGCCAGGAGGAGGGCACGGGCTGAAGCTGGTCGACTTTGATGATATTCGATCCGTGACGGGGTCGGCCCGATTCCATGAGGTCCACGATTTCTATCTGTCGGACGCTGTGCCGACCCCGGATGCCATGGCAAGGACGTGGCACGTATCGGTCGAGCGTGTTCTCGACATTCAGAAGATCATCGATTGACCCGAGGGGTTGACGTGTCCGGTGCCGAAGTGGTTGCGGTATATCCCGATCGCATCAAGATCGAGGTCGGTGATATCTCCGAGCTCGCCGAGGGCGAACCGCTCAAGGTCGGTTCGTATCTGCGGGTCTACGACAGTGAGCAGTGCTCGATCATCGCTATCGTCGAGAACTTCTCCATCGAGCTGAAGCAGATTTCCGGCGCTGACCCGCGGCGGGTCTACGTACTGGAGGCAGTCCCGCTGGGCTTCCTCGATGCCGACGGCGTCTTCGAACGCGGTGGAGGGAGCATCGCGATTCCGCCGAAGTCGGTGGCGGTGGCGGGTCATGACGACGTGCAGCGGGTGTATGACACGGTTCCGCAGGAGAAGCGGTTCCTGTTCGCCTACCTCGCCCGCGAGCGACACGTCGACGTTCCTGTGGACGGTGACAGGTTCTTCAACCGGCATCTCGCCATCGTCGGGTCGACCGGGTCGGGAAAGTCCCACGCGGTCTCGAAGATCATCCAGCAGGCGACCGGAATGCGTGAGCCCAAGCTGGGTGAGTACCGGCTCAACAACACCCATGTCATCGTCTTCGACATCCATGGGGAGTATCGGACGGCGTTTCCCGACGCCAACCACCTGAACGTCGACACGCTGACCCTCCCGTACTGGCTGCTCAGCTCGGAGGAGCTCCAAGACCTGCTGATCGAGAGTCACGAGGAGCAGTCGCACAACCAGGTTGCGGTGCTGAAGAAGGCCGTCACCGACGGTCGGCAGGCGGCGTATCGTGACGAGGCCCGCCGTGACCTCATCCACTACGACTCACCGGTGTTCTTCGACATCGACACCGTCCTGGAGGAGATCCGGCGCAAGAACGAGGAGATGGTCGGCGGAACACGCGGCCAGAAGCAGGGGCCTCTGTTCGGGAAGCTGGACAACTTCCTGACCCGCCTGGAGGGGCGCCGTCACGACCGTCGTCTGGACTTCCTGCTCGGTGAGCGGACGAAGAAGGTCAGCCTGGAAGAGACTCTGCGTCAGTTCACCGGATACACGGAGTCCAGGGCCAATGTCACCGTCGTCGATCTCAGTGGTGTCCCGTTCGAGGTGCTGAGCATCACGGTCTCGTTCATCTCGCGGCTGCTGTTCGACTACGCGTACTACTACAAGAATGCGCACCCCGACCTGAAGGTGGAGACCCCGCTTCTGTTGGTGTACGAGGAGGCTCACAAGTACGTGCCGAAGAGTGGCGCCGCAAAGTACAACGCCTCGCGCGCGGCGATCGAGCGGATCGCGAAGGAGGGGCGAAAGTACGGGATCACCGCCGCGATCGTCAGTCAGCGACCCTCGGAGATCTCCGAGACGATCTTCTCGCAGTGCAGTAACTTTCTGGCGATGAGACTGACGAACCCTGAGGACCAGAACTACGTAAAGCGACTGATCCCCGACTCATTGGGCCCGCTGACCGAATCGCTGCCGATGCTGTCGTCGGGGGAGGCGCTGCTCCTTGGCGACGCGGTCGTGATGCCGTCCTTGGTCCGGCTGGTGGAAGCCGACCCCGTGCCGTCGTCGAGCGATGTGCGGTACCTCCAGGAATGGGTCCGACCCTGGCACGACGTCGTCTTCGACCCGATCATCTCTGACTGGGAACGGTAGGTGTGGCGGGTCACTTTCTCGCGGTGGCCGTGGTGGCGGCGAGGGTGCCGTGCTGGACGGTCTCGACGGTGGCGCCGACGCCGAAGGTGCCGAGGGCGATGGAGGCGAGGACGGCGGTGGCGGCGAGGAGGCGGCGGTGGCGCCGGGGGAGCGGGAAGCGCGGTTCCTGGTAGGGCGCCTGAGGGCTGGCGTTCATGACAGGGAGGGTCCCAGGGTGGTGTGAACGGTCGGTACGCGCGGGTGAAGTCCGGGCGGGGGTTGGGCGTCGGTTGGCCGCGTACGCCCCACCTGCGGGGGTGGGGCGTACGCGCTGGTCAGCGGCGTGGTGTGCGTTCGGCGAGGGCCTCGCCGACGGCGACCCGGACGGCGTCGCGCAGGCCGTGCACGGGGTGCAGGCGGGACGGGCCGGCGGCCGGGTCCTCGCGGAGCTCCTTCACCAGGGACACGCAGAGCAGCAGCATCACGACCACGAACGGCAGCGCGACCAGGATCGTCGCGTTCTGCAGCGCGGTGAGCCCGCCGGCCAGCAGCAGGGCGGCGGCGACCCCGCCCATCAGCACGCCCCAGACGACCACGAGCCAGGTGCGCGGGTGCAGCGAGCCGCGGCTGGAGAGCGAGCCGAGGACGAGGGAGGCGGAGTCGGCGCTGGTGATGAAGAAGGTCATCACCAGCAGTACGGCGACGACGCTGGTGACGGAGCCGAGCGGCAGCGCGCGCAGCATCTCGAACAGCGAGGCCTCCGCGCCCTTCGGGATGGTCGCGACCAGGTCGGCCGCGCCGGTGGAGACCAGTCGGATCGCGGTGCCGCCCATCACGCAGAACCAGATCACGGTGGCTCCGCTGGGCACCAGCAGGACGCCGAGCAGGAACTGCCGGATGGTGCGGCCGCGGGAGATGCGGGCGATGAAGGTGCCGACGAAGGGGGCCCAGGAGAGCCACCAGGCCCAGTAGAAGATCGTCCAGGAGCCGAGCCAGCTCTCGTCGGTGAAGGCCCCGGTCTGGGTGGACATGCCGAGCAGGTCGGAGAGGTAGCCGCCGACGGTGGAGGGGATCGCGTCCAGCGTGAACACCGTCGGACCGAACACGAAGACGAAGAGCATGATCAGCGAGGCCAGGACGACGTTCGCGGTGGAGAGCCACTTGACGCCCTTGTGGACGCCGGAGAAGGCGGAGAGCACGAAGGCGGCGGTCAGCGAGCCGATGATGATCAGCTGGGCGTTCTGGGTGTTGCGCACGGAGGTGATGTAGCCGAGGCCGTCGGCGACCTGGAGCGCGCCGAGGCCGAGGCTGGTGGCGGAGCCGAAGACGGTCGCGAAGACGGCCAGCAGGTCGATCGCGCGCCCGGGCCAGCCGTCGGCGCCGCGCTGGCCGATCAGCGGGACGAAGGCGGCGGAGATGCGGTTGCCGCGGCCCTTGCGGAAGGTGGTGTAGGCGAGGGCGAGGCCGCCGACGGCGTAGATCGCCCACGGGTGCAGGGTCCAGTGGAACAGCGAGAACTCCAGGGCCTGCTGGGCGGCGGCCGCGCTCTGCGGTTCCAGGCCGGAGCCGGGCTGCGGGGTGGCGAACAGCTGGAGCGGCTCGCCGACGCCGTAGAACATCAGGCCGATGCCCATGCCGGCGCTGAACATCATGGCGACCCAGGCGAGGGTGGAGAACTCGGGTTCGTCGTCGTCGCGGCCGAGCCGGATGCGGCCGAAGCGGCTGAAGGCGAGCAGCACGGTGAGGACGAGGAAGACGTCGGCGGCCACCACGAACAGCCAGCCGAAGTTGTGCAGGACCCAGCCGAGCGCGCTGCTGGAGGTCCGGCCGAGCGAGTCCTCGGCGAAGACGCCCCAGGCGACCACGGCCAGCACCAGGGCGGCGCTGATCCCGAACACCACCCGGTCGGCGGGCAGGGTCGCGGCGGGTTCGTCGGGCGCCTCCGCGGGTTGGCCGGGCTGCGGCGGCTGGCTGCTCATCGGGTGGACTCTCCTGCCTCGGGGCGGACGTGGGCTTCGGCGACATCGGCGGATTAAAGCTGCATGTCGCACTATGTCCAGTTCGTGCCGCGAGGGGCGGGAGGGCGCGCCGGGGAGGCGGAGGGTGGGGACTTACGTCCCGTCAGGCCGGGTGCTCAGCCGCGTGCTCACGGGCCGGGGCGTGCGCGGCGGGCCGCAACCACGGGCGGAAGCCGTCCGGCACCGGGGAGTTGAGCCGGCTGTCGCGTCGGACGGGTCAGGGCCGGTGGGCGCCGGACGGGACCTCGTACGGCGCCGGGTACGGCGTCTCGTACGGGTTCAGCACCAGCCGCACCACGTCCTCCAGCCGCCGCCGGGCGTCGCCGAGGGTGGTGCGGCCGGTCACCCAGGCGGTCAGCTCGCCCTGCCAGGCGTGGGCGACGATGTGCCGCACCAGGTCGCTGGCGGCGGCCGGCACCTCGGTCGTCACCGCCTGGAGGGCGGTGCTGTCGGCCCGGGCCATGCCCTGCAAGGTCTCGCTGGCGAACGGATCGGTGGAGGCGGCGACGGCCACCCGCAGCCGGGCCAGCTCGGGCTGGCGCTGGTAGGCCCGCATCCCGCCGCGGACGAAGCGGACCGCCCGGTCGGTGGCCCCCAGCCCGGCGCGCGGGCCGCGTAGCTCCGCCACCAGATCGGCCAGCAGCAGGCGGTGCCACTCGGCGATCGCCGCAGCCAGGAGGTGGTCCTTGGAGGAGAAGTAGCGGTACGCCGTCCCCAGGGCGACTCCGGACCGCTCGCAGACCTGTTTCATCTGCAGCCGTTCGACGCCGATCTCGTTCACCAGGGCGAGCGCGGCCGCGATCAGGCTCCCGCGGCGTTCGAGCTGGCGCGGAGACATCGCCTCCACCGGCCGTGGTGACAGGTCAACCTTGGTCACCCGCACCATGATACGGGCCGGGGCCGCTCAGGAGTATGACGCCGACCGGCCCCCTTGCGTTCGCCGTGCGGTCACCGTCGCCGGGGCCGGGAGCGATGACCGCTTCGTCCCGTCCCGTCCCGCGCCGGGTCAGCGCAGCCGGCGGATCAGCGACTCCTGCACGGCGGAGGCGACCAGCCGCCCGTCCCGGTCGTAGAACTCGCCGAGCGACAGCCCCCGGCCGTCCGAGGAGGACGGGCTGCGCTGGGCGAACAGCAGCCACTCGTCGGCCCGGAACGGGCGGTGGAACCACATCGCGTGGTCGAGCGAGGCGATCAGCAGCCGGGGCGGCTCGGTGCGCTGGAAGAAGTTCGGCTGCTCGTGCAGCCCGGCGGTGGAGGCCAGCGTGAGGTCGGAGAGGTAGGTGAGCGCGCAGACGTGCAGGAGCGGGTCGCCCTCGGGCAGCGGGGAGGCGATGCGCAGCCAGACGAACTGCTGCGGCATCCCCGGCACGGACGCCGGCACGCCCGGCGCGTCCGGCGGGACGAAGCGCAGTTCGAGGTCGCGGAAGCCGCCGGTGCCGGTGATCGCCGCGCGCAGGGCCGGGTCCCAGAGCGAGAAGGCGTCCGGCAGGGTCTCCGGCCCGGGCAGCGGCGGCATCGTGCGGTGGCGGTCGGTGGCGGTCTCGGGGCGCTTGAAGGAGGCGGAGAGGGTGAAGATCGCGTTCTGGTTCTGCACCGCCGTCACCCGGCGGGTGGTGTAGGAGACGCCCTCGCGGACCCGTTCGACCTCGTAGCGGATCGGCTGGGACGGGTCGCCGGGCAGCAGGAAGTAGCCGTGCAGCGAGTGCACCGCGCGCAGGCCCTCGCAGGTGCGGCCGGCGGCGGTGAGCGCCTGCGCGGCGACCTGTCCGCCGAAGGCGCGCATCGGCGCCCCGGCGTGGCAGCGGCCCCGGAACGTGTTCTCGTCCAG
The DNA here is from genome assembly GCF_044760075.1 of Kitasatospora sp. NPDC098663. Classification (NCBI taxonomy): domain Bacteria; kingdom Bacillati; phylum Actinomycetota; class Actinomycetes; order Kitasatosporales; family Streptomycetaceae; genus Kitasatospora; species Kitasatospora sp. NPDC098663. Next base: position 31,825 of record NZ_JBIWAP010000041.1, on the reverse strand, counting down.
TCGTTCCAGCTCCAGCAGTCCGGCGAACGAGCCGGCCGGGCGGTCGGCCCGGATTTCCTGTTCGGTCAGGTCGGTCACGGGCCCATAGTGGCAGAATTCCGCCGCGCCGCGATGTGACCTGGGTAACGCCCGGGGGCTCCGGCATTCGGTAGAACCTGTTTCAGTACGGTCGCGGCCCGACGGATTGTCAGTGCCCTCACCTAGCGTGTTCGACATGACGCAATCCGCACACGCGTACGCCTATCTGCGCCCGTCCGCCGTCCTCGACGGCGCCGACGGCCGGCGCCTCGACCTGGCCACCTCCGGCGGCGCCACCCCGCTCGGGGAGGCGGCCAACCCGCGCTTCTTCGCCGGCTTCCTGGCCGACCCGGCGCCGGCCGCCGCCGCGCTGCTCGCGGTCGCGGACGTCGCCGCCGCGCGGTACTACCAGCCGCAGCTGCGCGCCTCGCTCGACCCGGTGGTCACCGCCAACGGGGACCGGCTGCGCTTCGAGTCGTTCTCCGGCTGCTGCGGCGTCTACGCCCGGCTCGACGTGCTCCAGGCCGGCCTCGACGGCGACGAGATCGGCCACGGCACCACCAACGTGGACGTCAACAACCCGCTGCGGGAGGCCCTGACCAGGATCGGCCCGACCGACCCGCTGCACCTCGCGGTCGGGCCGGACGCGCTGGAGGTCACCAGCTTCGACGGGCCGCTGGTCGAGCGGAAGGTGCCGCTGCCGCAGCGCTGGCTGCGCGGCTTCGCCGAGACCCAGGTCGTCGCCGCCGGCTTCGACCTGCGCGCCGAACTGCCCGCCGCCGAGGCGGTCCGCTTCCTGCGCTCGCTGCCGCGCGGCGGCCGCTCCAGCACGGCCTGGGTCGTCCCGGCCGGGCGGACGCTGCGGCCCACCACCCGGCCGGTGCCCGGCGCGGTCTGCCTGCCCGGGCCCGCCCGGCTGGTGGCGCTCCAGCGGGTGCTGCGGCACGCGCTCGCCCTGCGGGTGTACGGCCCGGTCGCCGCCACCGGCCCGGCCGCCTCGGCGTGGGAGGTGGTCCTGCCCGGCATGCGGCTCACCCTGACCCTCTCGCCCGACGCCTCCCGGGGCTTCTCCGGCGAGGGCGGGGTGCTCGGCGCGCTCGCCACCGGCACCGCCGAGCAGGACGCCGACCTCGTCGCGGTGCTGCTCGCCTGGGAGCCGCGGATCGAGGTCACCGACCTCGCCGAGCAGTCCGGGCTCAGCCACGAGCGGGTCCGCGCCGCGCTCACCCGGCTCGGCACCGCCGGGCAGATCGGCTACGACACCGCCGAGGCCGCCTACTTCCACCGCCAGCTCCCGTACGACGCGGGGCGGGCCGAGGCCGCCAACCCGCGGCTGCGCGCTGCCCAGGCCCTGGTCGCGGCGGGCGCGGTGCGGCTGGAGCCGGGCGGCACGACGGCCGTCGTCACGGTGGACGACCACATCCAGCGGGTGCGTACGGACGAGGCGGGGCGCCTCGGCTGCACCTGCCTCTGGTGGGCCAAGTACCGCGGCGGGCGCGGTCCGTGCAAGCACGCGCTGGCGGTCGCGATGGTGCGGGAGGCGGCCCGGCGGGCGGCCGGGGAGCGGGTTTCGACGGTCGTGAAGGAGGTCCGGGCGTGAGCGGGGTGGCACCGGAGTCGGTAGCGGTACCGCAGTCGGTAGGGGTGCGGACGCCGGAAGCGGGGCAGGGCGCGACCGCGGTCGAGGACCTGCTCGCCGCCGTCCGGGGCGGGCGAATGCCGCAGATACCGGCGCTGGTCGCCGCGTTGGACCAGGCGCAGCGCCGGACGTGCCTGCCCGCGCTGAAGGCGCTGCGCAAGGAACTGCGCGAGGAGTGGTCGAAGGAGGCGCTCGCCACCAAGGGCGCCCTGATGCTGGCCGGTGCCGGCTGCCACACCGGCCCGGCCGGCGCCGCCAGCTGGCTCGGCGCCCGCGACTTCACCTCGCGGGAGTGGGCCAACCACCCCGCGTTGGCCCGACTCGTCGCGGCGCAGCCGGTGGAGTGGCAGATCGAGGTGGCCACCCGGCTCGCCGCCCGTCCGGCGCCGCGCTGGGGTTGGTCGCTGTACCCGGTGATCGAGGCCGTGGTGCGCCGCACCGGCTGCGCGGTGCCGCAGAGCGAGCCCTTCGTCCGCGAGTGGACGGACCGCAAGCGCCTGGGCAGCGGCCCGCGGCCCACCCTGCTCGCACTGCTGCGGGCCGACGCGTTCACCCCGGTGCTGCTGCCCCAGGTGTTCGAACTCGCCGACGTCGGCGGGCCGTTGTCCTGGCGGTTCAGCCCCCGCCCCGGGGACGCCTGGACGGAGGCGATCGCCGAACTCGCCACCGTCGGCGACCTGGACCGGGCCGACCTGATCGACCGCTGCCTGGCCCGGCTGCTGCGCGGCGGCAAGCCGGCCGACCAGCGCTTCTTCCTCGACGTGCTGCGGGCCCTCGCCCCGACGCCGCAGGAGTACGCGGCCCGGGTACGGGACGTGCTGCCGCTCTTGGACGGGCTGTCGGTGGTCGCCGGGCACGCCCAGGACGTGCTCGCCGGGCTGGACGAGGCCGGGCTGATCGAACCCGAGGTACTGGTCGAGTCCTCCGCGGTGGTGCTGTTCCGGGCCGAGAAGAAGCTCGTCCGCGCCCAACTCGGCTGGCTGGAGCGGGCGGCCCGGCGCGCACCCGGGCGGTCCGGGCCGGTGGTGCTCGCAGCCGCCGAGGCGTTCGGGCACCCGGACCAGGCCGTCCAGGAGCGGGCGCTGAACGTGGTGGCCCGCCACCTGCGCGCGGCCGGGGAGGCCGTCCTGCCCGAACTGCGGCTCGCCGCCGAGGCGCTGAACCCCGCCCACCACCGGCGCGCCGGCGAACTGTTCGGCGCACCGGTCGGTGGCGACGGCGACGACGACCCGGACACCGGGTGGAACGAACTCCTCCCGCCCGCCCCCCAGCCCCTCCCGATCGGCCCGCCGATCGCCTCGGCGGCCGAACTCGCGCAGGAGCTGTCCGCCCTGCTCGCCGCCGACGAGCCGGAGCCGGCGGTCTTCGAGCGCGTGCTGGACGGCCTGGTCCGCCAGGCCCACCAGGACCGGGCGGCGCTCGCCGAGGCGCTGGAGCCGGTCCGGCGGGTCCACCCGTGGCACGGCGTCGACCGCTGGCGCGACTGCTCGCCCCGGGACGTCCTCCACGTCGCGGCCGCGGTGGCCGGCGAGACGCCGCCGCACCGGATCTGGGACTTCCTCGGCGGCAAGGGCCGCTCCCCGCTGCGCGGCCGGAACAACACCGCGCAGGGCACCGCCCTCGCCGCCCGGCTGGAGGAGGCAGCCTGGCAGGTGACCGCCGACCGGCCGCCCTACCTGCTGGCCATCCCGACCGACACCACCGGGGCGCTCGACCCCGGCACGCTGGTCGAACGCCTCGCCGGGTACCAGGCGGCGGGCGTCACCCCCGGCCGGGCCGACCTGTGCGCGGCCCTGCTGCGGGTCGGCCCCCGCGCCGACGCCGGGGTGCTGCGCGCCGCCGAGGCGCTCACCTCGCCGTCCGGGCGGTGGGCCGCCCAGTGGCTGCGCACCGGCGGCCTGCCCGACCAGCCGTCCGAGCGGGTGCTGTTCGCCCCCGGCCGGGGCTCGAAGCGCGGCCACCAGTACGCGGACCGCTGGTGGGAGGACGTCCGGCGGGTGGCCGTCGCCCAACCCGGCATCGGGGCCGGCCCGAAGGGCCCGGACGGCGAGCGGCTCGCCCCCGAGTTCCGGGCGCTGCTGGAGGGCACCGAGCCGAGCGTGGCCCGGGCCCGCAAGGTGGGCGACTGGACGTGGCGGCCCACGGCGCACTGGGCCGCGATGCTCCCCTGGCACCGGGAGGAACTGGCGGCCCGGTGGCTCGACCACTTCGCCGCCGGCGCCGACCGGGACGAGCGCGACGCGGGCCGGCTGCTACCCGCTCTCGCCGAGGCCGGCGGCCCGGCCGGGCTCGCCCTGCACCTGGCGCTGGCCTACGGCCTGGGCGCCCGGCACGCCGAGGACCGGACGGCGGCCGTCGACGCCCTGCTGGTGCTCGCCGCCCGCGGCGACCTGGACGGCGCGCAGCTCGGCCGCGAACTCGGCGCGCTGGTCGACTGCGGCGCGGTGAAGCTCAACCGGCTCGCGGCGGCGCTCACCCTCGCTGCCGGGACGGGCGCCTACGGCACGGTCTGGTCGGTGCTCGGGCCCGCGCTGCCGGCCCTGCTGGGCGGCGAGGGCACGCCCGCCCGGGGCCTCGGCGACCTGCTCGCCCTCGCGGCGGACTGCGCCCGGCGCACCCGCGCCCGGGGGCCGGTGGCCGAGGTGACGGCGACGGCGGAGCGGGGCGGATCGAGCCGCCTGGTCAAGGAGGCCCGCGCGCTGCGGGACGTCCTGGCGGGGTGACGCCGCAGCCGTCGGCGGGGCGAGGTGCACCACCGGGTGACGGCGGGTCGCGGGCGGCGTCGGGTCACGGCCTAGGGTGGGCGGGACTTTCGCCCGCCCCGTCCCACCGGAGTGCTCGTGTTGCACCTGCGCCTGATCGTCCCGCCCGACCTGCGGGAGCCCGTGCTCAGCAGCCTGGACGCCGTGGTCGGGGTGACGCACGTCGTGGTGCTGCCGGGCGCGGCCGTACGGCCTGCCGGGGACGTGGTGCTCTGCGACGTCGCCCGCGAGTCGGCGGACGAGGTCCTGGGGGTGCTGCGCGAGACCGGTCTGCCCGAGCGCGGGGCGATCGACGTCTCCGGCATCGAGCTGACCCTCTCGGCGGCCGCCGACGAGGCCGAGCGGCTGGCCCCGGGGGAGGGGGCGGACGCGCTGGTCTGGGAGTCGGTCTCCGAGATCACGCACGAGGAGTCCACCCTCACCTGGGTGTTCCTGGCCTTCCTCACCGTGGCGACGATGCTGGCCGCGTGCGGCGCGGTGCTGGACAGCGCGGTCCTGGTCGTCGGGGCGATGGCGGTCGGGCCGGAGTTCGGGCCGCTGGCCGGGCTGTGCGTGGCGCTGGTCCAGCGGCGGCTGCGCCCGGCGCTGCGGTCGTTGAACGCGCTGGTCACCGGCTTCGCGGTGGCGATGGCGCTGACCGTCGGGTTCTCTCTGCTGATGGACGGGCTCGGGCTGTTCAGTGAGGCCAAGTTCGCCGCCGCGCGGCCGAACACCTCGTTCATCTGGCAGCCCGACGCGACGTCCTTCGTGGTCGCCTTCCTGGCGGGCATCGCGGGCGTGCTCTCGCTGACCTCCTCGAAGGCCGGGATGCTGGTCGGAGTGGCGATCTCGGTGACCACGGTGCCCGCCGCCGCCAACGCCACCGTCGCGCTCGGGTACGGGGAATTCCGCCAGTTCTGGGGCTCCAGCGTGCAGTTGCTGCTGAACCTGCTGGGGATCGTGCTGGCCGGGGTGCTGACCCTGCTGGTGCAGCAGCGGGCCTGGGCGCTGATCCGCCGCCGGCGGCCGGGGGCGGACAAGTGACGGCGGGCAGGTGACAGCGAACAGATGACAGATGTCAGCGAACAGATCGTGAAATCTGCTCGCTGGGATCCGTCGCCCGCTCCCGGACCGGCACCGCGCTGCGGTCCCGGACCAGCGGCTCGATGCCGCGAGGCGTGGCCGCGACCGCGCGCCACCACAGCCGCAGCGCGGGCGGGTCGACCGGTTCGAAGGGCTTGCCGGGCCGGGGCACCGCCAGTCGGGCGCCGAGCGCCTGGGCAGCCGTGACCACCCGTTCGGCGGGCTCCTCCCAGGGGTGCGTCGCCAGGTTGAAGGTGCACCAGTGGATCGGCAGCAGCAGATCGCCGCCGAGGTCCAGGTGGGCCCGGACGCCCTCCTCGGGAGTCATGTGCACCTCGGGCCAGAAGTCGCTGTACGCGCCGACCTGCATCAGCGTCGCGTCGAACGGCCCGAGCCGGCGGCCGATCTCGGCGAAGCCCGGGAAGTAGCCGGTGTCCCCGCTGTGGAAGATCCGGTGCCCGCCGCCGGCCACCACCCAGGACGCCCAGAGGAACAGCGCGCTGGTACGCGGGCCGCGGCTGCAGTAGTGCCGGGCCGGGGTGGCGGTGAGGGTGAGCCCGGCGACCTCGACCGACTCCCACCAGTCGAGTTCGGCGATCCGCCGGGCCGGTACTCCCCAGCGCTCCAGGTGCGCGCCGACGCCGAGCGGGACGGCGAACACCGCGTCCGTCCCGATCAGCGCGCGGATGGTGGCCATGTCGAGGTGGTCGTAGTGGTCGTGGGAGATCACCACCACGTCCACCGGCCCGAGTTCGGACAGCGGAAGCGGCATCGGGTGCAGCCGTTTGGGCCCCGTCCAGGCGAACGGCGAGCAGCGCTCGCCCCACACCGGGTCGATCAGGACCCGCCGCCCGCCGATCTCGGCGAGCACGGTGGCGTGGCCGAGCCAGGTGAGCCGCAGTCCGGAGTCCGGCGGCAGGGCGAGGTCGACCGGGAGCAGCCGGTGTACGGGTACGGCGGCGGTCGGTGCCCGGCGGGTCTTGTCCCCGGTCAGCTGGGCGCGGGTGATCTCCAGCGGGCTGCGCTCGTAGACCAGGCGGCGGGTGGGCAGCGGGTTGCGGAAGGCGCCGTCGGCGAACTGCGGGGAGCGGTGGATCCGGGCCAGCCGTTCGCCCCGGGGCTCGGCTCCGAAGGCCTCGGCCCGGACCCGGTGCCAGGCCGCGCGGGGCAGTCGGGCCAGGTCCGACCCGGTGCGGTTCGCCGTCGGGCCGAGGGCCGGGCTGGTGGTCGGGCTGCTGGTCGGAGGGGTGGTGAACTGCGAGGACAGACCGGCGAGGCGGGAGAACCAGGGGGCGGGGCGGGGCAAGGCTCCTCCAAGGACGGTCACGGCTACCGGGCATGCCGGGGCGCGTATCCGGGAGACTGGTGAGGCCGCTGCGATACGACAACCATCTCGTCGGAGATTACTCGTCATGGGCCGTCCGGACCTGGTGAGCGGCCCCGCGCGGGCCAATCGGCGTACCCCGCCCCGGCCTCCGCGCCCACCGCCCGGCCGCGCGCCCGGGGCCACCGCCCGGTGCCGCTACGCGGAGAACCGTCCAGGACCGCTACGCGTAGAAGCGGGTGATCGTCTCCGCGACGCAGTGCGGCTTGGCGCTCTCCGCGCTGGTGATGGTGAACCGCACCAGCGCCTGGACCCCGCCCGGCACCTCGGTGGCCGAGAGCAGTTCGGCGGTGGCCCGGATCGCGGTGCCCACCGGCACCGGCGCCGGGAAGCGCACCTTCTCCGAGCCGTAGTTCAGCGCCATGCGCACGCCCTCGACGCCGTAGCACTCCTTCGCCAGCACCGGGATCATCGACTGGGTCAGGTAGCCGTGCGCGATGGTCGAACCGAACTGGCTCTCCTTGGCCCGCTCCGGGTCCACGTGGATCCACTGGTGGTCGCCGGTCGCCTCGGCGAACAGGTCGATCTGCCGCTGTCCGATGGTGTGCCACTCGCTGGTGCCCAGTTCGGTGCCGACGGCGGCGGTCAGATCGGCGAGGGAGGCGAAGCTCGTCACGGTGCGCTCCTGGGGGAGGGGTCAGGACGCCGGAAGCGTATGCGTACCCGCCGGTATCTGTCAGCGGTACGGAACCGGGAACCCGGGGGCGGGGGAACCCGGGGGCGCGGCGGCCCGCGGGTGTTTCAGGACCGCAGCGCCCCGCGCCCCAGCGCGTCCTGCCCGGTCGGGAACAGCCGCCGGCCGCTGACCAGTTCCGGCACCAGCGCGACGAACAGCGGTTCCGGGTCCCCCACCCACGGCCGCAGGCCGGACCGCAGCACCCGCCGCACCTGCTCGGGCTCGCGCACCACGTCCGCCCGGCCGTGGACCAGCACGCTCCAGCCCGTCCGGGTGACCGGGTCCAGCAGGTCCGCCTGGAAGGCCACCACCGTGCCGTCAAGCCCGCGCGCGGTGGCACTTCCCCGGCGCACGGCGAGCACCAACCGCCCGTCCAGGACCTCGAAGGAGACCGGTAGCACGGCCGGCAGTGCGTGCTCGGTGTACACCACGCGCCCGACGGGCACGGTGCTGAGCAGCCGCAGGCACTCGGCCTCGCTCAGGGTCTCCACACGGTCCTCACGCTCCATGCGTCCGATCGTCCTCCGGTCGGCGCGCGTGCCGATAGGGCCCATGGTCCCTGAGCGGACGGGCCGGGAGCCCCGTCGGCGGCCGCCCGGAGCGGTAGCCTGCCCGGCGGCGGTACGGTACGCGCCCCTGCTCACCACGGCAGCGGCGGGCGCGGCGGGCGGCCCCGGGTGCGCCGGGGCCGGCATGGGAGGGGGCGTGCGGATGGTGGGCGGGGTCGACCTGGTGGTGATCGGGGCGAACGGCGGGCCCGATCGGGGCTTCGGGGGCTCGGCGCTGGCGCCGGACGGCGCCCGGCTGCTCGCGCGGGTGCTGCCCGGGATGTGCTTCGACGTCGGTGCGGCCGGCTGCCGGGTCACCGAGGTGGCGCCGGACGCGGACGCCAACGCGATGCTCACCGCCGTCCGGGAGGCCGCCCAGCACCCGGGCCGGTGGCTGGTGGTCTGCCTGGTCGGCCAGTTGGCGGTCGATCCGCGCGGGCGCCGGCTCGCCCTGGTGACCGGCGGCAGCACCGCCGACAACGCCTACCGGCGCGGCCTGGCCTGGGACTGGGTGGTCAGCGCGATGGTGCACGGCGACCACGAGGAGGCCCTGCTGCTGGTCGACGCGGTGGCCGACCGGGACACCTGGGCGGCGCTGGAGCGCGGCGGCGGCGAGGACGGCGCGGGCGAACTACTGGCCTACCCGCGCGTCCCGCTGTGGGGCCGGGTCGGCCGGTACACCCCGGGCAGACGCGGCCGGGACGCCGTACTGCCGGGTGGTGAGGGTTCGTTCAGCCACGCCCTGACCACCGTGCTGCGGCAGGGTGTCCCGGGTGCTCCGGCCGCCGTCGCGCCGCTGGACCTCCAGCCGTCCGTCGCCGCGCTGCTCGACGGGGGCGAGGCGCCGGGTAGTTCGGGTGCGCCGGGCGCGCGCCTGCTCGTTCCGCCGCAGGGCGGGCGCCTGTTGATGCGCAATCGGGCCGCGGTTCGGGGCGCATTGGCCGGATTGTCGCTTTCCGAAGAACTGTTGGCCGTTCTGTGGCGGGAAAGTGCCCCGACGGAACCGCCTTCCGCGTAAGGTCAGGTGGCCTGAGGTGTTGCCGTGATGGGGTGGGTTGGCGAAGAATCGATCCCCAGCGGAAACACCTGCGGGACGACGGAATTCTTCCGGCGGCCACGGATCACGAATTGGTCGGTCGCGACGAGGTGGGGCGATGCGGCAGCGCGGAAATGTGTTGCGCCCTGGGGCGGTTGGGGTCGGTGGGGTGGTTCTGGTGTTGCTCCTCGGCGCCTGTGCGAGCGGCGGTTCCGGTGGTTCCGTCGATCGGCTCGGAACGGCTGCGCCCAGTGTCGCGGGAGTGGATCCGGTACCTCCTTCGGGTGGTTCGGTAAACACCTCGATCGCGCCGACGGACGGGCCGGAAGGTGCCATGGGGCGACTGGCCCTGAAGACGTATCAGGACTGGTGGCAGGCCCAGACCGAGGCATTCGGGCGGTCGGATTCGGACGGATTCGCTCTGGAGACGTACTCCTCCGGTCGGGCCCTCACCGACACCCTGGTCAGCCTCCGCCAACTTCGCGACGCCAAACTGGTGATGACCGGGACGCCGCGCAATTCGGCGGTGGTCAAGGCCATCGACCTGAAAGCCGATCCGCAGACCGCCGTGATCGAGGACTGCGTCGACGTATCGGGATGGCACCGCGTCGACGCCGTCACCCAGGTGGCGAAGGATCCGGGCGACCGACTGAACCGCTACGTCGCGACCGCGTCCCTGCGCTGGTTCCAAGCACGTTGGCTGATCTACGACTTCAAGCGGGAGGTGGACCGGGCATGCTGAACACGCGTAAACCGGCCCGGCGATTCGCGATCCTCGCGCCGTTGTCCGCCGGGTTGCTGTTGGCCTCGGCGGTGTCGGCGGCGGCGGACGAACCGCCGGGCGGAGGTGCCGAGCAGTGTTACCCGGACGTGATCTGCTCCGGGGTCAACACCGGTGGCACCAAACCGAAACCCGGACCGTCGCAGCCCGGCGGTGGCGGCGGGGGCGGTACGAGCGACGGGCCGCTGCTGTGCAGCTACCACGACCAGCAGTGGCCCTGCCACGACCCGGAGCGCGGCTGGTTCAACAGCGGCTTCGGGTGCTACTTCCGCCCGCTGGACAACCCGCCCCCCGAGGGCGCCTCGGAGTGGCAGGGCCACAAGCCGTCCGAGGGCGCGCTCTACTCGAAGGTCTGCCCGCAGACGGGCGGCGGGCAGGACGGCGCCGAGATCGTGTTCGAGGCCACCTCGCCGGCCGGGCCGCCGGCGCTGAACCTGGTGGACGTCGGCTTCGGCTTGGCCCACGAGATGCGCTTCCCGAAGCCGACGGCGGGTGTCGCGCCCAAGGGCACGGCGGTGGTGAAGGCGCCGGTCTGGCTCTGGCTGGACGGTGTGGCGGCGCCCGCGCCCAAGACGCTGTCCGTGCCGGGCGCCTCGGTCACCGTCACGCCGGTGCTGAGGAGTGTGACCTGGGTCTTCGACAGCGGCGTCTCCGTGACCTGCGACAAGGCCGGGACGCCGTACGACGCCAAGTACGGCGCCGCCAAGTCCCCGGACTGCGGCTACGAGTTCGCCGTGGGCTCGGGCACCAGGAAGAGCGGTGTCTTCGACGGCACGGTGACGGCGAACTGGGTGGGCGAGGTCGTGGTCACGGGGCCGAACGCGAAGACCTTCGACGTCAAGATGCCGCAGTCCTCGAACTTCACGCTCAAGGTCGCCGAGGTGCAGGTCCTCAACTGACCAGGCGGCGGACGTCCGATGCCCCGCGGCCCGGCCGCGGGGCGCCGGAGGCCCGGCCGCACGCGACCACGGCACCGCAGCCCGGGCGCCGAAGCCCGGCACCTGCGGCCTGGCCGGCGACGGCCCGAGCAGCGACGGCCCGAGCAGCGATGACCCGAGCAGCGAGAACCCAGTACTGACGATCCGGAACGAGCACGAGGGAAGGGCGGAACCCGGTGGAGAACCGTACATTCGCGACGCCGGGATCCGGCACACCCGCAGGGGCCGCGGTGTCCGTGGCGGTCCCGGACCAGGGGCAGGGGCCGGGCGCGGCCCCGGGCAGCGGCGCGGGCAAGGGCAAGGGGCGCGCCGCCCCGCACGTCCCCGGCCGGACGCTGCGGGCCCGGCGGCGGCGCCCGGCGGTGCTGGCGATGGCCGTCGCGCTGATCGCCGCCGGCGGCCTGGGCGGCGCGGTGCTCTACGACAGCACCGGCCAGCGGGTCGCCGTGCTGGCGCTGGCCCGGGACATCCCGTGGGGGCAGGTGATCACCGACGACGACCTGGTGGTGGCCCGGATCGCCGGCGATCCGGCGCTGCGGCCGCTGTCCGCCACCGAACGGGACAAGGCGGTCGGCATGCGGGCCGCCACCGACCTCAAGCGCGGCGCGATGCTCACCAGGGGCGACGTCGCGCAGACCCTGGCGGTGCAGCCCGGCCAGATCGTGGTCGGCGTCTCGGCCAAGCGCAGCCAGCTGCCCGCCAGCCGGCTCCAGCCGGGGCTGCAGATCGTCGTGGTCTACACCCCGGACAACACCAAGGCCGACTCGATGCCCGCGACGGTCATCACGGTCGGCCGGGTGGACACCGACGGCAGCCAGGTGATCGACGTGGCCGTCGGCGCGGCGGACGGCCCCCGGCTGGCGCAGTGGGTGGCCGGTGGCCGGATCCAGGTCCTGCTGGCCCCCCGCGCCGCCGCGGCGGGCGGCGCGACCGGGACCGCCGGTGCGGGCACCGGCGGCAGCGCCGCGCCGACCGCCCCGGCGACCGGGACCACCCCCGGCGCTGCCACGGCCCCCGTGCCCCCGACCGGGGCGGGTGGCGCCTGATGGCGGTGATCGCGGTGGCCGGCGGCCCGGGCGCGCCCGGCGCGACCACGGCGGCCCTGGCCCTGCTGCTGGCCTGGCCGCTGGAGTCCGGGCGGCGGGTCCTGCTGGTGGAGGCCGACCCGGACGGCGGCGCGGTGCTCGCGGGCGCCCTGGAGGGCCGGGTCGACGCGGTGTACGGGCTGCGCAACCTGGCCGTCGCGGACCGCCGCGGACTGCTCGCCGAGACCATCTGGGAGCAGCTGATCGACCTCTCGCCCGAGGGCACCGCCGAGCGGCTGCTGCTGCCCGGGCTGACCGACCCCACCCAGGCCCCGGGCCTCGCCTACACCTGGGAGCCGCTCGTCGACCTGCTGCACGGCCTCGAACCGCAGGGCTACGACGTCATCGTGGACCTCGGCCGCTCCGGCGCCACCGGCGTGAGCGCCGTGCTGGCCCGCCGGGCGGACGTGGTCGCGGTGACCGTCCGCACCACACTGCGCGGCCTGAGCTCGGCCCGGCCCCGGCTGTCCGCGCTCGCCGAGGACCTCGCCACGGCCGGCACCGGGGTGGACGCGCTCGGACTGCTGCTGGTCGCGGAGGGGCCGTACTCGGGGCCGGAGGTGGCGCGCGAGTTCGGCCTGCCGGTGCTGGGGCTGCTGCCGCACGCCACCCGCACCGCCCGGGTGCTCTCCGACGGCGGTGACATCACCGACCGGCGGTTCATCCGCTCGGAGCTGATGCGGACGGCGCGTTCGGCGGCGGACGAGGTGCAGCTGCTGGTCCGCCGCCGTCGCCAGCGGCTCGCGCCGACCGCCGCGCCCGTCCCGGCCCAGCTCACCGCCGCGGCCCGGACCGGGGTTCCGGCCCAGCCCCCGACCGCGGTGCACGCCCAGCCCCCGGTGCCCGCCCCGCAGGCGGCCGCGCCGACGGCGTACCGGCCGGTGGAGGAGGAGCAGCCCTCGTACACCCCGCCGCAGCCGGTCGGGCCGGTGATCACCACCGGCCCGGTGGCGCCGCTGGCCGGGCTGGCCCCCCAGCCGGCCGCTCCGGCCCCGTTCCCGGAGCACGTCCAGCAGCAGTCGCAGCCGCCGTACGGGCCGCAGGCCGGCTACGTCGCGTACGACCAGCAGGGCGGGTTCACCCCGTACGACCAGCAGAGCGGGGCCCCGTACGGCCAGCAGCCCGGGTACGCCCGCCCGGAGGCCGAGGACGACGGCCGCTACCCGCTCCAGCAGCCCGCCGTGACACCCGATCAGACACACCCGAACGGTCCGCAGCCGTACAACCCCGGGGAGGTGCTCCGTGCGCGGTAGCCCCCTGCACCAGCACCCCGCGGCCGACCCGGCCGCACTGCCCTGGGCCACTCAGGCCCAGGCCCAGGCGCAGACGCAGACGCAGACGCAGGCCCAGACGCCGGCGCCGGCGGCCGCCCCGCCCCAGGCCTACCGGCCGGGCCCCGTCGCCCCGCAGCCCGCGCCGCCGCCGTACGTCCAGGCGGGCGGCGCGGCCACGCCCACCGCCGTGCCCTCCCAGCTGCCCTCGCTCGACCTGCGCGGCGCCGCCACCCGGCCGGCCGTCGACCCACAGGTCGCCCGCGAGCTGAAGCGCCAGGTCGCGGCCGAACTGCACCAGCAGATCACCCGGTTGACCGCCACCTCGGGCGCCGAACCGGACCGCGCCACCCGCCGCCAGCGCGGCCGCGCGCTGATCGAGGAGGCGGTCGCGCGCTGGTCCGACGCCTACTCGCAGACCCACGGCATCCCGCCCACCCGGGAGCAGGACCGCGCGCTCGCCGAGGCCGTCTTCGACCTGCTGTTCCGGGCCGGGCGGCTCCAGCCCTACCTGGACGACCCGGAGATCGAGAACATCCTGATCAACGGCTGCGACGACGTCTGGGTCTCCCGGGTGCACCAACCCCTGCGCCAGGTACCGCCGGTGGCCGAGAGCGACGCCGAACTCGTCGAACTGCTCCAGGACCTGGCCCGCCAGCACGGCGGCGGCGAGCGCAGCCTGTCCACCGCCAGCCCGACCCTCGCGCTGCGCCTGGAGGGCGGCATGCGCCTCCAGGCCCTCACCGAGGTGACGCCCCGCCCGTACGTGGCGATCCGGCGCCACCGGGTGGCCTCGGCGACCCTGCCGGAGATGGTCGAACTCGGCACCCTGGACAGCACCCTGGCCGCGTTCCTGGCCGCCGCGATCCGGGCCCGCAAGAACGTGATGATCACCGGCACCCAGGGCGTCGGCAAGACCAGCCTGCTGCGCGCGATGGCCGCCGAGATCCCGCCGGACGAGCGGATCGGCACCCTGGAGTCGGAGTTCGAGCTCTGGCTGCACACCCTCGGCCACCTGCGCCAGGTCGTCCCGATGGAGGCCCGCGAGGGCAACGGCGAACGCGTCGAGGGCCGCCTGGCGGGCGAGTTGACGATCGGCGACCTCATCCCGGCGGCGCTGCGGATGACGCTGTCCCGGATCATCGTCGGCGAGGTCCGATCCGGCGAGGTCGTCCCGATGCTGCGGGTCATGACCAACGGTGAGGGCGGCTCGATGTGCACCCTGCACGCCCGCGGCCCGCACATGGTCGTCGACCGCATCGCCGAACTCTGCCTGGAGTACGGCTCGCACATGACCGACTCGCTCGCCTACCGGCTCACCGCCAACGCCCTGGACCTCATCGTGCACGTCGCCATGGTCGACGAGACCGCCGTCGGCGGCCGCCGGCACCGCTTCGTCTCCCACGTCCTGGAGGTCGCCGGCCTCGGCGAGAGCGGCCGGCCCGCGCTGAACACCGTGTTCGGCCCCCGGGTGGACCTCGGCGAGCCGCGGGCCGTCCCGCACACCCCGCCGCAGTGCCTGGACGACCTGCGCCGGGCCGGCTTCGACGCCGCCCTGCTCGGCTCCCGCTACGGCGGCTGGGCCACCCCGCTGCAACTGCGGATCGGCGGTGGCGCGCGATGATGCTGCTGTTCGCCCTGTGCGGGCTGGCCGTCGCGGGCGGCCTGGTCGCCCTGGTGGCCTGGGCCCGCGGCAGCGACCCGGCGGACGGGGACGAGACCCCGGAGCGGAGCAGCCCGCTGGCCGGCCGCGCCCACGTCTTCTGGTACGGCGCCCCCGGCGCCGCCTCGGCCCGGGTCGCCCGGCTGCGCCGGATCCAGCTGCCGCTCGCGCTCGCCGGTGCCCCGCTCGCCTGGCTGTTCACCGGCATCCCGCTGGCCGCCCTGCTGGTGCCGCTGGCCGTGTTCGGCCTTCCCTGGCTGTTCGACACCACCCGCCCGGACACCCGCCGGATCGAACGCCTGGAGGCGCTGTCCGAGTGGACCCAGCGCATCGCCGACGTGCTGCTGCTCGGCGTCGGCCTCAACCAGGCCATCGTCACCAGCCGCCGCACCGCCCCCGCCGCCCTGGAGGAGGAGATCGGCGAACTGGCCGCCCGGCTCCAGGCCCGCTGGCGGCCCGAGGAGGCGCTCCAGGCCTTCGCCGACAGCGTCGCCGACGCCACCGCCGACAAGGTGCTCGCCGCGCTCGTGCTGCGGTCCGGCGACAGCGGGCCCGGCCTGGCCCGGGCGCTGGCCGACATGGCCGACTCGGTGCGCGAGGAGGTCCGTCAGCGCCGCGCCATCGAGGCCGACCGGGCCAAGCACCGCACCACCATCCGCTGGCTGGTCGGCATCATCGTGCTGGTCGTCACGGTCGGCTCCTTCAACACCGAGTACACCCGGCCGTACGGCACGCTGCTCGGGCAGATCGTGCTCGCCGTCGTCGCCGCCCTGTTCGTCGCGATCATCGCCTGGATGCGCGCCCTCGCCTCGCACCCGCCGGTGCCCCGGCTGCTGGCGCCCGACCGGCGCGGCAAGGCCGGGCGCCGCGCCCCGATGCGTGAGGACGAGGCGCTCCAGCAACTCGGGGAGGTCCGGTGATCTCCCCCTGGTCCGTGCTGGCCGGGGCCGTCGCCGCCGGTGGCGTCGCCCTGCTGATCGCCGAACTGCGGCCCGCGCCGCCCGACCTGCGCCAGGCCCTGGACCGGCTGCACCGCACCCCCGCCGAGCGGGCCGCGGACCCGGACGAGCGGCCGAGCTGGTACGACCGGATCGGCGAGCGCTCGATCGGCCTGCGCGGAGTGTCCCTGCCGCACCGCGAACTCGCCCTGATCGGCCGCGCCCCGGCCCGGTTCATGGTGCACAAGCTGCTGTTCGCCGCGATTGGCCTGCTGCTGCCCGCCTACCTGGGCGCGATGGCCGTGCTGATGGGCATCGGCCTGCCCTTCGCCCTGCCGCTGCTGGCCGGGCCGCTGCTGGCCGGCCTGCTCTGGTTCGTCCCCGACGCCATCGTGCGCGGCGAGGCCAAGGAGGCGCGCACCGAGTACCTGCACGGCATCGCCGCCTACCTCGAACTCGTCGCCCTGGAGCGGGCCGCCGACTGCGGGCCCGCAGAGGCGCTGCGCCGCGCCGCCGCGGTCGGGCGAGGCACCGTGTTCCGGCGCATCCGCGACGCCCTCGACCGCGCCGCCACCGACCGGCTCCCGCCCTGGGCCGGACTCGACGCGCTCGCCGAGGAGTTGGGGCTCAGCCCGCTGCAGGACGTGGCGGACATCATGCGGCTGTCCGGCACCGACGGCGCCGCCGTGTACGACACCCTGCGGGCGCGCGCCAAGGGCCTGCGCGGCGAGCTGCTCGCCGAGGACCTCGCCCGCGCCAACGCCGACAGCGAGCGGATGGTCGCACCCGGAGCCGCCCTCACCCTGCTGATGACCGTCCTGATCGTCTTCCCCGCACTCCACCAGATGCTCAACTGACCCTCCTCGCAGGGCATCTGGCATCACACCGCACTCCACCCCCGGGAGACCCGAATGACCGTCCGACTCGTCCACCTGGCAGGCCGGCTGATCCGGCCCGTCCTGCTGCCCGTGCAGTTCGCCCTGCTGCTGTTCACCCTGCGGCTCGGCCGGCTGCGGGCCGCCCGCGCGCGCGGCGACCGCGGTGCGATCAGCATCGAACTCGCCCTCGCCATCATCGCGTTGGTCTTCGTCGCGGGCGCCGTCGCGACCGCGCTCTACCTGCTGAAGGACAAGGTCGTGCAGAAGGTCGAGCAGGACCCGAACATGCCGGGTGCGGGCGCCGCCGCAGGAGGCGCCACCAAGTGACGTACCGACCTCGCCGCCGCGGCGACCGGGGGTCGATGAGCGTGAGCCTCGCCATCGTCTTCCCGGTCGTCCTGGTGCTCCTGATGCTCGTCGTCCAGGCCGCGCTGCTCTGGTACGACCGCCAGCTCGCGCTCACGGCCGCCCGCGAGGGCGTGGACGCCGGCCGGATCCAGGGCAACGCGACGGACGAGGTGAAGAACGAGGCGGCGCGCCGGCAGGCCAGGGACTTCCTCGACCGGCAGGGCGTGCACTCGTACACGGTGACGACCGACGGCAGCACGCCCGAAGTGGTCCGGGTGACGGTGGCGGTGCGCCCGCCGCTGCTGATACCCGGGCTGTCGGCGCCCGCCCTGAGGCAGTTCGCCGAGGCGCCGCGCGAGCGCTTCGTCCCGCCGGTGGCGGTGGCGCCGTGAGACGGCCCACCCGGGCCGATCGGTGGGCGGCGCTCCGCGCCGAGGGCCGTTCCGTGCCCCGCGCCGCGCGCCGGCCCCGGTGGTGGCCGGTCCGGCGGAGCGACGGCGGCGCGGTCGCCATCGAGGCGGCGATCGTCGTGCCCCCGGTGGTCGGGCTGGTCCTGGTGGCCATCGCCGCCGGGCGGGTGCAGACCACGGCCGGTACGGTCG
Organism: Kitasatospora sp. NPDC098663; assembly: GCF_044760075.1. NCBI lineage: Bacteria > Bacillati > Actinomycetota > Actinomycetes > Kitasatosporales > Streptomycetaceae > Kitasatospora > Kitasatospora sp. NPDC098663. Next base: position 14,196 of record NZ_JBIWAP010000041.1, on the reverse strand, counting down.
AGGCCGCCGCCCGGGCCGGCGCCCGCACCGCCTCGCTGCAGCGCAGCGTCGACGGGATGACGCAGCCGGGCCGGGACTCGGCCCTCGCGACGCTGCGCCAGCAGGGCGTCTCCTGCCGCAACGGGAACGTCCAGGTCGTGCCCGGCCAACTGGACCTGCCCGGCGGCGCCGTCACGACCGTCAAGGTCACCGTGGTGTGCGACGTCGAACTGGCGGACCTGCTCGGCGGACCGTCCGGCGTACCCGTGACGAAGCACCTCGTCGGCGAGTTCACCTCCGTGGTGGACCGCTACCGGGGCACATGACGACCCGGGGCGGCACCCGGCGGGACACGGGCCGCGACGGGGGATTGGGGACGGCCCGCGCGGGGGAGACGCAAGCGGAGAGCGCACGGGGGATGACGCGACGGAACCGGCCGGCGCCCGGTGGGGGCCGGTGGCGAGGACGAGGGGCGGGAGGGGCAGGGGGGATGGAAGTGCCTGTCAGGGCGCGGCGCCGGCGCCGCTCCGACCGGGGCGCGGTCGCCCTCTTCGTGGCGATCTGCGCGGCCTACGTCGTGCTCGTCATCGCCCTGGTGATCGACGCCGGCGGCCGGTTGCGGGTCGCCGAACGCACCGACGCCTACGCCCAGGAGGCCGCACGGGTCGGCGGACAGCAGCTCGACCAGGCCGCCGTCCTCCAGGGAAAGGGCTTCAGGGTCCAGCAGGACTACGTCCGGCAGGCCGCCGACGCCTACCTGGCCCTGTACGGCCTTCAGGCCGGCGAGGTCGAGTTCTCCGGCGACGGCAAGGTCGTCACCGTCACCGTGCGGGCCGACTACCGGCCCGTCCTGCTGGGCGCGCTCGGGGAGCGGAAGGTAACGGGCAAGGGCAGTGCGACCCTCGTCCACGGAGTCGAGAAAGCGGAGACCGACTGATGGCCGCGCCACGTGCCAAGGACCAGGCCCGAACCGCCCCGGGCCGGGCTCGAACCGCCAAGGGCCGGAGCCCCGGGGCCAAGGACCAGGCCCGGGGCGCCAACGGCCGGGCCCACACCGGACACCGGGCCGCGGGCCGCCCCGCCGCCCCGGCGCCCCGCCCACCGCGCGGGCGGGGCCGCGGCGCGGCCCTGATCACCGCGCTCGCCGCGCTGGTCACCCTGCTCGCCCTGCTGCTCGGTGTCCCCGCGCTGCTGCTCTACGGCACCCGCGCGGTCGCCGCGATGGGCGACGTCGCGCCGGAGGGCGTCGGCCAGGCGCTCACCGGCCCGGACGACGGCCGGCTGTTCCTCTGGCTGCTGGTCGTGGTCGGCTGGCTCGCCTGGGCCTGCTTCGCGTTCTCCGTGCTGCTGGAGATCCCCGCGCAACTGCGCGGCCGGATCGCCCGCCGCATCCCCGCCTTCGGCTGGAGCCAGCGGATGGCGGCCGGCCTGGTCGGCTCGGTGTTCGCGCTGATGCCGGTCGCCGGCTCGGCCTTCGCCGCCACCCCGGCCCACACCGCCACCGCCCCGGCGCAGTTGGCGGCCGGCGTGCAGCGCGCCGCCCTGCCCGCCGCGCAGGCCGCGCCCGCCCTGGCGCCCGCCGCCGAGCAGAACCCCACGTACACCGTGCGGGACAGCCGGCCCGCCGACAGCCTGTGGTCCATCGCCGAACGCCAACTGGGCTCCGGCGAACGGTGGGTGGACATCGCCAAGCTCAACGACGGCCGGGTGATGGACGATTCCGGCACCCGCTTCGACGCCGACCGGCCGATCCAGCCGGGGTGGGCGCTGCTGATGCCGGGGGACGCGAAGGCGGACGGGTCGGCGCCTGCTCCTGCGCCTGCTCCCTCGTCCGAGCCCGCGCCCGCCCCTGCTCCCGGTGCCGGGTCGGCCCAGGTGCCGCAGGCCGGGACGGAGCCGGGTGCGGGCGGGCACGCGACGGTCACCGTCCAGGGCGGGGACAGCCTGTCCGCCATCGCCCAGAAGGAGTTGGGGGACGCCGAGGCCTGGCCGAAGCTGTTCGAGGCGAACAAGGGCGCCCAGGCACCGGACGGGGAACGGCTGACCGATCCGGACGTACTGGTGCCCGGGATGGTGCTCACGGTGCCGGGGGCGGCCGCTCCCGCGCCTGCTCCCTCGTCCGCGCCCGCTCCGGCGCCGCAGCCGACGCCGTCGACCGGCCAGCCGCCGGCCGACCAGGCGCCCGCCACCCCCGCCCCCGCGCCGACCCAGGCCGCGCCGGCCCCGGCCGCGTCCCAGCCCGCCACCCCGGCGCCCACCCACGCACCCACCCACGCGCCCGCACCCGCCGCGCACGCCGAACCGTCGGCCGGCGACGACTACTCCATCGCCCTCACCGCCTCCACCGTCGGTGTCCTGCTCGCCGCCGTCATGGTCGGCACCGTCGCCCACAAGCGCGGCACCCAACTGCGCGCCCGCCGCCCCCGGCACCGCATCACCATGCCCGACGCCGAGGCCGCCGCCTTCGAGAACGAGCTCAGGGCCCGTCAGGACGACGCCGGCCTCGACCTGCTCGACCGCGCCCTGCGCACCATGGCCCGCAACACCGTGCGCGGCGGCAAGCGCCTGCCCGCCATCGTCGCCGCCCGGATCACCCCCGGCCACACCATCGAACTGCACCTCTCCGGCCCGGCCACCCCGATCGCGCCGTTCCGCGCCGCGCACGCCGCCAACGTCTGGTGGTGCAGCCTCGACTCCGGCGACCTGCTCAGCGCCGCCCAGGCCCGCAAGACCGCCGCGCCCTACCCCGCCCTGGTCACCCTCGGCACCTCGCCCGACGGCTCGGTCGTCCTCGCCGACCTGGAGGCCGTCCGGCTGCTCCACCTCTCCGGCCACCCCGACGACGCCCGCGACATCCTGCGCACCCTCGCCGTCGAACTCGCGCACAGCCCGCTCGCCGACCGGCTCCACCTGCACCTGGTCGACCTTGCCGAGGAGGTGCCGATCAGCGGCCCGGCCGCCGAACGCATCCACCGCCACCCCACCCTGGAGGCCGCGCTCGCCGCCCTCGGCCCGCGCACCGCCAAGGCCCGGGCCACCCTGGTCGCCGCCGAGGCCGCCAGCCCGCGCGACGCCCGCAGCCGGGGCCAGGCCGACGAGTCCTGGACCCCCGAGATCGTGCTCTGCGCCCAGCAGCCCGGCGGCGAGGTCCCCGCCGAACTCGGCCGACTGCTCGACGCCCGGCCGCGCACCTGCGTCGCCGTCATCACCCGCGCCCCCGAACGCGGCACCGGCCCGGTCGCCCGCTGGACCCTCCCGGCCACCGGCCAGGCGGCCATCCCCGGCCTGCACCTCACCGTCGAACTCCAGCGGCTCAGCGACCGGCAGTACGACCAGGTCGCCGAACTGCTCCGCGCCGCCGACGACCTCACCCAACACCCGGCCCCCGCCTGGACCCTGGACGGTCCCGGCCTCGACCCCGACGCGGACGACGACGACGCCGACACGGCCGAACTGCCCGCCGCCGTACCCGTACTGGCCGCCGTCGGGGCCCCCGCGGCCGGCGCGCAGGGCGGTACGGACACGGCCGCCGGGCCCCGGCTGCTCGCCCGGGTCATCGGCACCGGCGCCAGCCCGTTCGCGGGCACCGACCCGGCGACGCCGGTGCCGGCCCCTCCGGCCGCGCCGGGGCGGTACGCGGTCAACGGGCAGGGGCGGCAGGCCGCCTCCGCCGAGGCCGAGGCCGGGACCGGAGCCGGGACCGGGATCGGTACCGGGAGTGGGATCGGGACCGAGGAAGAGCTCGTGGTCGGTCAGGTCGTTGACGAGGCCGCGGACGAGGCCACCCGGGACCTGCGCCGCCCGGACGCGGTGGCGGGGGATGCGGCGGAGGCACCGCAGCAAGCCCCCGCGGCCGTCCTCGCAGTGCCGTCCGTCCAGCCCGTGCCGTCCGTGCCCGCCGTCCAGCCCGTCCAGCCCGTCGAGCCGGCCCCGGTCCACCAGCCCGCGCCCGCGCCCTCCGGCGTCGACCCGCGCGTCCCGTCCCGGCCGGAGCCCTCGCCCGACCTCGTGCCCGGTACCGAAGCCGAGGCCCTGGCCGAAGCCGGTTCCCAGGCCGGTTCCCAGGCCGATTCCTACGCCGAGCCCGGCCCCGCCGCCCCGGTCGCCCAGACCACCCCCGGGCGCAGCGACAGCGACGACCTGCTCGCCATCCTGCGCTCCCCGGAGGCCCACGCCGCCCGCAACGCCCCCCGGATCCGCCTGCTCGGCCCGGTCGACGTCGCCGGAGCCCTCGGTACCGCCGAACCCGGCGCGCTGTCCCGGCTCACCGAACTCGCCGTCTACCTCGCGCTGCGGCCCGGCGCCGACCACCACGCCCTCGACCACGACCTCCACCCCGGCGCCGCCCACCTCGACCCGCACCCCACCGCGGCCGACGCCAAGAGCCCGCTCCCCGGCAAACTCGCCGACCTGGCCGCCTGGTTCGGCACCTCGCCCGAGGGCCGCGCCTTCCTGCCGACCGACACCACCGACGGCTACTCCTTCACCCCCGTCGTCACCTGCGACTGGGACGAGTTCCGCAGCCTCTACCGGCGCGGCATGCGCAGCACCAGCGCCACCGCCGACGCCGCCCTCGCCCACGCCCTGGCCCTGGTGCGCGGCGCCCCGTTCGCCGAGGCCCCGCCCGCCTCCTACGGCTGGGCCGAGGCCGAACGCCAGGACATGATCGCGGCGATCGTCGACACCGCCCACGAACTGGCCGCCCGCCGCCTGCAGTACGGCGACCACCGCAGCGCCGAGGCCGCCGTCTTCCGCGGCCTCGCCGTCGCCCCGGACGTCGAACTCCTGCACCGGGACCTCTTCTACGCCTACGCCTCGGCCGGCGCCCGCGACCAACTCCTGCGCGCCGTCAACCGTCTCGACGCGCTCAGCCGCCGCACCGGCCGTGACCTCGACGCCGACACCGTCGCCCTGCTCCGCGATCTGCTGGCCGGTTCCTGACGTCCCCTGCATGCCGCTGCCCGGCCGCCCCTCGGGGTGACCGGGCAGCTGTAGTGCCACGCCGAGCAGAACCAGACGAGGGAAAGTCCAGTGCTCCAGCACCTCATCGACCAGGACGAGGGCCTTCGAATGGTCCCCGCCGACCGCAACGAGCTGACCACTGCGGTCGGCCGACTCAACGAGGAATTGCAGGGCTTGCCCGGGGAGGCCGACCCCGCTCGTACTCGGGTCCTGACCAGGTGGATCGGCATCGGTCAGATGTGCCTGGGCCACCACGAGGAGGCCCGTAGGAACCTCCGGCGGTCGCTCGACCTCGCCGCAGCGCTTGGCAACACCCGGGCCGTCGTCGCCACCGGGCTCAACCTGGCCGACGCGCACCGCTACGCCGGGGACGTCCAGGGCGCGGACGCGCTCTACCGCGGCGCGCTGAACACCGCGCGAAGCCAGCACCCGGAACTCGTGGACTTCGCGCTCCAGCACACCGGCAAGCACCTCATGGAACGCGGCGACCTCGCGGATGCCCACACCCATCTCCAAGAAGCGCTGCGCCTGCGGATCGCCAAGGGGGACACCGACCTGGTCGAGTCCACGCAGGCCGCACTCGACCGGGTCGAGCTGCTGATCGGCCAGGCCGCCGCATCGGCGGCGGACGGGGCGGTGCCGCCGCCAGTGGCGCGGCCAGTGGACCTCATGGCTCCAGTCCCGCACCACGGCCAAGAACCTTCCACCGGTCCCTGGGGGGTTCCGGAGCGGAAGGCGATGCCCTGAGAACCCGTTGCGGGTCCGAGGTGGATAGGGGTCGCGGCCCCTTGCACCTCAGGGAACAGGAGAGCTGTACCGGGGCCTGCCATGACGGCGCGACAGCGGGCCGCGTGGCGCGCCGATCGGAGACCCGGCCTGGATCGGGTGTGCCGGGATCTCGTAGGGTGGCGCGACGGGAGTGGTGGTAGGCACCACCCAGCAAGGGCATCAGACGCCGCGGAGCGGCGGGGTGGGCGGTGACCAGAAGATGGCGGAGACGACAGCTGTCCCCGGAGGCCCCGAACCGGCAGCGGACTCGGGCCCCTGGGACGCCGTACCGCCGCCGCGCACCCCGGCCGAGGAGCACCCGCCCGGGCCCGCCGCGCTCTACGAGCCGCCGCCCGTGCCCCCGCTCCCGCCGTCCGCTCCGGCCGCCCCGCCGTCGGCTCCGACGGCTCCGGCCGCGGTGCCGGGCCCGCCGCCGACCGCGCCCACCGGATGGACCCTCACCGGCATGGCCGCCGTGGGCGCGCCGCCGTCCGCGGCCACGCCGCCGCCCTTCCCGGCCCCGGCCGTGAGTGCCTCCGGTGCGGGCGGACTGGGGGCGGCGCCGCGCGGACGGATCCTGGTCGTCGAAGGCGGTTACGGCAACTCCGGGCGCCGTGCCTGGGGTCGGGGCGGCCCTGCCCAGGCGTCGGTGCTGTCCGCGATGCTCGCGGCCGTCTCACCGCAGGTGCTGCTTGCCGCGGACGCGGTGGACGCCGTCCACCTCCCCGGCGCCAGCGACCCGCACACCGTCCTCGCCCACCTGCGCGCCGCGTCCCGCCATCCGGGGCCGCTGCTCGTCCACTTGGGCGGTCACGTGGTCGCCGACAAGCGCGGCGGACAGCTCCAGCTCACCCTGCGCGACTCCAAGCAGGACGGCCTGCCCTGGCAGGCCGTCGCCGCCGAGCTGAGCCACCGCCCGGCCGAGTGGCAGACCCTCGTCGTCGCCGACCTCAGCGCCGACCAGAACGCCTGGCCGTACCTCCAGGGCGCCGCCTCGCCGCTCAGCGAGGGCATCCCGCTCTGGGCGGTCGTCAGCCCGGACCCGGAGCAGATCGGCACCTTCACCCGCGCCCTGATCGAGGCGCTGCACGGCGGCCGCCCCGGAGCGGGCGACGTGCTCGCGCCCGAGCAACTGCGGCAGCAGGTGTACTCGGTGCTGCGGCCGGATGTCGTCATCCTGGCCACGCACGCCCCGGACCGCCCGGTCTTCCGCAACACCGCCCGCCGTGGCGACGGTCCGCCGGCCGAGGTGTCGACGCCGGCCGACGCGACGCCGGCTGACACGGTGCCGCCGGTCGATGCAGTGCCGGTAGATGCGGTGCCGGTCGATGCCGTGCGTGCCGATGTGGTGTCGTCCGGGCCGCCCGCGTTGTCGGTGCCGCTGGCGCCGGGCCGGGCGGAGTCACAGGACGCCGTCGTCGAACCGCCCGTGGCGCCCACGGCTCCGTCGCCGTCGGCCTCCCCGGCTCCCGCGGCCGAGGCCGGTCCGGTGAGCCTGGTCAAGGTCGGCGTGCCGCCCACCCCGCCGAGGCCGGCCCGCCCGGTCAGCCTGCTGAAGGGGCAGCCGGCCGGTCCGGCCGGCGTGACCCTACACAAGCCCGCTCCGGCGGACGCTGCACCCGAAGCCGTCGAGGCGTCCGCGGGCGTGACGCTGGCCAAGTCCCAGCAGCCGGAGTTGGAGCCGGAGTTGGAGTCCGAGCGGGAGCCGGGTCAGACACCGGCGGACGCCGGCACGCTGACGCCGGAACCGCAGGACGCCGTCCCGACGCAGGCCCCTCCCGTTGACGAGGCCCCCGCCGACGCGGCGCCGACGGCGGAGGCGGCGGACGACACGGCCCCGACCGACGACGAGGCCCCCGCCGACGCGGTACCGGCGGACGAGGTACCTGCCGATGCGGTACCCGTCGACGCTCCGGTGTCCGGTCAGCCGCGTGCCGACTACCGGGAGGCCATCGGCCGGATCGTCCGCAGCGCGGACGCCGGCGAGCACGAGGCCGCCACCGAACTCGCCTTCGCCCTCGAACTGGAGGCGATCGCCGAGCACGGCGCCGTCTCCGAACCGGTCCTTCAGGTGCGCCAGGTCCGGGCACACGTGTGCCGTCTCGCGGGCCGGCCGGCCGAGGCCGCGGACATCTACCGCGAGGTGGCCCTGACGCTGCTCGGTTCGCAGGGGCCGGACCACCCGGAGACCCAGCAGGCGGCCACCAACGCCGAGGCCTGCTGGCGTTCGGTCCCCGACCGTGCGGCGGCCCTTCGGATCGCCCCGGAGATCATCGAGCTCCGCGCCTACCTCCCGGGCCCCGACGGCCGCAAGCTCCGCGCCGCCGAGCGCTACCTCGCCCAACTGGCCGCCGCCCCGGAGCCCGCCGCGACGCCTGCCTCCGCTCCGGCGGACCGCGTCTGACCCTTCGCGCCGCGCGCGGCTGGGCCGGACGACCGGCACCTGGCCGCGAACAGATGACAGCGGACAGATAACAGATAACAGCGAACAGATAACAGATTTCGAAATCTGTTATCTGTTCGCTGTCAGTTGTTACCTGCTACTCACTGAGGCCCGTCAGCGACCGGCGATGGCGTGGACGAACTTCGCGCCGTCGATGGTGCCGAGGCCGCTGGAGAGGTCGTAGCCCTCGGTGGCGGTGTAGCCGGTGACGCCGCCCCAGGAGTTGTCGCCCTCCTTCACGTCCGTGATGCCGCTCCACGCGCTCGGGAGCAGGTTGAGCCCGTACAGGCGCCAGTTGAGCTGGCCGAGGCGGTGGCCGGCGAGCTGGTCGGCGAGGGCGACGACGCCGGAGAACAGCGGGGTGGCCTCGCTGGTACCGCCGGTGAGGTGCCAGCCGACGGAGGTCGGGTCGTAGGACTCGTAGGTCCAGGCGCCGCCGTCGACGGCCGCGCTCATGCTGATGTCGGGCGTGCCGCGGTGGTTGCCGGTGACGTTGGCGACGCCGGCCTGGTACCACGGGCGCTCGAAGATGCCGGAGACGCCACCGCCGCCGGCGCCGGACTTGTCGTGCCACACCTTGTCGGGCGCGGTGCGCGCGCCGTTGTCGTCCAGGGTGAGCTGGGTGCCGCCGATGGAGGTGACCAGCGGGTCGGAGGACGGCCAGGAGTTGACCTTGTACGGGTACAGGTCGGTGCCGTTGGTCTGCGAGTCGGTGGCGCCGTTGTCGCCGGAGGCGGCGAGCACGGTGACGTTGTGGTCGGCGGCGGCCTGGAAGGCGTAGCGCAGGTCGGTGAGCGACTTGAAGTCGCCCTTGTCGTACCCGGGGAAGGTGTTCTCGGTGGCGCCGAAGCTCTGCGAGATGACGTCGCCGCGGCCGGCCTTGATGAGGGCCTTCTCGGCGTCCATCATCTCGGGCAGGCCGGTGGTGCCCTCGGTCTCGGCGACACCGGTCTCGACCAGGACGATGTGCGCGTCGGGGGCGATGGCGTGGGCGTACTCGACGTCCAGCGTGGTCTCGCCGGCCCAGCCGGTGTGGTCGGGGTTCTTGGGGTCGAAGGCGGGGACGTTGCCCCACTTGACCACCTCGACGTTGGTGTCCTGGATGCCCCACTGCTTGTCGAAGACCTCTAGGTCGTGCTGGATGGTCGGCGAGCCGAAGGAGTCGACGATGACGATCGTGCGGCCCTTGCCGGTGATGCCCTCCTGGTACAGCGGGTTCAGGTTGTAGGCGTTCCGGTACTGCAGCGGCGAGTAGCAGTGGATGCCGATCTGGCTGACGCACTGGGTGGTGGTCAGCGGGGCGGTGCGGCCCTGGGCGTTGTGGTGCCCGAAGGAGGCGGGGCGGACGTGGACGCCCGTGAGGTCGTGCGCGGGGGCGGCGGTCGCGGCGCCGACCGCCGGGACGGCGATGGTGCCGGCCGTGAGGGCGGTGGCCCCGACGGCGAGCAGAGCCAGGGCACGGCGAAGGGGGGCGGGGCTGCCCATGGGACTCCTTGGGGCGCAGGGCCCGACCTGGTCCGGTCGGGTCGGTCCGGCCATCCCATCGACTGCCGCATGATCATGCCATAGTCATTTGGTGGGGTCGCCCGATCAAGGGCATGGTCATGCTCGGCCACGCGAAAAGGTAAAGGCCGTCCCAGGCGAAGGTAACCCCACGCCCGGGACGGTCATGTGACGACACGTCAGTATTATCGTACTAATGCTGAAGGGTCCTCGAAGGTCCCCGCCCGGGCCAGACCTACCGCGCCCCGCCGTTGACGTACAGCGTCTGCCCGCTGACGTACGAGGCGTCCTCGCTGGCCAGGAAGGCGACCACGGACGCGATCTCCTCCGGCTGCCCCACCCGGCGCAGCGGGGTCCGGGCGGAGACCTCCGCCTGCTGGTCCTCGGCCGTGCTGCCGACCCGCTCGGCGGTGGCGGCGGTCATCGCGGTGGCGACGTACCCGGGGGCGACGGCGTTGACGTTGATGTTGAACGGCCCCAGCTCGATCGCGAGGGTCGCGGTGAGCCCCTGGATGCCGGCCTTGGCGGCCGCGTAGTTCGCCTGTCCCCGGTTGCCGAGGGCGGAGCGCGAGCTGAGCGAGACGATCTTCCCGTACTTCTGCGCCACCATGTACTTCTGCGCGACGTGGCTGCAGTTGTACGCGCTGGTCAGATTGACGGTCAGGACCGCGTCCCAGTCGGCCTTCGGCATCTTGAAGAACAGGTTGTCCCGGGTGATCCCGGCGTTGTTCACCAGGATGTGCACCCCGCCGAGGTCCGCCGCGACCTGCGCGAACACCGCCTCGACGGCGTCGTAGTCGGCCACGTCGCAGCCGTACGCCCGAGCGGTGCCGCCCTTGGCGGTGATCTCCGCGGCCGTCCCGGCGGCCCGTTCGGCGGTGAGGTCGACGACGGCGACGGTCGCGCCCTCCTGGGCGAGCCGGTGGGCGGTGGCCGCGCCGATGCCCTGTGCGGCGCCGGTCACGACGGCGACCCTGCCCGCGAACCTGCCCGCCAGGCCCGTCACTTCGGCCACTGCGGCTACTTCAGTCATTCCCGGTGCTCCCTTGAATTCGGACGCGAACTCGAACTCTGACGTGAACTCGGACGTGATGGCGAGCGCGGAACGCGAGCGCGCACTCAGTCAACGTTCTCGACGAGGACGGCAGTGCCCTGACCGACCCCCACACACATGGTGGCGAGGCCGCGCCGGGCGTCGGTGCGGCGCATCCGGTGCAGCAGGGTGGTGAGGATGCGCGCGCCGGAGCCGCCCAGCGGGTGGCCGAGCGCGATCGCCCCGCCGCTCGGGTTGACCAGTTCGTCGGCCTGTTCGGGGGTGAATCCGATGCCGTCGGCGGAGGCCAGGGCCTGGGCGGCGAAGGCCTCGTTGAGCTCGGCGGTGTCCAGGTCGGCCAGCGACCAGCCGGCCCGGCCGAGCACCTTGCGGGTGGCCGGCACCGGGCCGATGCCCATCACGTCGGGGTGCACCCCGACGGAGGCGCCGGCCACGTACCGGCCGAGCGGCCGCAGTCCGAGGTCGCGCAGCGCCTCCTCGCCGACCAGGAGCAGCCCGGCCGCGCCGTCGTTCATCGGCGAGGCGTTGCCGGCCGTGACGGTGCCGCCGGGGCGGAAGGCGGGCTTGAGGCGGGCGAGCTTCTCCAGGCTGGTGTCCTCGCGGATGCCCTCGTCCTGGCCGACCGTCACACCGTCGGGCCGTTCGACCGGGATCAGTTCCGCGTCGAAGTGGCCGTCCTTGCGGGCGGCGGCGGCCCGTTGGTGGCTGCGCAGCGCGAAGGCGTCCTGGCGTTCCCGGCCGATGCCGTACCGGCCGGCCACCTCCTCGGCGGTCTCGCCCATGCTGAGCACGCCGTGCAGGTCGGTCATCCGGGGGTTGGTGAGCCGCCAGCCGAGCCTGGTGTCGTAGGTCTCGATCCGGTGCGGAAGGGCCTCGTCGGGGCGGGGGAGGACGAAGGGGGCGCGGGTCATCGACTCGCAGCCGCCGGCCAGGACGACGTCGGCCTCGCCGGAGCCGATGGCCCGGGCGGCGAGGGTGACGGCCTCCAGCCCGGAGGCGCAGAGCCGGTTGACGGTGGCGCCGGGGACGGTCTCCGGCAGGCCGGCCAGCAGGACGGCCATCCGGGCGGCGTTGCGGTTGTCCTCGCCGGCCTGGTTGGCGGCGCCCCAGTAGACGTCGTCGATGCGGGCGGGGTCGAGGGCGGGGACGTCGGCGAGCAGGGCGCGCAGCACGGTGGCCGAGAGGTCGTCCGGGCGGACCGTGGCGAGCGCTCCGCGCAGCCGGCCGATGGGTGTGCGGCGGGCTGCGGTGAAGTAGACGGGACGCACGTCGTCGGGCTCCTATCCGGTTGAATTCGAGTGGTCCGAGTGGTGTCCGAGTGGTCCGAGCAGTCGGGACGGTCCGGGTGGTCCGGGTGATGCGGGTGGTCCGATGGACCCTTCCTGGTTGCTCGGATGCGATGAAACGGGCTGTTCAGAAGGCGTTGACCCCGGTGAGGGCACGGCCGATGAGCAACTGGTGGATCTGGCTGGTGCCCTCGTAGAGGGTCATGACCCGCGCGTCGCGCAGGTACTTGCCGACCGGGTACTCGTCGATGAAGCCGTAGCCGCCGAACACCTGGAGCGCGTTGTTGGCGGCCCGGACGGCGGCCTCGCTCGCGTAGAGCTTGGCGACGGAGGACTCGGTGGCGAACGGCAGGCCGCGTTCGATGTGGTCGGCGACCTTCCAGGTGAGCAGCCGGGCGGCCTCGACGTCGACGGCGATGCCGGCCAGCAGTTCCTGGACGAGCTGGTGCGAGGCGATCGGGCGGCCGAACTGCTCGCGCTCGCCGGCGTAGCGGACGGCGGCCTCCAGGCAGGCGCGGGCGATGCCGACGCAGCCCGCCGCGACCGACATCCGGCCCTTGGCGAGCGCGGACATCGCCACCCGGAACCCCTTGTCGACCTCGCCGAGCCGCGCGCTGTCGGGCACCCGGACCCGGTCGAGGGCGAGTTCGGCGGTGGCCTGGCCGCGCAGGCCGAGCTTGCCGTGGATCTCGGTGCGGGTGAAGCCGGGCAGGTCGGTGGGCACCAGGAACGCGGTGATGCCCTTGTGGCCCTGCCGGTCGGGGTCGTCGCCGCCGGTGCGGGCGAAGACCAGGGCGACGTCGGCCCAGGTGCCGTTGGTGATGAACATCTTGGCGCCGCTGATCAGCCAGTCGTCGCCGTCCCGGACGGCGCGGGTGCTGAGGTTGGCCGCGTCGGAGCCGGTGCCGGGTTCGGTGAGCGCGAAGCAGCCGAGCGACTCGCCCGAGGTGAGCCGGGGGAGCCAGTGCCGCTTCTGCTCCTGAGTCCCGTGGCCGTTGACGGACTTGGCGACCAGGCCGAGCGTGACCGAGACGATGCCGCGCACGGCCGAGTCGCCGCGGCCGAGTTCCTCCAGGACGAGGCAGTACGCGAGGTGGTCGCCGCCGCTGCCGCCGTACTCCTCGGGGATGGTGAGGCCGAGGAAGCCGAGTCCGGCCAGTTTGCCGATGATCGCGCGGTCGACGGACTCGGCGCGGTCCCACGCGGCGGCGTGCGGAACGATCTCGCGGTCGGTGAAGGAGGCGGCGAGGTCCCGGACGGCGCTCTGCTCCTCGGACAGCTCCAGGTTCACGGCGGCGGCTCCAGATCCATTAAACTAGCGCTGCAAGTTTTATGGAGGGACTGTAGCCCCGGCCGGCCCGCGCTGGGAAGGGGCGCCTGCCGGAATCGGTCCCCGCCCCACCCGACCGGAGGAACCGGAGGCAGCACCCCGATGGCCCGCCCGCGCACCCCGCTGCTCAGCCGCGAGCGCATCGTCGCCGCTGCTCTGCGGCTGATCGACGCCGAGGGCCTGGCGGCCCTCTCCACCCGCCGCCTCGCCACCGAACTGTCGGTCAGCGGTCCCTCGCTCTACAACCACGTCGCGACCAAGGACGAACTGCTGGACGCGGTGGTGGACAGCGTGATCGGCGAGGTCGACTTGTCGATGTTCGGCACTCCCGACGGCACTCCCGACCGCTCGTCCGGCGGTCGGCCGACGCCCTGGCCGGACGCGCTGCGCGACTGGGCCCGCTCCTACCGCGCCGCCCTCGCCGCCCACCCCAACATCGTGCCGGTGCTTGCCCAGGGCCCGGGCCGCCGGCCGAACGCGCTGCGCCTGGCCGACGCGGTCTTCGGCCACCTGGTCGAGGCCGGCTGGCCGCGCGGCCAGGCCACCCGGATCGGCGCGCTGATGCGCTACTTCGTCACCGGCTCGGCGCTGGCCTCCTTCGCGGCCGGCTTCCCCGCGGACGCCGAGGTGTACGACGCGGCCGACTACCCGCACCTCGGCGAGGCGCACCGGCTGGCCGGGCACCGCGGGACGGTGGACGAGGGCGCCTTCGAGACCGGCCTGGAAGCGCTGCTCGACGGGCTCGTCCTGCGCTTCGAGCGCCTCGCCGAACGCTCCTAGAAGGCTCCTGAAGATCTTGTTGGTGGAGGGGCTGTCCCGGTTGGGGACAGCCCCTCCTGCGTTATGTGGTGGTGGGGGTGATGGCCCAGGT